>JBLMZF010000043.1:0-17962 GCA_050258655.1 Deltaproteobacteria bacterium | reverse complement strand
CGCACGAGCAGCTATTTTGATTTCCGGACGAGGATGCTCCTGAACAGGATCAGGGGGAAAAGGTCGGGAGGGGCCCTGGTCAGGTTCTCAGTGCATGTCCCTCCAGGCGAGCCGGAAGAAGGGTATCTGAAGGCCTTGGACGACTTCATGGGCGAGGCCGGCGTCCTGCTTGAGAAGTTCTTATTATGAAAGAGATAGTCATCCTTTTAGCTTTCCTTTCGATCACGTCTTTTGCCTGCGCCGCAGACAAACCCTGCATCTATTTCTCGGACCTTACTTCAGGACCGAATTACGGTGGAAAGGACAACAATGGTGTTTTCATCACGATCAGGGGGACTCATTTCGGCAGTGAGCGCGGCAAAGGATCGGTAAGCATCGGCGGCGCGCAGGCCGCAAGCTGCCTGAGCTGGAGCGATTCGAGGATCGTCTTCCAGCCCGGCCGCAAGGCGCGGTCCGGCGCTATACAGGTCCATACGGACCGGGGTGATTCGAACAAGCTGGGTTTTCAGGTCAGGCCGGGGCGCATCCTGTTCGTCAGCGCGTCTTCTCCAGGCGAACCGGGGCGCGGGACATTCGCGGATCCCTGGCGCAGTCCAGCCAGTTATTACAGGTCGATGAGACCGGGCGATACCTGTTATATACGCAAAGGGGTCTACCGGGGCGTGTATGGCAGCATCCGTGCTCATGCCAATGTCGGCATAGGCGATGAGGCTCCGACTGCGAGTTCGGGCCGGGAGATCGTCTGGGCCGCGTATCCGGGAGAGGAAGCGGTCTTCGAGGCGAAAAGCGATGCGGCCAACGGTTGTTTCGAGTGGATATCGCCCAAAGACCATTATGTGATCTCGGGATTAACGCTCAAGGGCACGGGCAGGGGGAGCGTGATCGTCAGCGGCAGGCATAACAGGATCGTCAATAATATCTGCGAGGGCGGCATGGAGTTTTCCTACGCGATGATCCATGTCACGCAGGCTGTGTTCGCCGATATACTGGGTAACACGCTCAAGGGCATGGCTACGGGCAACAAGCTTTCTCATCCGGTCTATGTGGGAGGAGGGGCCAGAAATATCGACATTGGCTGGAATGTGATCGGCGCCGGCGATATAGGAGCGGGTCCCCTGGTCCTGGTAAATCAGGATGGGGCGAGGGAGAAGAGGATCGTCTTCGCCGATATTCTCATTCACGACAACCTGATCGACGGGGCGGGCAGGAGCGGCGGGAATGCCAGGGGAATCGGTCTTGCCGAGCAGGCGCACGGTTCCAGGGCGAGCGTCTACAATAACATCATCGTGAACTGCTCGATCGCGCTGTATGCTATCTCAGGTTCGGTCGAGTTC
This sequence comes from Deltaproteobacteria bacterium, assembly GCA_050258655.1. Lineage (GTDB taxonomy): Bacteria > Omnitrophota > Gorgyraeia > Gygaellales > Profunditerraquicolaceae > JBLMZF01. Next base: position 16,628 of record JBLMZF010000043.1, on the reverse strand, counting down.
GAGCATAACACCGTCTCAGGGTGCGCGGGGCCTTCGGCAGTCCATATCTACTCGAGCCACGGGTCAACTCCTGAACAGGTCATGATCTCCAGTAATATCCTTTCGGTCAAGCCGGGATGCCGGTACATAACGGTGGATGCGGGATCGGGCGCCGGCATCGGTTCGAACGTCTACAGCGGAAACGGCAGCGGGCCCGAGACCGACGCGCGGGCGGTTAATGCCGATCCCTGTTTCGTCGACGAAAAGAACAACGATTTCAGGCTCAGGGGCTCCCGCCCCGCGGCCGGAGCGGGGTGGAGGGAAGCATGCGGCCGCTGATCGAGAAGAACCGCCCTTTGCTCGCCGTCTATCTTGCCTGCCAGTGCTGCCTGTTCTTCTTTATCTCAGGGAAGATAACCCCATTAGCGGCGGGCTGGGCGATATTCCTGATATCCGCTGCCGCTGCCGTTGGGGAAGCTGTCGATCCCGACCTCAAAGCTATTTTTGTTTTCTGGCGCGTAAAGAACCGTTTCCCCGGCTGCCGGGCCTACTCCATCATAGTTCCCAGGGACGGCAGGATCGGTTTTGCCCGTCTTTCAACGCTGTTCCCCGATGGCAGGATACCCATGGACGCGGACGGGCAGAGGTATTCATGGTACTCTTTTTACAAACGATATGAGCGGACGCCTTCGATACTCAGGGCTCACCGGATATTCCTGCTCGCCAGGGACGCGGGCCTCATGTCGTTGGCGCTCATCCCTGTCCTGGCTTTCGCGGGGCTGCTGGCAGACAGCGGCGTGGTTACCGTGGTTTCCTACTCGGTCTTTCTTTCCTGCTGCGCGGTGTTAGGCTCAGCGGTAAGCAGGGACCAGGCGTACCGGATCGTTGTCGATGTGATGCTGGAGGCTTTGAATGAAAAGGATGTTGGGAAGGATGAAGCTGGCTTTCTATGAGAGACAACTGGGCATCCGGACCGAAGAGTGGTTCCGGCCCGTAGATAACAGCCTGAACGGGGACATGGTCAGGTATGAGCCCACTCATTACGGCAGGCTGCGCCGCATATTCGCAGGCCTCAAAATGTCCCCTGAGGATGTCTTCATCGACCTGGGGAGCGGGAAGGGGAGAGTCGTCTGCTCGGCCGCCCGCCTGAGGCTTAAGAAGATCATCGGTGTCGAACTGGACGATGGGCTTATCGGATGCGCGCGCGAGAACCTGCGTATCATGAAGGGGGCGCGAACTCCCGCTTCCATTGTCCGATGCGATGCCGCGCAATACCGTTTTACGGACGAGACTGTGGTCTTCATCTTCAACCCGTTCGGGCTCATGACTCTGCGCTCGGTGCTGGAGAACATCAGGGATTCGATCGAGCGGATGCCGCGGAAGGTCAGGATAGCCTACTATAATCCCCAGCACCGGGTGTTGCTCGACGCGCAGGACTGGCTTTCACTTGAGCGGCGGATCCCGCGGTCGGATTGCCTGGTCTGGGCGAGCCTTCAGGAACGGGCTATCGATGGGGCGTTAGAGTAGAAAACCGCCTTATCCTTCGGGGATCCCGAATCGAGTCTCAGCCAGTCCTGACTGTCCAGCACTGCCTTCTGGTGCGGGTTATAGTAAAGGACCCGGATGGGACGGGGATTGGTTTCCAGGGAGCTTTTGAGGTTAGCCAGGACTTTTTCCATCGTTTTCGGACCGAACGGATTGTACATGAATATGATGTTCTCGTCCGTGAAACGGTATTCGGCGGCGTCGGCGTGAACGATCTCTACCGGAGTGCGGGCTTTTCTGAGCGTGGCATAATTCCTCCGGGCGGCAGAGACCAGGGAGTTGTCGAGTTCGACCCCGATGACCTTTCTGAGCCTCTGCTGAGCCATCACGAAGACGACCCGGCCCTTGCCGCATCCCAGGTCGATGAAGACATCGTCCGGCCCCGGTTCGATGCGCGCGACCATCCGTTTGAGCGTACCGTAGAACATGCCTTCGTAGGCGAGCATGTCCTTGTTAACGCTCGTATCCTTTTCCCCGACGTAGATATCCCTGCGCCTGGGCTCTTCTTCGCGCGTACGAATCCCCAGTCTGAAGTCATATACGAAAGCTTTGACCGCGGCCCTTTTCCACAGGAAAGACCAGTACATCCTGGCTGCCCGTTTCATGAGCCCGTTATCCTTTGTCGCCGTCATACCGCACCTCCTGACAAACATTTTATATATCAGTATACGATAACGATGACAACGGCGGCAAGGCATCGTATTCCGCTTTGTTTGGATTTTATTCCCGCTTTTTATGGTAAAATTAAGAAAAAGAGGAGGGGGCGATGTATTCTGTCGAGGTGAACAATAAGGGAACAACGATATTCAAGGTAAAAGCGCGCGAGAACGGGATGGAAGTGGAGCCGCTGGGCAAAGGATTCTCTCCCGCGGAAGTCCTGCTGGCCAGCCTCGGTTCCTGCGTAGGATACTTCGTGAAGAGATACATCGAGACCGCTAAGCTGGGTATCACGGATTTCTCGGTGAAGCTGGAGAGCGATTTCGTCAGGGAGAAGAAGATGACGCTCCTGGGTATGAGGGAAAGGCCGCTTTCGATGAGGAAGATCAAGGTACGTATCGACCTGAAGGGCGCACAGATCGATCCTCAGCGGAAAGAGGCGCTCCTCAAGTTCGTGATGCACTGCCCGATAAAGGCCACCCTGGAGGAGCCTCCGGAGATCGACCTGGCGTTATTGTAGAAGGCGCGTACCGGAAATAAGAAGGGACAGATAATGGTTTGCCAGTGCAAGCCGTATCTGTCCCTTCTTTATTTATCTGGAGTCCTCTAAAGGACGGGGGGACTGGTGACGATCAGGAGCCGGGCGTTGGCGTTTCCCGTGTTCCTTATGCGGTATCTCTGCGTGCTTGTAGAATAGATGCTGTCGCCTTTCTCGTAAGAAGGCTCTTTCTTCATCCTGTAGGTTTTTCCGTCGATCTCGACATCAGCCTCGCCCTCAAGTATGATGATGAAGCGTTCGACCTGCTTGTTGCTCTCGGGCAGTGACTTCTCTTCTCCGGGCTTGAGCGTGATGAACGTGGGAAGTATTTTCTTCGCGAGGGGGATGGTCGTCAGTATCTGGAGAAAATCCTGGTAAAGGTCGGCTTTCTGGTTACCGGGATGGAATTCAGCCGGCTCCGGTTTCTCGTCTTCGAGGAAAGCGTAGAGTTCCGAGAGTTTCAGGCCGAAGACCTCAGCCAGTTTTCTGTGGCACTCGATCGTCCCGGACATCTTGCCGGATTCTATCTTGCTGATGATGGCTTTATCAACGCCGGAACGCCTGGCCAGTTCCGCCTGCGTCATATTCCCGCGTAAAAGCTTGAGTTTTGTGCCTATCTGAAGATCCTTCGATGATGTTTTAGCCATAGTCTGCCTTCCTCAGTTAATAAAACCATTCACAAACTTTACTTAACTATATCACATGAAACCCTTTTTGTCAAGCCGCGCTTGAATATAATTCATCTACGATATAATAATTTCTAATTACCCGGACTATTTTTTTTAGTACAGAATTTGATTAAACGTTCACCTGGAGGTGTAAATTCTGAGTTTATTATTTTTCAACAAACTGTTGACAAAACTGACCCACCATGATATATTTTTGACATTCGAAGTTGACTTGTTAAAAGGAGGTATTTGTGATGTTCAGGAAAGCACTGATCACTGCGTTCTTTATCCTCGCCGGGACGGCATCGGCATTCGCGGCAACTCCCGTTGTCTTCTTCTCAGACCTGTCGTCCGGGCCCAACACAGGCGGACAGAACAATAAAGGTGTCTTCGTCACCATCGTCGGGAAGAACTTCGGTTCATCCCAGGGGACGGGCAAGGTGACCATCGGTGGAGGACAGGCGGACAATTACCCTGTCTGGACGGACACCAAGATCAGTTTCCAGCTCGGTCCCAACGCCGCTACCGGAAATATCGCGGTGACCACTCCTGACGGTACCTCTAACGGTGTACCCTTCACCGTTCGATCCGGCAACATCTATTTCGTCAGCGCCAGTTCTCCCAATAATCCCGGTTCGGGCACGTTCTCCGACCCCTGGCGCAGCCCGGCCAGCTTTTATAATGTAAGGAAAGCGGGGGATACCTGCTATTTCCGGGCAGGCACTTATTCCGATAAATACGGCTACACCAGCTACCACTGTAATTTCACCATCCGCGGGGTCGACGGCGGGCCGAACAACGAGATCGCGTTCGTCGGATACCCGGGCGAAACGGCTAAGATCGCCGCCAATTCCAACGAGCCGACCGGGAATTTCGAATGGCCTGACGGCAACAGCTACTACGTTGTCGCGGGGTTGACCCTGCAGGGCGCGGGACGCGGCTGCGTCAGCCTCGGCGGGAACGGCCACAGGATCATCAACAACGACTGTATCGGCAGCTCGGATTTCGCCTACGGCCTGATCTTCCCGACGGGCACCAACTCCAAGATCTACGGTAACAAGATGCACGGCATGACCAGCCGCAATAAGCTTTCGCATCTTCTGTACCTGGGCTACGGCGCGTCGAACATCGATTTCGGCTGGAACAACATCTACGGCAACGATATCGACGTCGGTCCGCTGATCAGCACCAACACCGACGGCGGCGGTTACCTTTTCAGCGGCAACCTTATCCACGACAACATCCTTGACGGAAACAACGGCCTGGCGCGCGGCATGGGCTTCGTCGCCCAGGCAGGGGGGTCCAACGCCAAGGTCTATAACAACCAGTTCATCAAATGCGGCGGCGGCTACTACGCGGCGTACGTCTGGTCCGGGTCCGTTGATTTCTACAATAACGTGTTCTACAACTCCAACGGCGGAGCGCTCTGGGTGGGGGGCCAGTACGGCTTCACCCCCGAGACTATCCGCATAAAGAACAACATCTTCAACAACTATTCAGGCTCCAGCTATATCGATAATGGCGGCGCCAATTCCTTCACCGCCGATTACAACGGCTATTACGGCAACGGTTCCGGTCCCAGCTGGGATGGCCATGCCGTCAACAGCAATCCCCTTTTCGTCAACGCGTCGGGAGGGGATCTCCATCTGCAGTCATCGAGCCCGCTGATCAATAAGGGTACTGACGTCAGCTCCGTAGTCACAAGGGACTTTGACGGCATCTCCAGGCCGCAGGGCGGCACGTTCGATATCGGTCCGTTCGAGTACGTGAGCTCGTCGTCCGGCTCCAACCACGCTCCGGTCTTCCTGTCGGCCGGCAACAAGACCGTCGCCGAAGCTTCGACGCTGACGTTCACGCTCAGCGCCTCGGATGCGGATGGCGATACCCTGACCTATTCCGGCTCGGGCATGCCCACGGGAGCGACCCTCACCGGAGCCTCGTTCGCCTGGACCCCTGCCTATACTCAGGCGGGGAGCTACCCGGTGGTCTTCACGGTCTCTGACGGGAGGGGGGGGACCAATACGCAGACGGTCACCATCACCGTAAGCAATGTCGACCGGCCGCCTGTCCTGAGCGCCCTATCGGCCCAGAGCGGTGCCGAGAACTCGGTGATCAGTTTCAGGCTCAGCGCGACCGATCCTGACAACGATACGCTCACATACAGCTCTTCCAATCTTCCTCAGGGCGCGGCTCTCGACGCTTCCACCGGACAGTTCTCCTGGCTTCCTTCGTTCGGCCAGGCCGGGACGTATACCGTCAATTTCACCGTATCTGACGGCTCGCTTACCGACAGCAAATCCGCGAGCATAACGGTCAGCGGCACCGACAGGCCGCCTGTCTTCCAGTCGATAGCCGACCAGACGGTGAACGAGAATTCCCCGCTTTCTTTCACGGTCTCAGCGACCGACCCTGACAGCGACCCGGTGACCATGAGCGCGGGGACGTTGCCGAAAGGCGCTTCATTCAACGCCTCGACCGGTTCCTTCACCTGGACGCCGGATTATACCCAGGCGGGGACCTATACGGTCATATTCACCGCTTCCGACGGTAAGGGCGGCACGGCTACCAAGAGCGTCAAGATCACGGTCGCCAATGTCAATCGGGCGCCGGTACTGACCTCACCGGGTGACAGGACAATCGCCGAGAACGCCCTGCTGGGCTTCACGGTCACTGCGGCTGATCCTGATGGAGACACCCTGAGCTATACAGCGCAGGGCCTGCCCACAGGCGCCACCTTCCAGAACGGGACTTTCGCCTGGACTCCGGGGTATAACCAGGCCGGCGCGTACCAGGTCACCTTTAAAGCCGATGACGGAAAAGGAGGGACCGATTCAAAGACCATCACGATAACTGCTGCCAATGTCGACCGTCCCCCTGTCATCGCCACTATCGGCAATAAATCCGTGGCAAAAGGTTCGGCGCTGACCTTTACCGTCTCGGCTGCAGATCCCGACAGCGATCCGGTCACTCTTTCCGTCCAGGGGCTTCCTCAGGGGGCATCCTTTGACACGAAAACCGGCGCTTTCTCCTGGACACCCGCTGCCTCAGGCACTTTCACCGTTACCTTTACGGCCTCTGACGGCACGTTGAGCGCCAGCCAGACCGTCAGCATCGCGGTCGCCGACTCGACCCATCTGCCTGTGCTTGCTTCCATCGGCCCCAAGTCAGTCGACGAGAATAAGAGCCTGTCGTTCACCGTCACCGCTACCGATGTCGACAACAATCCGCTTACCTATTCGGCGGCCAACCTCCCGAAGGGGGCTGTTTTCAGCAGCAGCCAGCAGTTCAGCTGGACCCCCGATTATACCCAGGCGGGGACCTATACCGTGACCTTCTCGGCCAATGACGGTCTCAACGGCATCGCTTCAGAAGATGTGGTGATCACCGTGAAGAACGTCAACCGCAGCCCCGTGCTTGCGTCCATAGGGAGCAAGAGTGTGAACGAGAACTCCGCTCTCACTTTCACCGTCACCGCCAGCGATCCCGATAACGATCCGTTGACGTATCAGGCCCAGAACCTTCCTACAGGCGCGGTCTTCGATGCCTCCGCGCGGACGTTCACCTGGGTGCCCGCGTTCGGGCAGGGGGGGACTTATCCGGTCACTTTCTCTGTCACCGACACTAACGGCGGGACCGCTTCCGAGACGGTTTCCATCGCAGTCTCTTCCGTCGACATACAGGCCCCGGCCCTTGACGGCATGAACCCGGCGCGTGACGAGATGCAGGTCCTTAGGACCACTCCCATCATGTTCCATATAAAGGATGTTGGAAAGGGAGTCGATAAGAACATGATCCATCTGGAGGTCAAGCGCGAGGGAGACACCGCCGCCACCGTCATCATCGACAAAGGTGTCAACCAGCTTTCGTCGTACCCGGATGCCGTCAGCATATCGGGGACGCCGGCCGACTATTCGGTGACCTATACTCCTCCCAAGGACAAGAAGTATCGTTTCACCTATGACCAGACGATCGCGGTCTCGGTCAGCGCCGCCGACCTCGCCGCCAACGTCCTCAACGATTCCTATTCATTCACCACTTCGATGATCCTGCGCGGCGCGAACCGCAAGATAAGCAAGACCAATGTGAGCGGTTCTCTCCAGCCTGCCGCCATGGACAGCTCGAAACTGGCGGTGGACAAGACCGGACTGAACGTGTATTCCGTCTGGCAGGACGTGCAGGGGAACATCTGGTTCAATTCTTCCTCTGACGGGGGAGCCACCTTCGGCCAGCAGACCAGCGTCAGCGGCACGCTGACAGGGAACAGCAACCCGGCCATCGCCGTCGACGGCTCGCAGAACGTCTATGTCGTCTGGGAACATGCGGACGGGCAGAACTCCGACCTTTATTTCGCCCGCAGGCAGAGCGGAAGCCTTGCCTTCGATACCGGGATCATCCCGCTGGACACGATAGTCCAGTCAAACCAGCGCCAGCCTTTCCTTTCCGCGCGGGGTGACGGGATCGTAGCGCTGGGATGGCGTAACGAGAACGGGGGGGATGGTGTCTACTACGCGGTCTCTTCCGACTCCGGCGCCAGCTTCCTGAAGATCGCCAGCTCCGCGATAAAGCGTGTCGACGACGGCACGGGAAGCGATCTGAAGGACCCGTGCGTGGTCATGGACGACACCGGCGACATGTATGCCGCCTGGAGCGCCGTCAAGTCCGGCAGCCGCGGGATCTATTTCACCAAATTCGATTCGTTCGGCAGCAGAGGCACGGTTTCGGACGTCAAGGTCAACGCGGGTATCACCGGCGTTTCCGCCGAAAACCCGTCGCTTGCGGTGCGTCCAGTGTTCTCCAGGGACGCCGGCAGCACCAATATCTGCGTGGCCTGGGAGAACAAGACCGCTGACGGCGACACCAATATCTTCTTCAACAAGTCGTTCAACGGTTCGAGCTGGGGGACCGGCACCCAGATCAACGAAGATTCGAACATTCCCAAGCCCCAGAACCAGCCGAAGGTGGCCATCGATGAGGACGGGCGCATCTGCTCGATCTGGTCCGACCACCGCACCGGCGACGGGGACATATACTTCGCTTTTTCTCTCGACGGCGGGGCCTCGTTCAAGACCAACATGCTGGTCAATGACGATTACGGCAGCGCCGACCAGAACAAGCCGGCGGCATGCCTCCTTGATACCGGTGACGATATCCTGATGACCTGGACTGATTACCGCGGCGAGACCGGTGACATCTACTTCGACAGGAACTGCAAGTTCGACGAAGGCAGCGAGGTGCAGGTCAAGGTGGACGCCAATACGGCGGCAGTGGTCAAGGCCGACAAGGACAGTCCGCTTGCCGATACCGAGATTGTCATACCACAGTCGGCCCTTGATACTCCAGCCAGCATCTCGATGACCAGGGTAGAACTGCCTCCGCCTTTTGCCAACGGAAAGCAGCCGAAAAAGGCGATCGATTTCGGACCCAGCGGCGTGGTGTTCAAGCAGCCGGTGACGATCAAGATACCCTACACGCAGGCTGATCTGGAAGCGGCCGGCACGACCGATCCCGGCAAACTCAAGATCTTCTACTACAACCTCAAGACTCTGGCATGGGAACGGATCGAACCGAGTTCGGTCGACACGGTCAACGGGTTCGTCACCGCCGATGTCACGCACTTCTCGCTCTACGGCATCGGCTCTGCAGAGGAGTCCGCTGCTGGCTCTACCGGTACTGCCTCTTCCGGCAGCGGTGGAGGCGGTGGCGGAGGTGGAGGAGGATGTTTCATCGCTACCGCCGCCTATGGAACTCCCGATGCTCCGGACGTCATGGTACTCAGGAGGTTCAGGGACAAATGCCTGATGACGACCGGCTGGGGCAGGGGATTCGTGAGGTTCTACTACAGACACAGCCCGTCGATCGCCTGTAAGATCGAGCATAATGACCTGGCGAAGCGGGTGGTCAGGAGCTGCCTGAAGCCCCTGGTGTATCTGGCGCAGGCGATAATGGAGCGTTCATGAGACGAGGGATCCTGTTCCTTTCGGCATCGGTTGGGCTGATGGTCGTGCTCGAGGTGATCGTCCTCTCGAGCCGGCCAAGGCCCTCAACTGAGCCAGTCGTAGAACGGGTGCCTGAGCCGCCTCCCGAGAAAAAGGAGGCGAAGGTCATCGTCCCGCTCGAGGCCGCTCCGTCTCCCGTGGAGGAACGCAAGCTGGAGCTCGAGCTCCTGGGGACCATAACCGAATGCAAGTCCCCGTCAGCCTTCATCAAGGACCTGCGTTCGGGCAGCAGGGGGATATACCGGATCGGCAGCCAGCTTCAGGGCGCTTCGATCGTGAAGATAGTCAAGAAAGCCGTCGTCTTTGACGTAGACGGGAGAAGGCAGGTTATCGGGATCGCCGGTTCAAAACAGGGTGCGGGGGAGGCGGGAGGCGCATTTGTCGAGGAGGTCTCGCCTGATACGATGGTTGTAAGGGCCGGGGAGATGAAGAGGGAACAGAAAGAGATCATGGATGACCTGAAGCGGGTCCGGATCAAGCCGAATTACGAAGGCAGGAGGGTCAACGGTCTGCGCGTGGAAGGGATCCCCCAGGGAAGTGTCATCACCTGCGCCGGGATCCGCAATAACGATATCATCAAGGAAGTCAATGACCAGAAGATCGACAGCTATCAGAAAGCCCTTCAGGTGCTCGTGAAGGCGCGCAAACAGCAGGCGATCAGGGTCAGCCTGGTAAGGGAAGGCGCGACCAGGCATCTTTCGTACACGATAAATGATTAGACTATGTATCCAGTCATTGCGAGCCCCGAAGGGGCGAAGCAATCACGTTTCCGGGATTGCTTCGGTCGCTTCGCTCCCTCGCAATGACCCGGGTTTTACTCTTATCGAACTCATGCTCGTGGTGATGATCATCGCCACGCTGGCCGCTCTCGTCATGCCGAAGTTCTCGGGAAGGGCGCAGCAGGCGATGGCGACGGCCGCCAGGGCGGATATCGTCGTCAACATCCCCACAGCCCTGGAACTGTATGATCTTGACAACGGCTTTTATCCGACCACGGAACAGGGGCTGGCGGCGCTCAGGCAAAGGCCTGCGACCGCGCCTGCACCGCGGAAGTGGAACGGCCCCTACCTGAAGAAGAATTTTCTCGATCCCTGGGGGAACCCCTACAGGTACCAGTTCCCGGGTATCCATAGCCCGGAAAGCTTCGACCTGTACTCCTACGGCCCTGACGGCGTCGAGGGCGGTAACGACGACGTCTCAAACTGGGAAAACGATTAGCATGGCGCGAGGCAGCGGTGTCATCTACATGACAGACGGCCTGATCCGCGTCGGCTTCCAGCCAGAGGGTCAGCGGGAAGGCGTGCGCGAGGAGCGGATGGCTCTTACCCATTCGCCCGACGACTGCAAACGGTTCGCCGAACTCCTCTCGAGCCTTAAACTGCGCTTCGACCGGCTGGTGCTGTGCGTGCCCCGTTCAAGGGCGATCCTGCGTTTCAGGTACCTTCCCTCGCATGACGACGATGAGCTGCGCAAGCTCGCCGCATGCGAGATGGACGGACTTTTTCCCTACAGATCTGAGGAGTTCGTTTCGGGCTATTCGGTGCTTGAAAGGCTTCCCGACGGTAATTCCCATGTCCTGTTCGTGGCGATACAGCGGCAGACTCTGCTGTGGTATCTGGATTTCGTGAAATGGGGCGGCGTCAGGCCCGATGAAGTATGGGTAAGCACCAGGGCCGTGTTCAATTCGTTCGCGTCGTCCCGCGATGTGCGCGGGACCGGGTGTTTTATTCATGTTGACGACGGATTCGCCGAGCTTATCTTTTTCAAGGACAGGCAGATCGTCTACAGCAGGTCCGTTGACCCGTCGTCGTTCGATGTCTCGGAAATAGCGGTAATGGCCGAGACGCTCAGGCACAGGGGGTTTGTCCCCCGCCGCCTGTTCGCGGCCGGTCCGGACGGAGGCGCAACGCTTGTGGACGCCTGCAGAGAGGCGCTGGCCTGCCCGGTCGAGCGGATGGACGGTTTTTCTCCTCTGCGCGGGTGTTTCGTCCGCGACGACATGGTCGGCATCGACCTTCTTCCTTCCGAGCTTAAAGCCGACAAGCTCACGATGGAAAGGAGGAAGAGCGCCCTTGTTCTCGGGGCCGTGGTGCTGCTTAACATCATCCTCGCGTTCAATATCATGTTCGTCAGGGAATCGTCAAAACGCGATTATCTGGCCGGGCTGACGAAAAAGATAGCCAGGATGGACGTCCAGACCACCGCCCTGCAGAAAAAGCTCTCCCGGCTCAGGGCCTACGAGAGCCTTTCGGAATCAGGCAAGTTCAAGCTCGAGCTTCTCTCCGAGCTTGCTACGGTCTGCCCTGGCCAGGTCCTGCTGAGGTCGCTGGATATCGCCGGCGAGCGGCAGAAGGGGACGATGATGGTCGAAGGCAGAGCGCAGGACGCCGATTCCGTCCTGCGTTTCGCATCAGCGCTGAAAGACACAAAGCTCATCACCAGCGCGGATGTCAGCTATATCAATAAGCGGCCTCTTGAGTCCGGCGGTTGGGTGGATTTCGAGATCAAGGCACTGTATTAAGGGGGGACGATGCTCAAGTTCAAGCCGCGCAGGCGCGAGATACTGTTCTTTTCGGCGTGGCTTGCTGTTCTTTCCGTTGTCCTGATAAAGACCGCCGGTGACAGGCTGATCGCCGGGTCAAGGAAGCTCAATGAGGATATCGCGGCCCAGGAAGCCAGGCTCGTCAAGCTGACCCGCCTGCTGACGTATGCCGATTCGATCAACGCGGGCTACAGCCGCATCCCGAGGAATGAGACGATGAAGGACTCGGGAAGCTTTATCAGGGGCATCGAGAACATCGCGCGTAAGGCCGGGGTGAACCTGGTCAGCCTCAAGCCCATGCAGGTAAGAGGACAGGAACAGCAGGAAGCGTTCGCGCTCAGGGTCGAGATACAGGACGACATGGCGCTGATCGTGCGGTTTTTCTCCATGGTGAACAGGGAGCTCAACGGCATAGGGGTCGATAAAGTGCAGATCTACGTGCAGGACAAGGATGAACTGCCGCGGGCGGCGTTCATCATAACCGCGCTGGCAGGGTGATGAAGACGGTACGCATCGACGCTTTGATGGGGATGGCGAGGGACAAGGCCATACCTTCCTTCACCGTGTTTTTCTGCGTCACGGCGGTGGCGCTGCTCTTGTGCCTTGTGTACGTCCTGTGCGTTCCCTACGACCATTCTATCGGGAGGGCGGGAGCGCACGGGCCGCTGCCGGGCGAGCCGCTCCCGGCGGCAGAACAGGCCGAGCACGCGCCCGTAAGGGAGGAGTTCTTCGTCCAAAAGAAGCTTTTCGAAGGTCAGCGGGCGCCGTCCGGAAAGCCCGCCGCGAACACGCAGGGAGGCGCTTCGCTGGTACTGCTCGGCGTCTCTCTCGGTGATAAGAAAGTGGCTGTCATCAGGAACGAGTCGGATAAGAAAGACTACTATGTCTCGGAAGGGGAGACGATGTCCGGTTTCCAGGTGCGGTCGATAGATAAAAACAAGGTTGTCCTCGATTCAGGAGGAAAAACAGTGGAGCTGGCCAAATGAAAATACCCGTCTTGCTTCTTGGCGTAATGCTTCTGTTCGCGGTCACCGTATCCGCCGAGGAACGGCTGATCACGCTCGATGTCAAGGACATGGAGATCGCCGACGTGATCAGGATGATCGCCGACCAGAGCGATTCTAACATTATCATCTCGCGGAACGTCAAGGGCCAGGTCTCTTTGAACCTGCAGGAAGTCACGATCGACAAGGCTCTCGACTCCATCCTGAAGATCAACAGCTTCGGCTATTACCGCGAGGGCAATATCATCATGGTCTGCACCACTTCCGAGCTGAACCAGCGGGACCAGCTCTCTCAGCTGTACACGCGCGTGTTCCGGCTGAAGTACGTCAAGGTCGCGGACGTGAAGCCGCTGCTGACGTCGCTGAAATCCCAGCGCGGGACCCTCGAGATAGAGCCGAGATCGAACAGCATCATGGTGACCGACACGCACGATAATCTTGCCGCGCTCGAAGGCGCCATCACGGAGATGGACAAAGCGAACGATACGCGGGTATACAAGCTCAACTACGCCAAGCCTCAGGAACTGCTCAAGAGCCTCCAGTCGGTGGTCCCGGAGGCGAGCGGTTCGATCCTCGTGGATGAGAGGACGAACAGTCTCCTGGTGACGGCGCCGCCGCTTCTGCTCAAGACGGTGGATACGCTGATCGGTAACTGGGACCGTCAGGTGCCGCAAGTCCTTATCGAGGCGCGGATCATGGAGATCACGCTCGGAAAGAACCGCTTCACCGGCATCAACTGGCAGTACGCGGACCCCTCATCCAAGCACCTGAGCCTCGGCGTGGCTGGTCTGCCCGTCCCGGCCGGGGTCAACTCGCTTGACGCCTTCAAGATCGGCGTGCTCGACACCGACAAGTTCCAGGTCGCCATCCAGGCCCTTGAACAGGACTCGGACGTGAACATCCTTTCCAATCCCAGGATCGTCACGCTGGATAACACGGAGGCGAAGATCCTGATCGGTTCCAGCGAGCCGTACGACGTTTTCCACTACGACTCCGACGGGAGGGTCACCGACAAGGAGATAAAGTTCATGGAAGTCGGCATCAAGCTCACCGTGACTCCCAAGATATCGGGTGACGGGTTCATCACGATGGCCATTCACCCCGAGGTCAGCTCTCCCCGCAAGGGCACCGTCAGCAATGACGAGCTTGCGGTCGACACGACTGAGGCGACGACCATGATGACGGTCAAGGACGGGAATACTGTCGTCCTGGGCGGACTGATCAAGGACAACAAGGAGGAGTATGTCTCGAAGGTGCCGCTGCTGGGTGACATCCCCCTGCTGGGAAACCTGTTCCGCAACAAGTCCAAGGCGCGGACCAAGAAGGAGATCGTCATCTTCATCACTCCCCGGATAATCACCGGCGAGAGCAGCATCTCGATCTATGATGCCCGGCGCGATGATGAGATGCGCAAGGCCCTGTCCGTATCGCGTGAGGAGGAGATGCATAAGGCGCTGAACATGCCGCACTACGGAGGAAGATCACTCTGATGACAGGACATTCCTTCCGCCAGATAGTCACCGATAAGTTCTCGGTGTCGGAGGCCCAGTGGCGCGAATGCGTGGACGAGCACCTGAGGACCGGCGAGTCCCTGGTCCGTCTGTTCTGCGCGCGGGGGTTTTGCAGGGAGGAGGACCTCCTGAGGGAGCTCGGCAGGACGTTCGGGATCCGCTTCACAAGGATCGAGGCCGGTGAGGTGGACCAGGACGCGGTTGCCGACATACCCGCCAAGATCGCCACCCATTATTCGTTCATGCCGCTCAGGGAGAAGGACGGGCGGCTGTACCTGGCGGTCAGCGACCCGTTCATGATACCTGTCTTCGACGAGATAAGGCTTTTCCTCGGGCAGGAGATACGGATCGAGCTGGCGACGCACCAGGATATCATGGAGGCCATAAAGGGCGCATACGGGCTGGGCGCGGAGACGATCGAGGCGATGGTAAAGGATGAGCCTCACGACCTCGAACTGGTCAGCAGCGAACGCGAGGGGGACATCGAGGACAACGCGATCGACCCTTCCGTCATAAAGTTCCTCAACCAGGTCCTCCAGGACGCCATCCGCCAGCGGGCGACGGACATCCATTTCGAGCCGTTCGATGACGAGCTGCGCATCCGTTACCGTGTCGACGGGCTGCTCTACGAGATCTCGTGCCCGCCGTCGATCAAACGGTTCCAGTCGTCGATCGCGTCGCGCATCAAGATCATGGCGCGGCTCGATATAGCGGAGAAGAGGAGGCCGCAGGACGGCAGGATCGAGGTCAAGATGGACGGGGAGATATACGACCTGCGCGTGTCGATCATGCCGACGCCGCACGGCGAGAGTATCGGCATCCGTCTCCTGCCGCGGTCAAGCCCGATCCTCGGTTTCGAAAGTCTGGGCCTCTCCCCCCGCGAGCTCGCCGTGCTCGATAAGGCGATAAAGAAGCCGCACGGCATCATACTTGTCACCGGACCTACCGGCAGCGGCAAGACCACAACGCTTTACTCCTGCCTCAGCACGATCAATTCGGTCGAACGCAAGATCCTGACCATCGAAGACCCCATAGAATACCAGTTGAAGGGCATCATCCAGATGCAGGTGGAGACGAAGATAGGGTTCGCGTTCGCCACCGCCCTGCGCTCGATGCTCAGGCACGACCCGGACGTGATGATGGTGGGCGAGATCCGCGACACGGAGACGGCGGAACTGGCGGTGCGCACCGCGCTCACGGGCCACCTGGTGTTCAGCACCCTCCACACCAACGACGCCGCCGGAGGCGTGACCAGGCTCCTCGATATGGGGACTGACTCGTTCCTGCTGGCTTCATCTGTCATCCTGATCATCGCGCAGAGGCTGGTCAGGATCATCTGCCCGTCCTGCAGGGAGAGGTACAGGGCCGAACCGTCGGCGGTCGCCTGTTTCCCTCACGATAAGGGCTGGGACGGCATGCTCTGGCGGGGCGCCGGATGCGAGAAATGCCGCGGATCGGGATATAAGGGGAGGACGGGGATATTCGAGATGCTCGAGATAAACGAACAGATCAGGGAATCGATACTGATGAAGAACCCGTCGACCAAGGTCAAGCAGAAGGCGGTCGCTCTCGGCATGAAGACGCTCAGGGATTCCGGCTGGGAAAAGATAAAAGCGGGGGTGACGACGGTAGAGGAGGTGCTCAGGGTGACACAGGAGGAAATAGCACCGTCATGAGGTTCACGTACCAGGCAAAAGCCGGTCCCGGCGCCATACGAAGCGGCGTGATCGAGGCGGATAACCGTTCCCTGGTGATCGCCCGCCTCAAGCGCGAGGGTCTTTTTCCGCTTGAAGTGAGGGAGAGCGCCCCCGATCAGGTCGTAAGGGACAGGAAGATACCTTCCAGCGATATCTCCGCTTTCACCCGCCAGCTCAGCGACCTCCTCAACTCCGGTTTCACACTTAGTGCCGCGCTGGGTACCCTGGCCGCCCAGGCGCGTACGCCGGCTCTCGGACGGCTGATTGGCCAGCTCCGCGAGGGTATAGAGCAGGGCAACGAATTCTCCCATATCCTTTCGCTGCACCCGTCCTCGTTCCCGGTCTTCTACGTCAGTATGGTCAGGATCGGGGAGGCAGGAGGCAGGCTTGAGGATTCGCTCAAGCGCCTCGCCGATTTCAGGGAACGGGAGGATGAATTCCTCGCCCAGTTGAGGTCGGCTCTTGTCTATCCGGCCTTCCTGTTCTTTGTC
>JBLMZF010000042.1:0-14538 GCA_050258655.1 Deltaproteobacteria bacterium | reverse complement strand
ATCCATTCCAAGTATTCCCGCGCCACCTCCCGCGACATGGACATACCGCATCTGGCGCTCGCGGCCAGGCTTAAGGGCATCAGGCTGATGGGCACCGGGGATTTTACCCATCACCTCTGGCTGCAGGAGCTCAAGGCGAAGCTCGAGGACCTCGGCAACGGACTGTTCCGCCACCAGGGCATCCACTTCATGCTCACGGCGGAGATCAGCAGCATCTATTCGAAGAAGGGCAAGGGTTACCGTGTCCATAACCTGGTCTTCGCCCCGTCCTTCAAGACGGTCGAGCGGATAAACGAGACGCTCGGCAGGCGCGGCAACCTTGCCGCCGACGGCAGGCCTATCCTGGGCATCGACTGCGCCGAGCTTGCCCGCATCATCTTCGATATCGACGAAAATTGCGTCATCATCCCCGCACACGTCTGGACGCCCTGGTTCAGCGTGTTCGGTTCCATGTCGGGCTTCGATAAGATACAGGATTGTTTCGAGGGCCAGACCCCGAAGATATTCGCGCTGGAGACAGGGCTCTCGAGCGATCCGGCGATGAACTGGCGCCTTTCCGGTCTCGACCGTTTCAGCCTGGTCAGCAACTCCGACAGCCACAGTCCGCAGAAGATCGGCCGCGAGGCCAATGTCTTCGACTGCGAGATGGATTACATGACCATCCGCGAAGTCCTGCGCACGAAGGACAGGAAGCGGTTCAAGTATACGATCGAGTTCTTTCCGGAGGAGGGCAAGTACCACTTCGACGGGCACCGGCTCTGCGGTATCCGCTTTTCCCCTGAAGAGACCCGCAGACATGCGGGCCGCTGCCCGAAATGCGGCAAGCCGCTGACCGTGGGGGTGATGAATCGGGTGGCCCAGCTGGCCGACCGGCCGGAAGGGTTCGTGCCGGAGGGTTCCATCCCTTACAAGAACCTGATACCGCTTGATGAGGTGATCGCCGAGGTGATGGGCATCGGCAAGCTTTCCGCCGCGGTGGCCAAAGAGTACCAATCGGTCATCAGCCAGTTCGGCACGGAGTTCAGCGTGATGCTCAAGGCGACCCCGGAAGAGCTGCTCAAAGGGCTCCCGCGGCCGCTGGCCGAAGCGGTGATCAGGGTGCGTAACGGTAAAGTCAAGGTGCTTCCCGGCTATGACGGCGAATACGGCATTGTCTCGATAAAGGAAGAAGAGACCCAAGCCTCTGCCGGGGAAGAACAGTTAAGTCTTTTTTAAACCGCTCTTTATATATTTATGTTATAATTAGGAATTATCCCTACTGAACTATAGCAGCGCGCCTGCCCCCTTCGGGGACACGGCGAAGCCAATATATAGACGCGCCTGTAGCGCAACGGATAGCGCAATGGCCTCCGGAGCCATGTGTGCAGGTTCGATTCCTGCCAGGCGCACCAGTTTTGCCCTCATTTTGCCTGTCAGCAAAACAGTCCCGAAGCATGCGCAGCCGATTTCGGAGAAATCGGCAAGCGTCTATGCGAGGGATAAAGCGAGGGGCCAAATCTATGCGTAAGAAGGTTGTCAGTGTCATAGGTGGAAGGTCCTGTGAGCCTAAAGTGGAGCAACTAGCCCACGAATTGGGCGAAAAGCTGGCAAAAGTGGTTGGCCATCTCGTTTCTGGAGGCCTAACTGGCACTATGAGGGCGGCATGTGCCGGTTTCAGGGCCGGGGGCGGCACAACCATAGGGATTATACCGAGTTACGACAAAAGGGAAGTAAATCCTTACGTTGACATAGTGATCCCCACTGGTTTGGGGTTAGCCAGGAATGTCCTGGTGGTAGCCAGCGGGGATGTGGTGATCGCCTTGCCCGGTGGACCGGGAACCCTCTCAGAAATAGCCTATTGCCTGCAGTTCGGCGTGCCGGTGATCAGCCTCGGTTCATGGGATATTGAAGGGGTCATACGGGCCCGGACCGCGGACGAGGCTGTGCGCAAGGCCGGCGAGATCTTGAAAAACAGGAAAACGATAATACCGAGAAAATTATGGTCCAAATGCCTAAAGCCAAGAAAAAGATAATCATCCTGGGAGGCGGCCCCAACCGCATCGGCCAGGGAATCGAGTTCGATTACTGCTGCTGCCATGCCGCTTTTGCCCTGAAAGAGGAGGGTATCGAAAGCATCATGGTCAACTGCAACCCCGAGACCGTTTCCACGGATTACGACACCTCGGATCGTCTTTATTTCGAGCCGCTGACCTTCGAGGATATCATGAACATCATCGAGCATGAGAAGCCGATGGGCGTGGTCGTGCAGTTCGGCGGCCAGACGCCGCTGAACCTGGCGGTCCCGCTGCTCAAGGCGGGTGTCAGCATCATGGGGACCTGCGCGGAGAGCATCGATATTGCCGAGGACAGGGAGAAGTTCAAGAAGATGCTGGACAAGCTCGGGTTGCTCCAGCCGGCGAACGGCACCGCGTTCAAGTTCGAGGAAGCCAGGGAGGTCGCCCGGAAGATCGGCTACCCGGTGCTGGTCCGGCCTTCGTACGTGCTCGGCGGAAGGGCGATGGAGATCGTCTACGATGAGAGCATGCTCGAGAAGTTCATCCTCGCAGCAGCCAAGGTCTCCGGCGAGCACCCGATCCTCATCGACAAATTCCTCGAGGACGCCATCGAGGTGGACGTCGACCTTATAGGTGACGGGACCGACTTCATCATCGGCGGCATCATGGAGCATATCGAGGAGGCGGGCATCCATTCGGGCGATTCGGCGATGGTCCTTCCGACGTTCACCCTCCAGGGCCCCATCCTCGAGGCGATCCGCGACGCGACCATAAAGATGGCCACAGAGCTTAACGTGATCGGCCTGATGAACGTGCAGTACGCGGTCAAGGACGACAAGGTCTATGTGCTGGAGGTCAACCCGCGCGCTTCGCGCACCGTGCCGTTCGTCTCCAAGGCCATCGGCGTGCCCCTGGCCAAGCTTGCCACGAAGGTCATGCTCGGCAGGAAACTCAGGGAACTGGGCTTGGCCGGCGAGAGGGTGCCGCGCCACGTCTCTGTCAAGGAATCAGTCTTCCCTTTCAACCGCTTCCCCGGTGTCGACGTGATCCTCGGCCCCGAGATGAAATCGACCGGCGAGGTCATGGGCATCGACAAAGATTTCGGACGCGCGTTCATCAAGAGCCAGATCGCGGCCGGCCAGAACCTGCCCAAGAAAGGGAACGTCTTCGTCTCGGTCTGCGACCGCGACAAGCGCTCGGTCCTGCTGGTGGCCAGAAGGCTCAAAGACCTCGGTTTCCACCTGTTCTCCACATCGGGGACGGCCGCCGCTCTTTCGAAGAGCGGGATACAGGTCAAGGTGCTCCCGAAGCTTTCCGAAGGGAGGCCGAACGTCCTGGACCTGATGAAGGACGGCAGGATCCAGATGGTCATCAACACCCCGTCCGGCAGGATCCCCCGTCAGGACGAGCTCAAGATACGTTCAACCGTTGTCCAGTATAATATCCCGTACACCACCACCATCTCCGGCGCTTCCGCGACGGTCAACGCCATCGAAACGCTGATCCACAAGAAGCTGGAGGTGAAGCCGCTGCAGGAATACCACCTGGCAGGCAAGCGGCGCCGGTCGAAAAATGGATAGTGTGCGTCTTTCCACCTCCCGCCGCTCCGAGCTCATCGATATCACCGGTCAGGTGCAGGCAGCGGTGACGAAAGCAAAGGCCGAGAACGGTCTCTGTGTCGTCTTCTGTCCCCATACCACCGCGGGTCTGACCATCAACGAGAACGCCGACCCGGCGGTCAGGAAAGACATCATCACCGCGCTGAACGACCTGGTCCCCGAGAACGCGGATTACAGCCATGCCGAAGGCAATTCCGACAGCCACATAAAATCATCGCTTTTCGGTCCGAGCCTCACTGTTATCGTCGAAAAAGGGAAACTCTGCCTGGGCACCTGGCAGGGGATCTACTTCTGCGAGAGCGACGGACCCCGCCAGCGCGAGGTATGGATAAAGGTGACAGCCGATGCCTGAGCTCCCGGAAGTCGAGACGATCCGCCGCCAGTTCGAGCACACGCTTGTCGGCAGGAAGATAACAAAGGTCATCGTCAACAACCCGAAGGTCATCCGCCAGCCGTCCCCCGCGGAGTTCGTCGGGGGAGTGGAGGGGCGCAGTATTACCGGGGCCCTGCGCAAGGGCAAGCTCCTGGTCATCGGCCTCACGGGAGTGAAATCGCTTTGCGTTCACCTGAAGATGACCGGCCAGTTCGTCTACCCGGGCACCGGCACCGGAAGCAGGGTCGGCTTCCGTTTCTCCGACGGGACCATCCTGGATTTCAACGATAACCGTCTTTTCGCGGAGCTGCGGCTGGTCGACGATTGCAATTCTCTCCCGTTCGTCAGGGAACTGGGCCCCGACCCGTTCGACATATCCGAAAAGCAGTTCGAGGACATGCTTTTCAGGAAGGGGACCAGGATAAAGCCCCTGCTCATGGACCAGAAGTTCATCGCGGGTATCGGCAACCTCTACGCGGCGGAGATGCTTTTCGCGGCGCGGATCAGTCCGGGCAGGAGCGCAAAGAGCCTTTCCCCCGATGAGAAAGCGCGGCTGTACAAGGCCATGCGCGACATCCTCGAGGATGCCATAAAGCTCAAGGGATCCTCGGTGGACAATTATGTCCAGCTTACAGGGGACCAGGGCGGATACGTTCCCCGACTGAAGGTGTACGGACGGCAGGGAAAGCCGTGCATGGGGTGCGAGGGGACGGTACAACGGACAACGCTGGGCGGGCGAGGGACCTACTTCTGCCCGTCCTGCCAAAAATGAGCTGACTATGAAAAGACGCATCGGCATCAACGCGTTGACGATGGTACTGGCGCTGGTCTTCTGCGCGCGCTTTCCGTTCCTCCTGATCAGAAGGACGTCCGGCAACCTGGATGATTTTACCGAGGTGTGCGGCCTGGCGCTTATCCTCCTCGGGCAGCTTCTTCGCATCTCGGCCCGCGGCTACAAGGCCGAGCATTCGAAGAACAGCCACGCTCTGGTCACCTCCGGTCCCTACAGCCTGGTGAGGAACCCGATGTACCTCGGGATAATCCTGATCGGTACCGGGGTGGTCTTCGCGCTCGGGCGGCCGTGGGCGATCCTGCTTTTTGCCGCCGGGTTCTCTTTCCGGTACTTCTACCTGTTCCGTGACGAGGAGAAAGCGCTGCTCGGTTATTTCGGAAAGGCGTACACGGAGTATAAGTCAATGGTCCCGCGCATTTTTCCGTCGATAAAGTCCCTGCTCTTCGGCGACGTCCGCCGGTTCCTGCCGCTCAAGAAAGAATGGTTTAAAAGCGAGATCCCCGCGATCCTGTCCGTGCTGGGCGCTGTGCTCGCGGTCGAATGCTGGGAAGAGTTTTCTATGAGCGGATGGGAGCCGGCGCTTACAGATGTCGTGGTCTTCTGCGCGGTCTTCGCGATCTTCCTGGCGCTCGTCACCTATCTCTGGTCAAACAATGCGAAAATTCCAGGCAACTGCAGAAGTAAAGTCTAACCGGAAAGCCGGAAGCAGCTATTACGCGCTTTCTTTCACCCATAAAGGGATAGCGCACAATGCCCGTCCCGGCCAGTTCGTCATGGTCAGGGTATCGGACCTCTGTGCCCCTCTCCTGCGCCGGCCTTTCGGCGTCCATAAGGTGCAGGGCGATACGGTAGAGGTGCTCTATGAACTGAAAGGCAAGGGCACGCGTCTTTTATCGAGCAAAAGGCCGGGCGAGACTCTCGGGGTGATCGGGCCGCTCGGCACGGGTTTTGAGCTTGCCTCGGCGAAAGGCCGCAGGCCGGTGCTTGTCGCGGGGGGGATGGGAGTCGCTCCCCTGTTGTTCCTCGCCCGGGAACTAAAAGGGGCCTCGAGGCGCAGGCCCCTCGTGCTGATCGGGGCAAGAAGCGCGGCACAGGTCCCATGTGTCTCCGATTTCCGCGCGGCAGGCTGCGTGGTAAAGACAGCCACCGATGACGGGTCAAAAGGGTTCCGCGGATTCGTGACCGAGCTCCTGGAGAAAGAGATCTCATCGAATGATGTGATCTTTGCCTGCGGGCCGAGGCCGATGCTCAGGGAGACCTGCACGGTCGCCGCGCGCCACAGCACACCCGCCCAGGTATCCCTTGAGGAACATATGTCCTGCGGCTTCGGCGCCTGCCTGGGCTGCGCGGTCGATACCGTCGCAGGATACAAACGGGTCTGCAAGGAAGGGCCGGTGTTCAACGCGGGGGAGATAATCTGGTGAAGAAACCCGACCTTTCTGTCGATATCGGAAAGCTCCGCCTCAAAAACCCGGTGACGGTCGCTTCCGGGACGTTCGGCTACGCCGAAGAGTTCAAGGATTTCATGGATCTCAAGCGGCTGGGAGCGATAGTGACCAAGACGGTCACGGTCAAGCCGCGTAAGGGGAACCCCCCGCCGCGTACCTGTGAGACCCCGTCAGGACTTCTAAACTCGATCGGGCTTGAGAACCCGGGTATAGACGCTTTCATCACCGACAAGGTGCCCTTCCTGGAAAAGCTCGGCATCCCGGTGATCATGAGCATCGCCTCCGAGGGCGACCCGGTAGATTTCGTGGAACTGGCGGAAAAGGCCGGGAACGTCGACGCCGTCTCCGCGGTAGAGATAAACATCTCCTGCCCTAATGTCAGCGGCAAGGGCAGGTGCAAGCTTGTATCGCAGGACCCGGAACGGGCCGCGGAGATCGTGCGCCTGGTCAGAAAGGCGACGACCAAACCGGTCATCACCAAACTTTCTCCCAATGTCACGGATATCACCGAGATCGCTCTTGCCGCGCAGGAGGCCGGCTCCGACGCGCTGAGCCTGATCAACACGCTGACCGGCATGGCTGTGGACATCGATTCCCGCCGGCCGAAGCTGGCGAACATCACGGGAGGATTGAGCGGCCCCGCCGTGCGCCCCGTCGCGGTCAGGATGACCTGGGAAGTGTGCGGCAAGGTGAAGATACCGGTCATCGCGATGGGCGGCATCACGGACTGGCGGGACGCGGTCGAGTTGATCATCTGCGGGGCGACGATGGTCTGCGCGGGGACGGTCAATTTCACCGAGCCGTCGGCCGCCACGGGCATCCTCGACGGCATACAGGATTATATGGCCAGGAAAGGCATCCCCGATCTAAAAGCTTTGAGAGGGACGGTGAGGATATGAAGCCGGGTCTTATCGTGGCGCTCGATGTCGATACGCTGAAAAAAGCCGAAGAGATGGTGGACAGGCTGGTCCCGTCCGTCAAGATGTTCAAGATCGGCAGCCAGCTTTTCACTGCCTACGGCCCTGAAGCGGTGCGGATGGTCGTAAGGAAAGGCGGCAGCGTCTTTCTGGACCTTAAATTCCACGACATACCAAACACCGTCAGGAACGCGGTCGCCGCGGGGACGCAGCAAGGCGTCTTCATGATGACGGTGCATGCTTCCGGCGGGAGCGAGATGCTCAGGGCAGCGGCAGAAGGGGCGGCACAGAAAGCCAAAGAGCTCAAGATCACCCGTCCTTTGATAGTCGGGGTCACGGTACTGACGAGCGGGGATGCGCCCGATGCCGGACAGAAAGTGCTGGCGCTGGCGAAAGCGGCCGAAGAAGCCGGGATAGACGGGATCGTCTGTTCGGTGCACGAGACCGCGTCGGTCCGCAGGGAGCGCAGGCAGAACTTTGTCATCGTCAATCCCGGGATCAGGCCGGCCGGGGCGGAGAAAGGCGACCAGAAAAGAGTCGCCACTCCGCAGGAAGCGGCGAGGGCCGGCGCGACCTATATAGTGGTCGGCAGGCCTGTCCTTGAAGCCGGGGATCCACGCAAGGCCGCGGAAATGGTCCTGCGGGGATTGGATCAGACTTTGGGCGGTTAGTTCAGTTGGTTAGAACGTCTCTCTTACACAGAGAAGGTCAGGGGTCCGAGTCCCTTACCGCCCACCATATATTTAGAGGAAGTTCCCTGAAAAAGCCCTTGCGCGGCTTCTTTTTTTCGGTTACAATTTAATACCTCTAGTGGGGTCGTGGTGTAGCCTGGTCTAACACGTCGCCCTGTCACGGCGAAGATCGCGAGTTCAAATCTCGTCGACCCCGTATAAAACCCGCGCAAATTTAGGCCAGAGGGCCACACCGACGCAAATCCATATAAGCGTCGGGTGCCGCTTGCGCGGGGTGTCACCGGAAGCTCTGCAACCTCTGTTTTTCTCCCCGTTTTCTTCCCCGCATCCTTGCTTGAACTGTCTTAAAAGCCTTGATTTACACCAACTGTTATGCTACCTTATAACTGGATTTTTTCCGTCCCAAGAATTAGGACACCCGGCGCGGATGGGTATTGCGCCGGTGTTCGATCCGTATCGAAGGAGATTGTATGAAAGACGAAATGGACATACTCCGTGAGGTCGGTTCGATCGCTGTCGGCCATGGCAGTATCGCGCTTTCCGAGATCCTGGGCCGCAAGATAAACGTCCAGATGCCTTCGCTCGAGCTCGTTTCCGCGGATGATATGCTCAAGAAGATCAACTCCGCCCAGCTGAGCACCTGCGTCTCCTGCAACATCCTCAGCGGTCTCAAAGGAGAAATCCTTTTCGTCCTCGAGGAGAAAAGCGCATTCCGTCTGATCGACTCGTGCTTTCCCCAGCACTTCGACGAGAACCGGGGTTCCGTGTTCACCGAGATGGGGCTTTCGGTCATCAAGGAGATAGGCAACGTCATCATCTCTTCCTATGTGGGCGCGCTGAGCATGATCCTCAAGACCATCGTCATCATCTCCATCCCCACGCTTGTCAACGGCTCCATCCAGCAGATCATGACCCTGACCATGGGGGCCTACCGCAAAGAGGAAGCGATACTGATCGCAGAGGCGATCTTCGACGAACCCAGCGCCAACATCAAGGGGTCGTTCTATCTCGTGCTCAACAACGAGGCGGTCAAGTACATCCAGGAGGCCTGCAAAAGGCTTCTCGAACAGGTCAAGGAAGGCGAGGAATGAGCCCGTCCGAAGGCGACATACTGATCATAGTCGGCGATAAGGAGGAGCAGGAGTTCCTCGACGCCCTGCTGACCGGTGAAGGCTACGTCGTCAAAAAGGCTTCCACTTTCGATGAGGCCTGCGACGAGCTGAACAATCACATCTTCACCCTCGTCGTCTCCGACTACGTCTCCGCCTCGATCAAAGGCATCGACATCTGCAAGCACATCCGGGCCAAGTACAATCTGCGCCACCTGAGCGTGATCCTGCTCATGCCCGACAAGGATCCTATGGCCAAGATCAAGGGGATCTACGCGGGCGCTGACGATTACGTCGAGAAGCCATTCGAGCCCGCCGAGTTCCTGGCGCGCGTCAAGGCCTCCCTGGTGCGCGTGACCCGCGACCTCGACGCCAACCCGCTGACCAAGCTTCCCGGCAACATCTCGCTCCTCAAGGAGCTGGAGGCGCGCATCCGCTCGGGCGAACCGTACGCGGTCTCCTATATAGACCTGAACCGGTTCAAGGAGTTCAACGACAAGTACGGGTTCGAGATGGGCGACCAGGTCATCTTCCAGACCGGCCAGATCGTGATCAAGTCGCTTGAGAAGCTGGGAAACCCGCTCGACTTCCTCGGCCATATCGGCGGCGACGATTTCATCTACATCTCCACTCCCGACAAGGCGGAAGACATCGCCAAGATGATCGTCGACGAGTTCGACAGGACGGTCCTGACGTATTTCAGCCCGGAGGACAGGCAGCAGGGGTTCATGATCACCAAGAACCGCAACGGCGATGTCAGCCAGGTCCCGCTGCTGAGCGTCTCCGTCGGCATCGTGACCAACGAGTACCGCAAGTTCTCGCACGTCGGCGAGATCAGCGCTGTCTCGGCGGAGCTGAAGAAGTACGCCAAATCGATCGGCGGGAGCGTCTTCGTCAAGGACAGGCGTAAGCAATAGATCTTCCCCCGGACCTCATCCACTCGCACCGAAATTTTCCAGGAGGATACATGATCACCTATGATGATTTCAAAAAGCTCGAGCTGCGCGTCGCGCGGATCAAGGAAGTGCGCGAGCATCCCAACGCCGACAGGCTCTACGTGCTCGTGATCGAGCTTGAGGAAGGCAGGACGAAGCAGATCGTCGCAGGCATCCGCAAGAGCTATACCAAGGAAGAGCTGGTCGGCAAGCAGATCGTGGTAGTGGACAATCTCGAGCCGGCGATGCTGCGCGGCGAAGAGAGCCAGGGGATGCTGCTGGCCGCGTCGGATGAGACCGGAATAGCGATCCTGACCCCCCAGAGGGAAGTCAAGCTGGGGAGCGTCGTAAAATAGATCAAGTGTCATTGCGAGGCGATAGAACGTCGTATCCGAAGCAATCCCGGAGATTGCTTCGGAAGGGACATGCAGGCACCTCGCAATGACGGGTTAAGAGTATGTTTGAAATGGAACAGATAATACCTGACGGATACTGCCTGGGCTGCCGCGGCTGCTGCAGGTTCAGCCACAGCGAAGGGCCCTGGCTTCCCCAGCTGCTCAACGGCGAGAAGAAGCGCCATGCCGAAGGAGTGCGCGTGGTGGCCTGCGATGAGAAGCAGGGATGCGCCTTCAGGTGCGTCCACCTGGACACCGGCGCCAACACCTGCGCCATCTACCGCACGCGGCCTTTCGAATGCCGTCTTTATCCTTTTGTGCTCAACCGGCGGGACGGGAAGTTCTTCCTTTCCGTGGACCCCAATTGCCGTTATATAGAGGAACATTCCGGAGGGAAGGATTTCAAGGCGTATGCCGACAGGGTCCGGCGTTTTCTTGCCGCCCCTGAGGTCATCGAAGAGCTCCGCTGCAACCGCGATATGTTCCAGTCCTATACGGATGTAAGGGACATCGCGGAACTGCCGGTGTAAACATGGAGCTCAAGCGGCTGTCGCTGGATGACCGGGAGACGCTCGAACGTTACCTGCGCGCATGCCGCCGGGACCTTTCGCCGTACGCGTTCCCGGCCATCTACTGCTGGAAAGGGCTCTTCGAGATCGACTGGGGTATCGCCGGGGATTCTCTCTGCGTGTTCTTCAAGGACGCGACAGGGCGGTTCCTTTATCTGCCTCCCTTGGGAGGAGCCGTCGACAGGGGGCTCCTCGACGAGTGCTTCAGGACGATGGACGCGGTGAACAGGAACCCCGCGGTATCGCGGATAGAGAACGCCGCCGAAAGCGACCTGGCCGCGTACAGGGAGCTCGGGTACGAGCCGGTCCTTAAATCACACGATTTCGTCTATTCGCGCAAGGCCCTTGCCGCGCTCAAGGGCGACGCGTTCAAGGCAAAAAGGGCTGCGGTCAACCAGTTCACCAGGAACAACCGTTTCCAGTGCCGGCCCTATGCCCCCGAGCATAAAGAGGCCTGCCTGGGCCTGTACCGGGAGTGGATGGAGGCGCGGGCACGGTCGAATCCGGAGACGGTCTACACGGGTATGATGGCTGATTCGCTGAACAGCCTGTCCGTCGTGCTCGAAGATCTTCCCTCGCTCGACATGCGGGGGTTGGTGGTCCTGATCGGCGGCAGAGTCAAAGCTTTCACTCTCGGGTACCGGCTCGCCGATGATACCTTCTGTGTGCTGTTCGAGACCGCCGACCTGGCGGTCAAGGGGCTGCCCCAGTTCGTCTTCAGGGAGTTCTGTTCAAGCCTGGACGAGTACAGATTTATCAACGCGATGGATGATTCGGGGATAGAGGGCTTGAGGAAAGTGAAGATGTCCTACCGTCCGCAGAAGCTTCTGCCTTCGTACATAATCAACAGGAGCCGTTCCTGATGCTCGAGCTGGGCACTGACCTGACGTTTTTCGACACGGAGACTACGGGGCTCGACCCTCTCTCCGGCGACCGGATCATCGAGCTCGCGGCGGTCCGCGTCCGTAACGGCTCGAAGGTCGGCTCTTTCCAGACCCTCGTCGACCCGGAACGCCCGGTCTCGTACGGCGCCTTTCGGGTCAACGGCATCTCGGACGAGATGCTCTCCGGCCAGCCGCGCATGGCCGCTGTGCTGCCTCAGTTCGAGGAGTTTTTCCGCGGGAGCTGCCTCTGCTCTTACAACGCCCCTTTCGATATGGGATTCCTCGCCAATGAATACCGGCTTGCCGGCCGCGAGTTCCCGGAGGACCTGCCGGTCGTGGACGTCCTCTCGATGGCCAGGCACCTGCTCAGGGATATCGAACGCCACGCGCTGTGGTTCGTGGCCGAGAGCCTGGGCATAGAGAAGAGCCAGGAGCACAGGGCGCTGTCCGATGTGGAGCTGACGGTGGAGGTCTTCGGTCTCCTGAGCGCGCGTCTCGACGGCGCGCAGGTCAGGTCGCTCAACGACATGGTATCCCTGTTCGGCAGGGGGTGCTGTCTTTTTGACCAGATGCAGCAGCGCAAGATCGCGCAGATACAGCGGGCGATCGATCTCGGGGCGAAGGTGAAGATAAGATACTTTTCCCGTTCTGACGCGAAGGTGACCGAACGCGAGGTGATCCCGGGCGAGATCAGGACGGACAGGAACAGGACCTATTTCACGGGGTTCTGCTGCATGAAGAACAGCGAGCGTACGTTCAGGATCGAGGGGATCCTCGACCTGGAGATGCTCGGAAAAGCGACTGAAGGGAACGCCGCATGAAAAACCCGGCAAGCGAGCGCAGACAATATATACGTCTTGATTCCGTGTTTCCGGTCAGGTTCAGGGTGCTGGGACCGGGCGGGGAGACACGTTCGCCATGGATCCAGGGTTTCACGCACAACGTCAGCCGCGGGGGCCTCCAGCTCGACGTGGAGACGCTCGACGCCGAGATCCTGACGCTCCTCCTGCAGCCCGGCGTGCGGCTTGCGCTCCAGATCCGCATGCCGCTCCACCGCCCCCCCGTCGCCGCGACCGCGAAGATCGCCTGGTTCAAGGAGAACGGCGCGGAGAACGAACGGTACGCGGCGGGCCTGACTTACGAGACAGTGGAACCCGTCGGGCAGAAGCGCATCATGCGCTATGTCGGCGTCAAGCGCAATGTCCCCCTGTTCGCGGTGGCCGTGTTCCTTTTCCTGATGGCGGCCATCGCCTATGACGGTTACCTCAATTACGTCCTGATACGGAGCAATAAGGCCCTGGTCCAGCAGTTCATCGACATACTTCAGGAGTCCAGCGTCGCCAAGGAAAAGATAAAGCAGATCAGCCGTGATAAGGAGAACCTCCAGCTCAAGATCGGCGCGCTTGAGGCGCGCATCTCCTCGCTCGACGATGAGAAAGCGAAACTCGGGGAGAAGCTCAAGCAGGAGGAGCTCAAGTCCGACGCGCGCGTCAGAGACCTTAACGCGACCATCGACAAGCTCGGCCAGGAGAAGGCAGGCTTCCAGGACCAGCTGATCGTCCTGCAGCACCGCGAGACGGCGGTGACCGAGCAGCTGCTGCGGCTCGGCGAGAAGAAATCGACGCTCGAGAAACAGAACTTCGACAAGATGTACCGGTGGCTGGCGGTCCACCAGAATCCCCGTACGGGCCTCGTGATCAGCTTCGAGGGCGACAACGACCTCTCCAACTGGGCCTTCATCTACGACCAGTCGCTGGCCCTGCAGGTCTACCTCAATTTCTCCGATTTCGACCGCGCGCGCAAAGTGCTCGATTTCTTCAACAAGAAGGCCAAGCGCAAGGATGCCCTTTTCTTCAACGCCTATTACGCCAGCGACGGCCAGCCCGCCGAGTATATCGTGCACGCCGGGCCGAACATCTGGATCGGGATCGGCGTCTGCCAGTACACGTTCCGCACCCGTGACCAGAAATACCTCAGGCTGGCTGAGGATATAGCCGGCCAGATCATCGCTTTGCAGAAAGAGGACAAGGACGGCGGCATCCGCGGGGGGCCGGACGTGGAATGGTACTCCACCGAGCATAACCTCGACGCCTACGCGTTCTTCGCCATGCTCCACACGCTGACCGGGAAGCAGGAGTACGCCCAGGCGCGCGACGCGACGCTTGCCTGGCTGGTCGGGCACACCTATGACAAGATGGACGTCCCTGTCGCGAGGGGAAGAGGGGATTCCACGATCGCGACCGATACCTATGCCTGGTCGATCGCTTCGATCGGCCCCCGGAAGCTCAGTGAGCTGGGGATGAATCCTGACAAGATCGTCGAGTTCGCGGAGCAGAACTGCGTGGTCGAGGTGCCGTTCACCAGGATGGACGGCCACACCGTCCAGATCAAGGGCTTCGATTTCGCGCCGGAGCGCCATACCGCGCGCGGCGGCGTCGTCTCTTCCGAATGGACCGCGCAGATGATCGTCTCGCTGAGGATGATGGGGCAGTTCTATCGCGCCCAGGGGATGGAGGCGAAGGCGGTCAGTTACGAGGAGAAGGCGGACGATTTCCTCAACGGGCTGTGCACTATGATCATCTCCAGCCCTTCGCCTTCCGGACAGGGCGAGGGATGCCTTCCGTACGCGAGCACCGATTTCGTCGACACGGGCCATGGATGGACCACGCCGAAGGGCAAGCTCACCGGCTCGGTCTCCGGCACCGCCTACGCCGTTTTCGCTTATTACCATTACAATCCGCTTCAGCTCAAGGAATAGCCCGTGGCCGGGGATGTCCTTCAAAAGATATACGACAGGCTGTACAGGCGTT
>JBLMZF010000041.1:0-5519 GCA_050258655.1 Deltaproteobacteria bacterium | reverse complement strand
CCATTCGGTCGAACGCAGGATCATCCGGTCGCTGCACAGGAGCGGAAAAGCGATCCTGGTCTTCCAGCGGGACGCGGCAGACTGGCCGGTGCTCGAACAGATGGAAAAGGAGCTTTCCATCTCGATACCGCCTGACACGGGCAGTCCGCTCACTGCCGAACTCAGGATATACGGCGCTTTCGACGCCCAGTCCCAGGCCGCCTGCTGCCGTCAGATCCTGCGTGACCTGCCCATGGATGAAAGGACCGTAGTGGTCCTGCCGGACCCGGACGCCCTTGTCCCGCTGCTGTCAGAGACCGCGGCCTTCGCCCCCGAGCTTAACGTATCGCTGGGTTATCCCGTAAAACGCAGCCCGATATTCTCTCTTTTCGAGCTTGTCTCAAAAGCACAGTTATCACGAAAAGGAGAGACTTACTACAGCCGCGATTACCTCAAGGCGATAAGCCATCCTCTGGCCAAGAACCTCTGCCAGGACCCGTCCGTCTCCCGCGTCCTTGTGCATAAGGTCGAGGAGATGCTTACCGGCATCATCACCTGTGACCTTTCGGGGACGCTCTTCGTCGATCCGCGCGCGGTCGGCTCCTCCGCCGAGCTGTTCAAAGAGGCGAGCCGCACCCTTAAGAACATGGGAACGCAGACAAGCCCGGAGGAGCTGTCAGTGATCCTCGCCGAGCTCCACCGGCTGCTGTTCTTCAACTGGGAAAAGACCGACAGCTTCCCGGACTTTTCAGCCGCCTGCCGCGATCTGCTGATGCAGGCGGTCAATACCAGCCCGGTCGAGAGTTATCCGCTGAACCTGATGGCCTGCAACGCGGTCCTCGACATGCTCCCGCTGATGGAGAACGGGAGTTTCGACAGCGAGCGGTTCGGCGGGGAGGAGATCTTCCGCATCTTCCTCAGCGAACTGGAAAACAGGACCCTGTCCTTCACCGGATCGCCGCTCAGAGGCCTGCAGGTACTCGGTCTCTTCGAGACACGTTCGCTCAACTTCGAGAACGTTGTGGTCCTGGACGTCAACGAGCAGGCGCTGCCGATGCTGCGCATCTATGAACCCCTGATCCCGCGCGAAGTCATGCTCGCCCTCGGGCTCAACCGCATCGAAAAAGAGGACGAGATCCAGCGCTACCAGTTCTTCAGACTGGTCCGGGGAGCCCGGAGAGTCCACCTCATCTGCTCGTCCGGGAGCGACAAAGAGAAGAGCAGGTTCCTCGAAGAGCTGATCTGGGAGAGGCAGCGGGTATCGGGCAGCCTCGAGTCCGGAACGCCGGCGGTCGCGTTCACGGTGAAGATACAGCCCGGGAAGAAGGAAGCGCGCAAGACACCGGAGATGATCAAAACGCTCGCCGGGCTCACCTACTCTTCGAGCAGCCTCAATACGTACCTGATGTGCCCGATGAGGTTCTATTACCAGTACATGCTCAGACTTGACGAGAAGACGGACCTCCTCGATGAGACCGAGGCCAAGGACGTCGGCACGTTCTGCCACGATCTCCTCGAGACGGCGTTCGCGCCGTTCGTGGGCAAGAAGCCGGTCATCGACCCGCCCTTCAGGGAACGCTTCCAGGCGCTCTTCGAGGAACGTTTCAGCAGGGTGTTCGAGCGCACGCTCCGGCCGGACGCGTTCCTGCTCAAGGAGATCCTCAAGGTCCGTCTGAACGCCTTCCTCGACAAGGAAGAGGGGCGCCCGGTCAGCCAGATCGTCTGCCTCGAGGGCAAGAACGACGAGACCCTTGAGATCGACGGAAAAAAGTATTCTTTCACCTGGCGCGTGGACCGCGTCGACAGGATCGATGACGGAAGCCTTCTCGTCATCGATTACAAGAGCGGCGGAGCGGACCTGAAGCCTGCCTCGATGCGCACCATAATCGCCAGGGGGTGGGAGCGCCAGCAGCTCAAGAAAACGCTTAAATCCATCCAGCTGCCCATGTACCTGTACTTCACCGCCCGCCGTTTCCCGGGCACGCCGGTCAACGCATGCCTTTACAGCCTGCGCAGCTCAACGATCACGACTCTTCTTAAACCCGGCGCGCTCCAGGAAGAGGGAGAGGTAGAGCAGGTCTTCCTGTCCAGCCTCGGGGCCCTTCTGGGCGAGATCGTTGATGCGCAAAGACCTTTCGCCTGCGACGACTCCAATCCCCAGTACTGCTCGATCTGCCCCTTCGCCTGCCTCTGCCGCTGAAAAGCCTGTTTCCCCGGATATACAGATGTTTACGAATATCACCATCGCCCGTAGAGCGCGGCTGCGCGCCGCCTCGATCCCGGATTGGCCCGGAACTTGCTGTTTTACCGTTATCAGCAAGGAGAGATTATGCCCAAAGAAAACGGAAGCGAGGATCGCCGCAGAAACAAGCGGATGAGGTTGAACTGCACCGTGATCTACCGCCTTAACGAGCCGGTCAGCACGAAGTTCATCATGAGCGGCAAGGACATACAGGCCGAGATGGTCGATATCAGCCAGCATGGCATGGCCGTCATAACCGATTACGACATCCCCGTCTCGACGCGTCTTTCGATGAGGTTCACTGTCCTCAAGGTCGACAAGGAAATCGTCAATTTCTCCGGCCCCGTCGAGATATCCGGCGAGGTGAAATCCAATACCCGTCAGGACGGCCACCATCGTCTCGGCATCTTTTTCACCAAGATGCGCAAGGTGGACACCTCGCAGTTCTGCTGATAAACTCCAAGCACCGGGATGGACATAACCGAACAGTTCAAAGAAACCTTATCGCACCACCAGAAGTTCGTCACTTTCTCGCTTGCCGTCACGATGCAGGAAAAGTGCATAGACATCTTCTGCCGTTACGGCGTCTCACCTGAAACCATGTCTTTCTTCTCGGTAGGGCTGGAGCGCCTGGCCCGTGAACTGGAGAAAGGCTACGAGTTCATCAAGATCAAGGAAGATTTCCAGTCCATCATCGGTAATTTCGACAAGAAAGATCCGACAGACGCTCCCGGCGGAGCCTAAAGTCCCGTAACTATCTGCTTTCCATATAATTGTATCCTGTCTCGCCATCGGCCATTCCCCATATTTTCTCTTGCATCCGTCCTCTATAAATAGTAATATAATTATCTGACTTTTTGCCGCTTGCCTTTAGGTTTAAATATGTTATACTTTAGTTTCATTTGCCTGCCCTTGAGCATCGGGGCCCATAGCTCAGCGGTCAGAGCAGGAGACTCATAATCTCTTGGTCCGGGGTTCGAATCCCTGTGGGCCCAGCTAGATAGATAGTGACACAGCGCCAGGACATCTTTTCGGGCGATTAGCTCAGCTGGTTAGAGCGCTTCCTTCACACGGAAGAGGTCAGGGGTTCGAGTCCTCTATCGCCCATGTGTACTACGGCAAACGAAAGGAAAAACGTGGCGACCGTTAATCTGAAAGAACAGTTGGAAATGCTCCGGCAGCTCCAGGAGGTCGATACCCAGATCTACCGGATGCGCGAGGAGAAGAACGCCAAGCCCCGCGAGATCGAAGTCCTCAAGTCAGCCTTCGAGCAGAAGAAACAGACGCTGGCCGTGATGGAAAAGACTTACCTCGACGCGCAGAAGGAGAAGAAGGACCGGGAGCTCGAGTTCCAGTCCAAAGAGGAAGCCGGCAAGAAGCTGCAATCCCAGCTCTACGCGCTCAAGACCAACAAGGAATACAACACGATGCTCCAGCAGATCAAGGACGCCAAGGCCGACGCGTCCGTGATAGAGGACCGTATCCTCGAGTCCATGGACAAGATCGACAAGGCCAAGGCCGCGGTCGAGGATGAGAAGAAGCGCCTGCAGGGAGAAGAGCAGGCCTTCAACGCCGAGAAAAGGAAGGTCGAAGACAGGGTCAAGGAGATCGACAGTAAACTGGCCCAGCTCGAGGCCGACAGGAACAGGCTGATCCCCGGTATCGATAAGAAGATCCTCGCCGATTACGACCGCATCCTCAAGAGCCGCGAAGGACTGGCGATCGTCTGCGTACGTAAGGACATGTGCGGAGGCTGCAATATGAAGGTCCCGCCGCAGGTCATCAACATGATCCGGATGTACGAACGGATACAGACCTGCGAGGTCTGTAACCGGATACTCGCCGGCTGCGATGACTGACCTCCAGATCAATATAGACGGCGCTTCAAAAGGCAACCCGGGCCCCAGCGGCATAGGCGTCGTCATCTGCGCTGACGGCAGACCCGTGAGGAACGTCTGCCGGTTCATCGGCGAAACGACCAACAACGTTGCCGAGTATTCCGCCCTGATCGCCGCATTGGAAGAAGGGCTGGTGATGGGGGCCAAAAACCTTTCGATAAAGACCGACAGCGAGCTTCTGTACAGGCAGATAAAGAAGATCTACAGGGTCAGGGAACCGCATATCGCCGCTCTTTACGAGCAGGCGCTGAGACTTATATCCGGTTTCGCCAGCGTTTCGATCTGCCACGTGCCGAGGGAGCTCAACAAGGAAGCGGACAAGCTCGCCAACAAGGCCGTCGCCGACCACCGCAAGGCGGCCGCGGCTTGATACGATAATATACCCGGCGCCTGGCTGGGATTTCATGTTCTTTTTATTGAGGCTTGCGGTAAGCGGCTGCTCGCCGGCAACGGCGAGAGGAAAGTCCGGGCTCCAAAGGGCAGCGTAGCGGGCAACGCCCGCCGGAGGTGCCGCAAGGCATTTCCAGGATTAGAGCCACAGAGACGAGCAGTCCCGCAAGGGACCACCTGAAACGTCGCAATCTCTACGCGGAGCAAGGCCAAATAGGGGACAAG
This sequence comes from Deltaproteobacteria bacterium, assembly GCA_050258655.1. Classification (GTDB taxonomy): domain Bacteria; phylum Omnitrophota; class Gorgyraeia; order Gygaellales; family Profunditerraquicolaceae; genus JBLMZF01. The sequence continues at coordinate 785 of JBLMZF010000041.1, read as the reverse complement.
GAACTGCCCGTTCCGTCACAGTCCCGGGTAGGCTGCAAGATCCCGGGGTCGCCTCCGGGAGATAGTCGAATCGCCGCTTGAGCCCTCCGGCATGCAAATGGCGGAGGACGACAACAGAACCCGGCTTATTCCGCAGGCCTCTTAATTTGAATCAATAGATATTTTCTAACCCAGAAACCATAGCAGGAGGATCACATGTCAGGTCATTCTAAATGGAAGACAAATAAAGGCAAAAAGGCCGCCGCCGACGCGAAAAAAGGCGCAGCCTATACCAAGCTGATCAAGGAGATCACCATCGCTGCCCGCGAAGGCGGCAATCCCGAGATCAACGCCAAGCTGCGCACGGCCATTGCCAAGGCCAAAGAGATCAATATGCCCCAGGACAATGTCAAGCAGGCGATCCTGCGCGGTACCGGCGAGCTTCCGGGCGTGGTGTACGAGACGGTCAGGTACGAGGGATTCGCTCCGGGAGGGGTCGCGATCATGATCGAGGCCATCACCGACAACAAGAACCGCACCGCCGCCGAAATCAGGAACATCGTCACCAAGAAGAACGGCAACCTGGGCGGCTCCGTCGCATGGATGTTCTCGATGAAAGGCCACATCACCGTGGATAAGAGCGTCTCGAAGGAAGAAGACCTGATGAACATCGTCCTCGAGGCGGGCGCCGACGACCTCAAGACCGACACAAAGCTTTTCGAAATATTCACGACTCCCCAGGATTTCGAGAAGGTAAAAACCGCTTTGCAGGAAAAAGGGGTCAAGTGGGAAGAGGCGGAAGTGAC
>JBLMZF010000040.1:0-16387 GCA_050258655.1 Deltaproteobacteria bacterium | reverse complement strand
AAGAGACATTCAAGCTCTCCGGGCACCAGTTCAGGTTCGATGTGGGGCGGCTCGATCTCATAGGAGGCATCCTCAGGAACGACGGGCTGAACGTCAACCTCCAGGAGACCTCAAAAGGCATTTTTATCGTCAATACACCGAAGACGGACGGCGGCACGGCCGCGGTCCTTGGTTCGAGGTTCGGCAAGGAAACAGTTTCCCGTATCAGGGACGTGTACGGCAAGACATGGGGTAATGACAAATTGAGGCTTAAGGGTCAACCAGAGCACGGGATGCGCATCGACCAGGAAAAGATCCTCTCCACGCTCAACGACATGTATGCGCTCGGGGGAGTGTTCCAGGATATCGCGCGTAACCTTTCCGAAGCCCTGATGTACTCGCAGGGGATGATCGATGAAAAAGGGTACATGAAACCGGTCCAGCCCGAGCAGTTGACGCAGATCGCCATGCTCTGGCAGGAGGTCAACAAGAAGTTCTGGGCCGCCAGCTACGGCGTACCCAAGGAGTTCGGCGACCTCTGGGTGGAATACAATGTCTTCCTCACCCTGCGCAAGTGGGCGGAAGCTCTGACGGGGAAAAGCGGCACCGATTCCTACAGCGGGACCTCGCTGGACAACGGGTTGGCCGGATTCTCCCAGTACGAGATGGCCGACCTTGTCGCCCTGCGTGCGGTCAACCATATCATGCGGATAAGCCCGGATACGATCGGGAACATGATCGAGGCCGGCGAATTCGCCCGCCTTGCCTCGCTTGCCGCGGCGGCACGCCTGCATGGCGAAGGCCGGTTCCTCACGAACCTCTCGGTCTACCTGAACCGCCTGCCCCCCGCCCTGCGGGAGGAGTTCGAGAAGACCGTCGATATATATGTAAAGAATATCGAAAAGGGATACCGGCAGGGAACACCCTTAGCTGAAGTGAACGCCGAGGACGTGATCACGCAGACGCAAAGACTGCAGGAAGCCGGCGGAAAAGGGATCAAACTCACCGGCTTCGATTTCGACAGGGAGATCCTGATCAAAAGGCAGCGGGACCTGCGCCCTGCGGAAGAATACCTGCAAAAGCTGGAATCGGAATATTCGGCGTTCTCGCAAAAGCAAAGCCCGCAGACGGCGAAGGTAAATCCGGCCCAGCTGTACAAGGAAGCGGTAGATTCGTTCCTCGACTATCTTGAGCTCGTATACGCGGGGACCGCCGGGATAGACGAAGGCCTCAACAGGTTCCACGCCCGTCTTTTAGCCGCCCGTAAGGCCGCAGACGACCTGTATGGCAACGATTACTACTGGTGGACGGGCTACGGGGAATCCCTCAACCAGATGAAGGTCCGCGCCAAGAACCCGCGCGAGAAACTGTATTCCATCGAGGCGTACGCAGAAAGATTGTGCTTCGCGGCTACGACAGTCGATTCGCAGGGACCGGTGACCAAGGAATCGTTCAACAAGGCTTTCGGGTCTGTCCCCTCCTATTTCCTTCAGGAATGGATAAATTACTTCGGTCCGCGCCGCCAGCACATTTTCGGCCAGAGTTCCTTATCCAATGCAAAGGTCATTGAACCTTTGAAAGAGACGGACAGGGATGTGCGCGAGATCGTGCGCAGAGCCCGTGACCTCGGGGGAAGAGAAGAACTGTGGGGCTGGATGTATTGCGGGCTGACCGAAAAGCTGCGCTATATGTTCTCCAAGAAACTGATCACCTTTAATGAAGCAGCCGCCGTGCTCGATAAAGAGGGCGTCGAAGGCTTCGAACGCAGGATACTTGAGGTCAGGGAGATCGATAAGGACGCCAACGCGGTCATAGGCATGCACGTCCATAACGCCTCTATCGACACCCTTACGGAGACCCTCTCACACGCAAGCGAGATCGGGTGGAACCCCGGCAGAAAATGGGTCATCCTGGGCACGGACACCAACAACATGAAGATCGCTGAACAGGAACGCGCTCTGGCGATCGAACTGGGGCTGACCCGCTACGCGGTCGGCGCACGCCGGCATCTGAAAGCGGGCAACCAGAACCGGATCATGCCCAACGTCCCCCTTTCAGAGACCGGAGAGACGTTCTACCTCACTCTCGACGACGATTACGCCCCGGCATCGGGGATCCTTTACCGCGTCATCCCTCTGATGATGTCCCAGAATGAGCTCCCCTACATCCAGATCCCGCTTTATTTCCGGGCCAATTCCGAGATGGGCTACACCCGCTCCAAGCGGCTGGACAGTTCCATAGTCTATTCCTACAGCCTCCTCTCAAGCGGACTCGTCGATACGAAGTATGACAGGGCCTCTGGCGGCAGCAAGAATGACGACATCGTCGTGCCGTGCGGCACCGGAACAGTGTTCAGGCTCACCCCCGGGAACAACCAGCTTGAGGAAATCGGCTATTTCCCCGTCGGCACCTCGGCCGAAGATACCGCGGTCGGGATGATGCTGTTTCTTAAGAACAATCTCGACATATACGCTGATCCGATAAAGAGCAGCGGAAAGCGGCAGGGCGTGTACCTGAACGAGATGTGGGTAAGGGGAGACGGAGTCGAATATGAAGGCCGCCTGCGCCAGCAGATCCGCTGGTCCGAAGGCGGAAGCCGTGTCTTCCTGATGATGATCGGCGCGGCCCTGCATTCGATCTTTAAGACGGGCGGCATAGGCCGGATCAAACCCTTCACCCTGCTCAAAGCCTCGCTGACCTACTCCTGTTATATTCAACTCGCTCTCATGTCCGCCATGTTCTTCGTCGGCATACCTGTTTTCATCATCATGTTCGGATTGGGAATGCCCGTCGGGTTCTTTGCGTCCTGCGCGTTTACGCTGAGTTCCCTCATCTTCCTCCTGCAATGGTTCATATTGAAAGATACGGGACTGGGCCTGCGGGAATGGTTCGAAGCCGGGGCGTTGCAGTTCTACGGTGCCTCCTTAAGCATCTTCCGCGGCATCACAAATCTCTTCCTGCCTCCTTCAGCCGTCTGGTTCTCGAACAAGACCGGCGTCACCTCTTACCTGACCTGGAACAATATCGGTTATGGCTTGATGTCGGGATTGAATGTAGTCGCTATCGGGTCGATCCTCTCCGGCTATTCGGCAAAAGTATTGCTGGGCTTCTTCCCCGAACTGTTCCTGTTCAATGCCGGGCTGTTCCTGTATATGTACACCCTTCAGCAGCAGCCACCGAAAAACGACCGGGAACGCATAGCGCTCATGTACAACCAGTTCGTGAAAGAGTCGCCGCAGAAACGGCTGCCGGCCGCACGGACGTTCAAAGCCGGCATCGACATCAACAAGAATACTTTCCTTTACGGCCTTACCCTTCTTGCAGGGGCGACAAGCATCGGTCTTGCAGTGACGGCCGTCCTGACCGGCGTCAGCGTGCTCACGTTCGTCGTCCTCTCGATGGCCATGGTCACAGTCTTCGTCAACGTTTTCTACATCAGCGGTTATTATACGACGATGCGCAGGATATATGATTTCCAGTCGGGAAAGATCTCAAAGGATGGAGGCACCCCCGGCGGGAAGACCGTTTCGGCGGATGAGCCAGGCGGCGTCGACCTGAGCGGCGCGATGAAGAACGCGCGGCCCGCCAACGATAAGGAGATCAAGGAAGGGGTAGCCGATCCGGTCCTGCTCAGGGCACCGTTGACGGACCTTGACCGGGAATGGTCGCGGATAAGGGTCAAGCTCCTCCAGGGGGTCTTCCCCATCGACGAGCTGAAGAGATATATCGATACCTGCTACTCCCGGCCGGGTTGCGCTGGCAGGGTGAAGGATGTATCGGACTACATCGTGTTCATGCTCAAGACCGAGGAGCAGAACGCGGTCGAGACCCCTGCCGGGATGCAGGCGGTCCTGGGCTGTTTCAAATAAAAAACGGGGTCAGAATTGTTTTCTGACCCCGCTTTTTACTCGACCCCGCTTTTTACTCAGGCGAGGAGAACGGTCCGGGCTCCTCGAGCCCGGCCCTGGCGAAATATTCGCCGTTCCTGGCAAGATAGACGATGGCGGCGACGTTGATGAACGTGATCAGGGCGAACACCACCGCGAACGATACCTTCGCCGTGGGCACCATCTCCGCGGGGATATCCTTCATCAGCTCGCCCAGCGTCCGACCGTTCATAAAGACAAAGACCGTCGCGGTCTCCAGGACCTGCAGCACAGCGTGAAAACCCATGCCCATGATCCGGGCGGCGTTCCTCTTCTGGAGGAAACCGACGATCAGGTAGACCAGCGTGCCGAGGAACACGGCCTCGAGCAGGGCGTTCATCTTGAACTTGTCGCGCATCGCCAGGTGCTGGAAGATGATGAAGAAATAGTAGAAGATAAGGAGCTTTATCCCCGTCTTGATCTTTGTAATCACTTCGCTTTCCTTTCTTTCCCGCCTGCCTGCCAGGCCTCGAAGGTTTCCTTGTACGCTTTGTATCCGGCTTTCGCTGTAAAATCGTTCCTCACCAGACCGAGATAGTCGGTGCCGTCTTTCCAGTGCGATCTTGTGTCGCGGAAGAACGCCCAGAAGACCTTTTCGACTTCGGGCCGCGCGAGCAGCACCTTATACGTTTCTTTGACCATCCGCGCCTGGAGCTTCTCGGACGGGTTCTCCCCCATCCACCAGTTCTTCGCGCGCACTCCGCGCTTGAGGCCGGGACAGCCGGTCTCGGTCACCCAGATCTTCTTGGCCCCGTCGCCGTTGCGCGCCATGATCCTCGCGCAGGCCTCGACGTAAGCGTTCATGCGTCTCACGGATTCTTCGGGCTTGTGCGGGGTCTCGAACATATGGATGTTCAGTATATCGAAATATCCTTTGCCGCCGTTGTCGTAAAGCTGGTTCACCTTGCAGAGCTCATAGGTGAGGCCGCCGTTGAGCACGGTAAGACCCGGATCGATCTTCTTGATCGCGGCGTATACTTCCCTGAGCAGGCCGCAGTACGCCTTGAGCCCGTCCTGGGGCTGCCAGTACACCGGCGAATCCGGCTCGTTCCAGAGCTCCCAGTACCGTACCTTGCCCTTGTACCGTTCGACGGTGCGTGTGACATACTCCAGGAACCGTGAATGGTCCGCCGGCATCGTGTTCCACTGCCCGTTCGGCGACGCCCAGTCCGCGCAGTAATCGAGGAGAGCCAGGACCTCTATCCCGTTCTCGTTGAGGATATCCAGGAGGCGGTCGTACTTCCCGTAATCGAGATCGCCCTGCCGCGGCTCGACGTCCTGCCACAGGATATCGATACGCACCATCCCGACGCCGGCTTCCTTCATCATCCGCACGGCCTTGCGCACCGCCGCCTCGTCCGGATACTGGTGGTCGTTCCAGTCGTGGTCCCAGTACAGGAACTCAAGCACGCCGAATGGATTTTCTCTCATCTCGCTCTCGGCCCTGACCGCGCCGACTGATAGTGCCAAAGCGGCAGCGGCCAGGAGTAAAGCCCTCACCGCTTCTCTTCCTCTTTGTTGATGTAATCCCGGAAATCCACGGGCTCCCCCAGTTCCACTTTAACGGCCCGGATCCTGTCGGGAGCGAACGGATGGGTCCGGGAATAGGTGATGGGAGCGATCGGTCTGGATTTCTCCACCTGGTCGAGCTTTTTCAGGAAGCTGATCATGCCGTGCGGGTCGTAACCGGCGCGCTTGGCGTACCGCGCCCCCAGCTGGTCGGCCAGCATCTCATCCTGCCTGCTGTAGCCAAGCAGAAGCTCGTTGAAAAGCATGTCACCCGCCGCCTGCGCGTCGGGGCTGGTCTTGGTCAAAGCGATCGCGATGCGGGGAAGCGTGTACCCCCAGACCGCCTGGATCTTCTTGATGCTGTGGCGCGCGACGATATGGCCGATCTCGTGGCCAAGGACACCCGCCAGCTCATCATCGTCGCCGGAGATCTTCTCCATCAATCCCTTGAAGACGTACACCCACCCGCCGGGCAGCGAGATCGCGTTGACCTGCTTGTTGTCAACGACCAAAAAGTGATACTCTATCTCCTTGCGGTCACAGACCGCGACAAGCTTGTTGCCGATGTCGCGGACGCGTTTCTGCAAGAGCGGGTCGTCGACCGGCTTGTAGGTCTTTTCGAACGCCTTGGCGGTCGACCTGCCCATGTCCACTTCCTTCTCGTCCGAATAGAAGAACGTCTCCTCCTTGCCGGTCACCACGCTGTACTGCTTTGAATAGGTACACCCGGACGAGACCAGGACAGGCAGGGTCAGCGCCGCAAGCATCACGAAGACGCGCACGCCCATCTTCTTGAACATGAGGTACAGCCTGCGCAGAGGAAGCCCGACGACGCTGTAAAAGCATCCTTCGATCCGCCTGATGAAAAAGGCCCCCCTCCCCTGGATGTCGAAGCTCCCGGCCTTGTCCAGCGGCGAGACCTGGCTGAAATAAGCGTTTATCTCGCTGTCCGTCAATCTATCCATGAAAAGTTTCGTCTTCTCGCATTCGGCGATATGTCTTCCGGTTTCCTTATCGACCACTGCCAGGCCGGTGTAGATCCACTGCGCCTTGCCGGAAAGGGATTTAAGCATCCTGCGCGCGTGGGCGAGGTCCTTCGGCTTGCCGTAGACCTTGTTACCCTCGACGACGATGGTGTCGGCGCCGATCACCAGGCCGCTCTTGACCTTCCCGGCGACTGCCAGCGCCTTCGCCAGCGCGTTCTCTTTGACCGTCTGGTCGAAGGAGCGTTTCCTGGTCGGCTTCTTCTCGGCGATCCTGCTGGGCAGCACGGTGAACCTCAGCCCGAATATCTTCAGGAGTTTCCGCCTCGCCTTCGAATCACTCGCCAAATAGATCTTCCTCATAGTCCCTTTCCAACTTCGTAAGTTGGAAAACTTTTTCTACCTTTCCAACTTACGAAGTTGGAAAGGTACAGGCGGATTGGCCGGCAAGGTAGCCGGTCGAAAAAGCTGCCTGGAGGTTAAAACCTCCCGTATCCGCGTCCACGTCGATCATCTCGCCGCAGAAATACAATCCCTTCACCAGCCTCGAACCCATCGTGCGCGGGTCGATCTCCTTGAGGGACACCCCGCCGCGGGTCACCATCGCCTCCTCTATAGGAAGCGAGCCGGTGATATCCATCCTGAAATCCTTGAACAGGCTGACCAGCTTTTTGCGTTCCGCCTGGCTGACCTGGTTTGCCTTGCGTTCGCACGGCACCCCCGATCTCCGGATGAACACGTCGATCATCCGGTTGGGCAGGTATTCCTTGAGCAGATTGCCGAGGTTCTTCTTCGGGTTGAGCTTGAAGTCCTTCAGCATCCGGCTGTCGATCTGCTCCTCGGTCAGCCCGGGCTTGAGGTCCACCGATGCCTGCACCGGCCCCTTTGCCAGCAGGTCCAGCACCTGTCCACTCCAGCTCAGGACCAACGGACCGGAGATACCGTCAGCGGTGAAAAGCATCTCTCCGATATCCGTCTCTAGATCCTTTTTGCCTGAGATAAAGGTCAGGCGGATATTCTTGAGCGCGAGCCCTTCGGGCAGAGGGAAATCCTTTTTGACCAGAAGCGGCACCAGCCCCGGCTTCGACGGGACGACCGTATGGCCCAGCTTTCCGGCGATCTTAAGCCCCTCTCCCGTCGATCCCGTAAACGCGTAGCTTACACCGCCGGTCGCAAGGATAACGGCATCCGCCTCAAGCTCCCTGCCATCGCCCAGTCTCACGCCCTTTACGCGCCCTCCCTCGGCAACGACATCCTTGAGCCCGGTCTTGAAGAAAAAATCTGCCTTGCCCTTCAATTCCTTAAGCAGCACTTCCAGAACCGCCGCCGACCGGTCGCTCTGAGGAAAAACCCGCTCCTGGCGCTCGACCTTGAGCTTAAGCCCCCGTTCCTCGAAAAAAGCCATCAGTTGCTTATTGAAGAACGTCCTGAAAGCGTCGCGCAGGAATTGTCCGTGGGAGAACCTTTCGAGGAAGCAGTCGAGGGTACAGGCGTTGGTGAGGTTACAGCGTCCTTTGCCGCTGAGCAGGAGCTTGCGCCCCGCGGACGCGTTCTTTTCTATCAGTGTGACGCGGCATCCGAGCTGGCTGGCGCGTATCGCCGCCATCAGTCCCGCCGGCCCGGCGCCGACTACGATAATTTTCTTCATCAAAAATTGTCATTGCGAGGCTATAACGAGGCGTCTCCGAAGCAATCTTATACGCCCAATTCCGAGATCATGAAAATAGGCTGAAGCTTCACCCCGAGCTTCGCGAGATTCTCCGCGGCGCCTTCCTTCCTGTCGACGACCACTACCGCCCTGTCCACGATGACACCCATCCCGTCCAGGACCTCCTTGGCCTCGATCAGCGATTTTCCTGACGTAGCCACGTCGTCGACAAGCACGACCCGGTCGCCCGCCTTGAGCGCGGGACCTTCGACCTGGCGCTGCGTCCCGTGGGCCTTGGCCGCCTTGCGCACGATGAACGTGCGGATAGGCTGCTTGATCTGGTAGCTGACCGCCGCCACCGCGCCGACGATCGGGTCTGCGCCCATGGTCGGACCGCCGAAAGCGTCGACCTTGGCGTCCTTGATCATGTCAAGGATGATCCGGGCGATCAAATACGCTCCCTGCGGGAGCATGGTCGTGATCCTTCCATCAAGGTAATAAGTGCTTTCCTTTCCTGAGGATAGGATAAATTTGCCCTTCTTGAGCGACTCTTTCTTAAGCAGTTCAAGCAGTTCGGACCGCAGTTGAGGCATGTTTTCCATGGGTTTCCTTTGTGGGTGTAAACGAGGGAGAAAATAATTGGTATGTTTAAATTATAATACTTATAGCGTCGTTGTAAAGCCAATTCTCCCGGCGGGTAATTGTTTTGACAAAGCTCTCTTTCGTTGTTATCATAATTGGAAAACAAGAGGTTATCGTGGCCGGCGGGCTCCCTGGATTCTGCCAAGCTTTCATAGATCTTATCTTCCCTTTGAGATGTGCCTCCTGCAAGCGCAAGATCGGCTCCACGGAGACGCTCCCGCTTTGCGCGGGATGCTGGCACAAGCTCAGGAAGAACGCCCCTCCCTTCTGCCGTTCCTGCGGCAAGACGGTAGGCAAGGTTTCCCTTGAGCGCGGCCTCTGCGCCAGATGCGCCGGCACCAAGCCCCATTTCGACCGCGCCTACAGCCTCTTCCTCTATGAAGGACCGGCCAAAGCGCTGGTCCGCGAGTTCAAGTACCGCGGCAAGGACCATCTCGCGCCGCTCCTGGGCAAACAGATGGTCTCCTTCATAAAGGAGAACGGGGTATCGCTGAATTTCATCGACTGCGTCGTGCCCGTGCCCCTGCATCCGGCCAAGCTCAGGGAACGCGAGTTCAACCAGGCGCTGCTCCTGGCCCAGGCGATAGCGAAGGAAATGGACCGGCCGGTGACCGAGGCTTTATCGCGCACCCGCAACACGCGTACCCAGACAAACCTCAAGCCTGAAAAAAGGCATAAGAACGTAAAAGGCGCCTTTGCCGTCAGAAAAGGCGCGGACGTGAAAAACAAGAACGTGCTCCTTATCGACGACGTCCTTACCACCGGTGCCACCGCTTCGGAAGCGGCTCAGGCGCTCAAAAACGCCGGAGCCCGGATGGTCGTCGTGATGACCCTGGCAAATTAACCATGCGAATACTGCGCAATTACATCCTCAAAGAATTCGTCGGCCCCCTCGTCCTGGGCATGGTCGTCCTGAATCTGGTCTTCACCCTGGGCTACCTCGTCCAGATCGCCAATCTCGTCGTCAACAAGGGCGTGGATATCGGCATGGTCACCACCCTCTTCCTGCTGAGGATCCCCACCCTGCTGATCTACACCCTGCCCATCGCCGCGCTGATCGCGATCCTGCTTTCCATGGGCAGGCTTTCCAGCGACAACGAGCTGACCACGATCAAGGCCAGCGGGATCAACCTGATGCGGCTGATCGCTCCGCTGTTGACCCTCGGGGTCATCCTGAGCCTGACCATGGTCATCGTCAACGACCGCGTCATCCCGTGGGCGCATTTCGCCACGCGCAAGATGCTGCTGCAGGTCGGCGTCAAGAACCCCGCCGCCGCCCTTGAACCCGGCGTCTTCATCACCTCGTTCGACAAATACATCCTCTTTATCTACGCGATAGACGAGAACAAGCTCACCAACATCCGCATCTACGAGCCGCAGGGCGACGACAAGCCCGCCCGCGTCATCATCGCCAAGAAGGGCGAGTTCCTCCCCATCCCCGAGCAGAACCTGGTCAAGCTCAAGCTGATGGACGGGACCGCGGACGAACCCGACCCCGAGAACCCGAGGAACTTTTACAAGCTCAACTTCAAGACCTACTTCATGAACCTCAACCTCGCCGGCACTTCAGGCAGGAAAGAGCTGGAGAAGAAACCCAAGGATATGACCATCCGCGAGCTCAAAAATGAGATCAATAAATACCACCGCGAAGGCGTCGAGACCGTCCCGCTCCTGACCGAGATCAACGAGAAGCTCTCGCTGGCCTTCGCGCCGCTTGTCTTCATCCTCTTCGGCCTGCCGCTGGCCGCGATCACACGCCGCCGCGAGAAGTCGATCAACTTCGGCCTGGCCTTCCTTGTCGTCGGCATCTATTACCTGATGCTGCTGGGGACCGAGGCGCTGGCACTGCAGGGATACCTTGACCCCGTAGCCGCGATGTGGATTCCCAACATCCTCTTCGCCTGCGCCGGCTTCTACATGACCTATAAATTATGCGCATCCTAGACCGTTATATCTTCCGGTCGATCATCTCCATATTCCTTTTGTGCATGGTGATGTTCGTGTTCCTTTACGTCGTCATCGACCTCTTCTCGCATCTGGACGTCATCCTCAAGTTCAAGACCTCCTCCAAGTTCCTGCTCCAGTACTACGCGTCGTACCTGCCGCTTATCTTCTGCCAGATAGCGCCTTTCTCGTGCCTGATCGCGACCCTCTACGCCTTCGCGCGCCTCAACAACGACAACGAGATCATCGCCATGCGCTCATCCGGCATCAGCATATTCGGCATCTCGCGCACAGTGCTCCTCTTCGGCCTGATGATAAGCTGCATCGTCTTCCTGGTCAGCGACAAGGTCATGCCCAGGGCGATGCAGATGAACCAGAAGCTCCAGGTCCAGCTCGAGGCCGGCGTGCGCAAGCCCAAGCTCAAGGACGAGGTGCTGAAAAACGTCTCCATCTACGGCCTCAAGAACCGCCTCTACTTCATCAACAAATTCATCGTCGCCAAAAAAGAGATCGAAGGCATCACCATCCTCCAGCAGGACAACAACCAGAACATCACCAAAAAGATCGTCGCCAACCGCGGCGTCTACAGCAGCAAGGGCTGGACCTTTTACCAGGTCATAACCTACTCCTTCGACCGCAACGGCCAGCTCACCGAAGACCCGTCCTTCATGGAAGAGGCTCTGATGCCCATCCAGGAGACACCCGAAGATTTCCTCGACCAGAGACAGAGCCCGGACCTGATGACCATCGACCAGATCTCCAACTACGTCTGGAGACTTTCATCGAGCGGCGCCACCAGCGCCATCAGGAACCTGAGGATCGACCTCTACCACCGGCTGCTCGTGCCGTTCTCAAGCCTGATCATCATCCTCCTGGCCATCCCCTTCAGCCTCAAGATAAGAAAAAAAGCGACCGGCCTCTCGTCGCTTGGCCTGTCGCTTGTCCTCGGATTCCTCTACTATGTCGGTGACGCCGTCTGCCTCGCCCTCGGCAAGGCCGACGTCCTCTACCCTCTCCTGTCCGCTTCCCTGACCCACCTGGTGGCCCTGTCGCTGGGGATCTACCTTATAACCAAAATTCCCTAAGGCGAAATATTCCAACCGGTTAACTTGAAATAGCCGGCTCTATGTGCTACCTTTTAATATAGTCTACCAGCAATTGCAGATGACCAAGCCACGGGATCTGAAAGCCGTGGCTTTCTTTTTCAGGGCAAAAAAAGATCTTTATTAAATACTTTAGGAACGCCAAACGGGAGGCCGAATGTTCAAGAAATTGATCTCGACCCTTATCATCTGCACCCTCTGTTTCCAGCAAACCGGGTTCGCCCAGCTTGCCGTTCCCGGGGCAGCGCCCGTACCTTCGGCGGACAGATTCCGCCCGCTCCACCTGCGCTACCTGTCGCTTGAAGCCGACAGCAGCCTGCGCCTGTTCCTGGACAAAGGTGACCTGAGCCTGCAGTCGGAGATAGACCGCCAATCGCCCGAGCTCCTGCGCTTTTTTCTCATCGGCCTGAGCCTCCCGAACAGCTCCTTCTGGGTCAACCTGCGGCCTGATGCCCGGGATAACATGATCGACAGCGATCTTGCGAAGACCGACATGGGCAGGATCATGCTCGAGGCCGACCTCCAGCTCAAGCAAGACACCGCCCATTACACTTCTCCCGATACAAAAGAAGGCCGTCAGTACTGGGACAGGCTCTACAAAAAAGCCGAAGAGCTCGGCCTGGGGAACACGACCATCCCCACGCTCGCGCGTCCGTGGATAGTCCCCGGAGAGATCATCATCGCCGAGACCGCGACCGGAGCCTATATCTACAAAGCCCAGCTCAAAGTGATGCTCGAGCAGGATTACATCAGGGATTCCGCCTACGATCTCAAGGACGCCAGGCTCAAGGAGCTTAACGAATTCGCTTCCGGACTGATGCGCGAGCTGGTAGTTCCCGCAGTCACCAGGGAGATCAACTCATCGAAGAAATACGCGGCGCTGCGCCAGGTCTATTACTCGCTTATCTTCGCTCAGTGGTTCAAACAGAGAAAAACAGGAACGTCTTCCGCCTTCTCCGGGCGAGTGGATTCGCGCGACCTCACCGGCCTGGGCTCCTCCTCCCCGTGGAACAAGGATACCTATTTCAACGCTTACCGTGATTCGTTCAATAAAGGCGAATACAATATAAAGGAAAACGCGGCGACTGCCAGCGGCATAAAGATGCGCACGTATGCCAGCGGCGGCATGAACCTTGCCATAACCCAGCTTGACGGCGGCAGGATGACCGAAGAGGCCCTTGCGGCTGTGACCAAAAACCCGGACGTCATCGCGGGGATATACCGGACGGGAACAGGCATCGCGCCTGCCGATAAAACTGATGCGCCCTTAAAGTACCGCTCGAATATAAAGATGGACGGCGGAGCTCCTGTTTTCAACGCCGAGAACCTGCCTGCCATACTCTCCAAGCTGCGCTCCGAGAGAAAATGCGACCTCGTCTACGGCGGGAATGAATACACCGCCCATTTCACCAGCGACTTTTATGAAGGCCAGGAGATATTCTCCGTCACCCTCGTACCGGCTTCCGGCCTGGATAACGAAGGCAAGGACGCCAAAATTGTCCTCATGCTCGCTGATAACACGCAGGGGGAAAAGAGCTCTTTGTTCGTCAAGCTGTATGACCATATCTCCACGAAAGAGAACCCGGTTTTCCTCGCGCCCGTAGCGGTGCAGATCGCTGCCAGCCTTTCCGCAAGCATTCTGATCAAAAAGATCTACGCCTATGACCAGGGTCAGGAAACACTGGCCGGCGCGCTGAAGTTCTACGGGTTCAGCCTGTGCAATGAGGATGAAGCGCCCTTCCCCCACCTGGTCACCACAGAATCCGGCACGCTTTTCGTCCTGGATCTCGAGAAAGAACTGGCCAAAGTGCCGTTCGGGTTAAAGGAAAAGAACTCAGGCCCCGCGGTCCCTCTCACTGAAAGCAGTTTCGATGACATCGTCGAACGGCTCGACAGGCAAGGTGCCTGCGCCATCACTTTTCAGGGAAAACAGTTCAACGTCAACTACTACACCGCCCCGGTCACCAAATTCGAGCAGATGACCCTGCAGATAAGCTACCCGGGCAGTGAAGAACGATCCGAGATCTCCCTCCTCCTGTTCCCGGATTCTAAAAAGGAGATGGCAGGCATCCTGATGGGCCTTGATACCCGGTCCGTGCAGGGAGTAATCTTCAAGAACATCCTCGTCCGCATGGCCGCAAGCATTGCAGCCAAAAGCAAGCACGCAAAGAATTTCTACGCCTCCGATATGTCCGATCCCAGGGCCCAGAGGATGCTCCAGACAAGCGGATTCAAGCCTTATATGGACGGTGATCCTTATATTGAGGGACTGCTGGATTCCCAAAACGGCATTATTTACTTCCTCCCCGTGGACACCGGGCTTACCAAAAGGCTGCCGCTCGGAGAAATGTCAAAGGACGGCGGAAACGAGACAGATATTCTTCTTCTTTCCAGCGCCCTCAAAAGCATCGCCGAAAAGCAGGAACAACTGAGCCCTGAGGTGAAATCAGCGGTCCTGGCATGTCTCAAGGCGGCGATCGCCGATGACGCCCCTGTTATGAAGACGCTGGAAACCCAGAAAACGGACATCACGTTCCTGTCCTACCTTGAGGAAGCGTATCGGCCAACTGTCCTGAATATCCTCACCAAAGACAAGGTCTTTGAAAAGCTTCAAACGGTGGTTGCAGACAGCATGACCGCTCTGCTCGCCCGGATAGAAAAAGACTTCGAGCTCAACGAGCCATTCTCCTACTATTTCTGGTCCTATCACGAGAATATGGAAAGCTGGGCTTACCTGTTCAGGGCGATATATACCCTCCTCCCTCAGGAAGAACAGGACTCCCTAATGCGGGAGAAGATCGGGGAATTAAAGTTCCAGAGCACCAAGAAACGCTACGCCGCGGCGATGATGCTGGGCTGGATGGGCAGAGAGGAAGCGCTTACTCCTTTAAGCAAAACCGATGTTAATTTTGGCATCAAGATCGCCGCCAGCGATCCGGATGACAATTTTGATTATGCCTCCCCCATCAAAGCAGCTGTCGAGGGAGCTGTCTACCTGATAAACAAAAGGAAAGATTACAGCATGACCAGGTTCGACGCGGTCATGCGGGCATTATGGGAACGGCGGAACCCGAGAAGAGACGTTGGCGAAGTCCTGCCGGGGATACAGGAGCCGGTAGTGGAAGCCATCTCGGCCGTCCTTGCAGATCCTGCCTTCCAGGCCTCCTCCTCTCTTGCCACAAGCGACTGGGAATGCTCCTACCTGAACCGTCTTTTGACCATTCTAGAGGAGAACAAGCTCAAGCCGTCTACGGACCTGCAAAATAGCGCTGCCGAGCTGGTAAAGACCCTTAAAAACGTCGCTTTTGCCGGACTGAGGAAAATAGAGGAAGACTTCGGGACTTCCGAAGAATTCGCCTATTCCTTTTACAGATACCACTCCTCTATGGAATCACAGGCTGATATCTTTAAAACCAATTACGGCCTGCTGACCGATGCGGAAAAGAAAGCGCTTAAAGAGGAAAAACTGGCCGGGCTGGAATGGACCTCGAAAAAACAGCGGTATATCTCAGCGATGATGC
Source organism: Deltaproteobacteria bacterium (assembly GCA_050258655.1). Lineage (GTDB taxonomy): Bacteria > Omnitrophota > Gorgyraeia > Gygaellales > Profunditerraquicolaceae > JBLMZF01. The sequence goes on along the minus strand of JBLMZF010000040.1, from coordinate 1,132 downwards.
TGGGCTGGATGGAAGACCCGGCGACCCTACCCGCACTTTACTTCGCTAAGCGGGACAATGGTTTCTCGATCACTGTCGCTCCCAGCGACCCCGACGACAATTATGCCTACGCGTTCCCCATGGGCGCTGCATTTGACACCGCGTTCGAGTCTATCCGCGACGCCGATGGCACAGGAGTAAGCAAGAAGATCACCGAGATCCTCGAGGAAGTGTACGAAATGGTAGGCGACAAGGACAACCGTGCCCTGCTGAAGAGACTCCGTGAATTCCCGGGTTCCTATGCTGAAGCTATAAGGATCATCGGCGACAGCCCCAACGGCGGTGTTAGTGCCAATGCCAAAGCCCAGTTCCTCGCCAAGGCCTGCACGAAGGTCGCCAAAGAGTTCTCCGCCGACGGCGGCGCCGCGAAGGCCGACGGAGGCTTGCCCGGGAAAACAGGCGGTATCGATTTCCGCGCCCTGCCCCTCTCTATCCAACCGGCGGCCACCCAGATGATGCAGGAACTGCGGCAGATGGCTCCCGAGATCGCCGACCTCAACGCCGAATGGTCCCGCATCGAGAAGCTGGCGAAAATGGGCACTCCTTCAAGCCGCCGTATCAAGGAATACCTTGCCGCCTGTTACCAGAAAGGCGAGCTCAAGGGCCGCGGCGCCAACGTCCTGTCCTGCATCAGCAGGATCGTGCGCGACGACGAACTCGCCAGCCGCGAGACCGACAGCGACCTGAAGACGATGCTGCTGCTTCTCTCGATCTAAATAAGGGGACGAAATAAGGGGACGTTCCCCAAAGGGACACCCCTCCTGCTTCCAAGTTTTGGTTGTTTAAGGAGTTACGGAAGTGGCTTTCAGCGTCTTTATCGACCAGAACAGAAAGCGTAAGACGCCGATAAAAGCATAGATGAAAAGAAGCTGTAGGAAGAAATTGAGGCAGAGGAAATAACCTAATTGCTCTTTGACTCTATCCTTCCACGTTACTACAGGAGAAGACTTAACGACCTTGAGCTTATTATCCGTTGAGAATTCCTTTATTCTCTTGGATACCAACTCAGGCGTCGGATGGTACATTTCCTGCAGAAGCACGCGGGGAGATTTCTTGACCAGGCTCACTTCCGGATAGATCGGAATGTACATCA
>JBLMZF010000039.1:0-30560 GCA_050258655.1 Deltaproteobacteria bacterium | reverse complement strand
CAGGCCGCGGCTGGCATCGCCCCGTTCCGGATGCCTGTCATCCTGTTATCGGTCTCACTGCTTCTGTCCGCCGCACTCTCCGTATCTCCCCTCAGGAGCATTCAGGCACTCCCGTCATTTTTTGCAGGACTCCTGCTCTTTATGTCCGGCCTGATGTTTTCCGAGGAAGAAAGAAACAGAATGATCGCTGTCCTCGCCCTTTCGGCAGCCGTTATCGCCGCCCTTTCTGTTTACCAGTTCTTCTGGGGATTCGACAGGCTTGAGAACTTCATCTGTTCCCATCCTGATCCCTCGAGAACATTATTGACTGCCGAATACCTGCGCACTCGAAGGACATTTTTCCCTTTTGTCACCCCAAACGCGCTCGGCGGCTATCTGGCGATGTCAATCCCGCTTCTGCTGTCCCGGCGCTCCCTAAGGCCCGGCCTTTTACTCACAGTCCCGGCTCTTCTGCTGACCCGCTCGATCGGCGCGTCGCTGAGCCTGCTCGTCGCTTTGCTCGCGGTCTTTCCTGCCTCCCTTTACAGCTTTGACCGCCGGAAACGGCTGTTCCTGCTCATTGTTCCGCTGGTGGTCTTCGTCTCGATAGTATACCTGCGCGGCTTCTCCTTCTCACCGACGGCAAGGCTCGGCTACTGGAAAGAGACTCTGTCCGTCGTCGCCGCTCATCCAGTGACGGGAACAGGCACTGGCGTATTCGACCTCGCGTCATCCCGGTACGCGCACAATTCTTTTCTGCAGGTCTGGGCTGAAACCGGGACCGTCGGACTTGCCGCCCTGGCGGCGCTCCTCTTCCTTACGCTATCGTCGAATTCCGGCGGTGATCAAGACAAGAGACGATGGCTTCTGGTCTCTCTGGCCGCATTCCTCCTGCATAACCTGGTCGACTTCACGTTCTTCCTGCCCGAGATCGGTCTCCTGTTCTGGCTGCTCCTCGGGCTCTATGCCCGCCCCGTGCCAACCCCCTTTTCAAGGCGCACTATCCCCTGACGACACAGCTCCATGACTGTCCTGAAGAATCTCCATCTCCCCTGCCTGTCCGAGAAGACATCCGTCCTTTTTTTAACTATCCCGAAGATCTCTTCAAGGACGCGTCTGCCGTCGACCAGACAGAGGACGAGGCGCTGGTCCGCTCTTTCCGAGGATATCGCTTCTTTCAGGATGACCGGCCGGAAAGTGAACAGGGAGACAGGTGCCGGCCTCTTCGTTATCAGGACATCCTGGAGGAACAAAGCGTCCATGCGCGTGAACATGAACGTGTCGAAGGCGTCTTCAGGTGTCTCCACGAGAGGGTCACCGGCGACATTGAACGAGGTATTGAGCACCATGGGGACACCGGTAAGCGCGTGGAAACCCTTTATTAGCCGGTAAAAACAGGGGTTATTCTTTTCAGATACCGTCTGTATCCTGCATGTCCCGTCGACATGGACAACGGCGGGGATCAGCGCTGACTTTCCTTTTCTGACCGGGACCGCCCGCAGCATGAAGGGGCTTTCGGCACAGGCGGGCGATTCGAACCACTCAGCAGCCTCCTCTTCCAGCACCGATGCCCCATACGGCCTGAACGGCTCCCGGAATTTGATCTGCGTATCCAGCCGGCGCTTGATCGTCCGCGAGCGGGGATCGCAAAGGATGCTCCTGTGTCCCAGCGCGCGCGGACCGAGCTCCGACCCTCCCTCAAACCATCCGATAACCTGGCCTTTATAAAGACAACGGGCCGCACGCCCAACCGACGGATCGTCTTTTAGGATAAAGGGAAAACGGATAACGGCCCGTTCGCACTCTTTCCTGCTGTAACGCCTTCCGCAGCTGTCATCCCTGATGGCTATACCCGGGCTGATACGCATGGAGCCCCGTCTCCTGTTGCAGATACCCCAGTAAGCCGCGCCGAGCGCTACACCGCTGTCGTCGGAAGCAGGCATGAAGAAATGCCTTTTGAACGGCGAACGGGCACAGATAAGCTCATTGGCCACGCAGTTGAGCGCGGTGCCGCCGCACATGACAAGGTTGTTACTGCCACCCATCTGATACACGTGCCTGACAACATCGATGATGACGGACTCGAACGTCTTCTGTACAGAGGAGGCGAGACGGACAGCTGCATCCTTGCGCACGGGCCACCCGGCCGATCCCGCCCTTAAAGACCTGAAACGGGGCCGGGAGTAGACGAACCGGCGGGGACCGTAATGGACAAAGGCATCGGACCGGCTGAGCGCATCACCGTAACCGGCCAGCCCCATAACCTTGCCTGCTTCCATCAGCTCGCCGAAGATGAGATACGAGGCAAAAGAGAACATCCCCCCGAGGCTCTGGAACCCGAATATGCCGGATCTGTCCCAGCCGCACCAGGTGCGGCAGAAGTGTTTTTCAAGAAGATGCACCCCTTTGGGGGAACAACGGTAAACGGAAAAATATTCATTATCACCGGACGGACGATGTCGCGTAACGCTCTTCTCTCCCCGGAAAATATCCTTGAACGGGGAACCGACACCGTCGGAAACGATCACGACAGCATCACGGAAACCGCTGCAGGCGTAAGCTCCATAGGCATGGGCAAGGTGATGGGGTATGTGCGTGTACCGTCCCCGCATATCCCTGGTCCCAAGCGAAGGGTTCGAGAAAATATCCCTCCGGCTGCCGTTGTCTCCCGGCTGACAGCTCACCACGACACGGTCAAGATCACGAGGACGAAGTCCCGCGTATCTGAGACAGTATTCGGCTGAAAGTATGCGCTCGGAACAGATCACCCGGTCGCGCTTCCTGCGTGTGAGCCGTTCCTCCTGGACCGCAGTGACTATTCTCGCACCTCTCATCAGGCACGACGAGCCGTTATGGGAAGCGTTGATGCCCAGGACCCAGTGATCAGACCGTTTCATTGAAAAATTCTTTAATTTGTCCGCAGGAAAAAAATGTCCGGTCCTGCAGGAAAGAATAGGCGGGACACCTGTTACATCTATCGGAGAAAGCACACCTGCGGCATTCCCAGTCATCCGGCGGCCGGAGCGAGTTAATGAAACGGCGGACGCGTGTCATAGCCGGCAAAAGGCCGTCCCTGAAAACGTCGACACGGGGTTTATCGATGAACACACAGGGTTTAAGATACCCCGCGGGATCAACGACAAAACGATCCGTTCCCGCCCCACAGCCGAAGACACGACCGCGGGGATAGACCGAAGGGACAAGCGGCCTCCTCCCCCTCCAGAGGTAGCATCTTCTCCTGAGGCTGCTGATCTCATCAGGAGCAAGGCGCAAAGCCGTGACCGAACCGTCGAGACGAGGCATGATCTCACCGTCCAGATTGAACTCGAGCCCGTAACGCCGGGCGTGCTCGGCGACCCTGACAACATCCCGGACATTCTGTCTTGTGGCGCATGTCTTGACCACCGTACGGATCCCCTCTTTTAAAAGCAGGCCCAAGGCGTTGTAAACTTGATCCCGCGCGCCCTTGACACCGGTGACCTCAGCGAACGTCCTTTCATGGAAGGCGGGGACACTGACCTCGACCGAATCTATCGTCAGGCCCGCGAGAGCGCGGGCGGCGCGGTCATCGATGCGGGAACCATTGGTCAGAAGCCTCATCCTGATCCCCGAGCGGGAGCATTCTTCAAGGATCGTGAATAGATCGTCCCTCATGAATATCTCACCGCCTGTGAAGCAGACAAGGAAGACACCCGACTCGCGGCAGTCCCTTATAAGCTCAAGCACGCGGGCGGTCGACAGGCGGTCCCGGCCTTCTCTCTTTTCCCGGTCCAGATAACAGTGGCCGCAGCTTAAATTGCAGCGGTAGGTCAGCTCTATCGTCAGAGAATCCGGCATCAAGGGTGTGCCGTTCTTTCGCTGAAGCGACATTCTGAAATCGCCGTATGACTGGCGTTTAATACTCATACGGGGAGGACATCAGGTGCTCTGCGAGCCCTGGCTATTGATCGGGGCGCACAGGAGGCCGGAGCACTGGGTGCCAAAAAGGGAAAACCCTTTTGAAGCTTTCCAGCAGCAGCCAAGGACCGCCTGTTCGGGATTAAGCTCGACCTTTTTTATCTCCAGCCTTTTCCATGATCTCTTCCGCTTCTTTTTCACGCGAAGCCTCCTTCTTTTTTGATGAAAGCAAGAATGCTCTCATCGTTGACGAACTCAAGATTGAACAACGGCACTCTCCGTGCCAGCTCATCGCAGAAATCAAACACGCGTCCCATCCTCTCTCTGTCCCAGAACGGGGAGAAGACGTGAGGGTAAAGGCCCCTGAAAGACTCGGACCGGGGCACGGGATTCAGCGAGTTCTTTCTGCCGTGGCTAAGAAGATAGATCCGGGTCAGCGGCACCGCTTCCGAACCCCCGCTTTCCCCGGACCAGGAATGCCAGGGACAGGCGAGAAGCGCGTACCCTTTCCCTTCGCGGCAGACAAAGATACGGTCGTCGTTAAGGACCTGGACTCCCCGCCGCTTGTCCAGCAGTCCTGAAATAGTGGTCTTGCCTGCACCGGACCTTCCGGCAAAAACAACTCCCGCCCCCCCTCTGAAACGGGCGGAAGCGGAATGGATGCTTATACCCGATCCTGCCCTGGCATGTCTCATGATGATCATGACCTCAAGGAAATTCGATATCACGTCAAAGAGCCTCCATGTACCGATCCCCGAAAAAATGATCCTGCCCCGGTCGAAATCACCGTTGACCCTCATTATCTGTCTGAAGACCGAATCGCGGTACTCCATCACATAAACGCTGCCGGACCTGGCCAGATCCCATGAGACGCGGCCGGTTACGGGATTCATGCAGGTGAAGATCTTGTTTTTCGCGGCCCTGCCGGGATCGTCTTTCAGCACGACTTCCAGCTCTATATCCGGATCGCGGCTACCGTAATACCGGTAACGGTCAAAGGAAATCGCGCACGTATCGTCGGCCTTATGCCGGCTTTTTATCTCAAGGACCGTATTCGCGATCAGGAAGCGCATCTATCAGGCTCCTTCGATCCGTGCAGAACGCGGGCAAGATCGCAGTAGAAAGCCGGACGTCCGGCCGGATCACCGGATTCAAGCAGGGCCTTTCCCGGACAAAGAACGCATTGACCGCGATGAGGACAGCGCAAGCAGACCGAATCGGCGTTCCTTTCCCTCTTTCTCATGCAGGCAAAATCGCTGAAGATATCCTCAACATCATGGTCCAGGAGGCTCTTCCGCCCTTCTCTGAATGTCAGACACATTCTCATGTACCCGTAAGGATCGATGTAACAGTTCCCGTTCCCGGCAGCACAGGAAAAAAGGGCCTTTCCAGCATCGCCTTTAGTCCGGCAACCGGCATCCATCCCGCTGCCCTTGATCAATTTACTAAACTGGGATGAAGACAGTCTCAGCCGGCAAGGGGCATGATCACCATTGAGTCTGGGGAAGATCAAGGCGCCGGGCCGAAACGGCAGTCCGAGATCGCCCAGAAGTTCCCGTATCGCGCCCAGTTCGCCGAAATTAAGCCGTGAGACAAGAGTCTTGACGGTAACCGGGAAACCGCAACGGCGGAAAGAACATATAGTTCTCACCACATCTTCCAGCCCGTCCCTCCCGGTGATAATCCTGAACGTCCTGGACGTAGCGGCATTAAGGGTCATCTCAACCGAGAACGGCGGAAACTCATTCAGTGCACGCAGGGCCCGCCTGTCACAACGGAAACCGCTGGTAAAAAGGGATATTACGAACCCCTGCCTCCGTGCGTATTCATAGATCACGGCGAAATCGCCGCGCGAAAGAGGGTCACCCCCCGTAAAACAAAGCCAGACGATCCCCGCTTCCCTCAGTTTATCGAGGACCCGCAAAACCTCCTTCGTCTTAAGCTCTTTCCTGAGCAAAGAAGGACGATCATAGCATGACGAATAGCAGTGGCGGCAGCGCAGGGGGCAGCCGTACGTAAGTTCGAAATGGCAATCGGTGGGGATGCCTTTCCGGGCGCACTCCCTGTGCACGGAACTGCTGAACACGCGGTATCCGCTAGCTCTTATCAAGGCTCTCCTTCAGGAAAAGGCTCTCGCTCTTTTTCCTTGCGGCAGTCAATTCGCAGAAATACCTGACCGGTCCCTCCCGATGGGCGCCTTCGAGTTCGGCGCGGCCCGGGCAGAACAGGCAATCGGGCCTTGAGACACAGCGGCGGCAGGCGGAGTCCGAGGTGAACCTGGCGCCGGCCATGCGCGGAAAGACGCCGAAGAAATAGCGGGCGAAATCGCCGTGCGAACGCAGTGGATAACCGGAACCCCTGCTCAACTGACAGAAGTGCATGGAACCGAACGGATCGACGAGGAACGTCCGGTTCCAGGAGGTGCAGTGATGGAGGTATTCCAGCGGGAACGCTTCCCTGCGCCCGACGATCATTTTCCTCCGCAACACCCTGAAATCCGGATCGTTCAACTCTATGGCTATGATCTCTTCGGGGGAAAGCCGCATCGAAAAGGTGGACGTATCTCCGTTGAGCCTGCCGAAAACGAAAGCGTCGAACTGGAACCTGCGCTTCCCCAGCAGCCGTTCGGAAAAACGCTTCACGTCGAGCACTTCGTCCCGGTTCTGCCTGAGCCCGATCGTCTTAAGGACCACCGGCAGCTTCAGCAGCGCCATCCTTTTGATAGCCCGCATCGCCTTATCGAAGGAACCTGAAACGCCCGTTATGGATTCATATGTGGGCCGCGTGACGCCGTAAAGGCTGACATAGACCGTTTCGGGCAGCCGTTTCCGGAACAGCCGCTCGTAACCCGCGTCAAAAGCCACCGCGTTGGTCATGACAGAAACCAGGAAACCGCGGTCAAAGGCATAGGAATAGATCTCGGGAAAATCCTCTCTGATCAGCGGATCGCCTCCGCTGAACACCAACTGGAGGCATCCGTGCTCCCACAGTTCGTCGATCAGGCGCTTCCATTCCCGCGCGGTCCACTCACGCCCCGCGCGCTCAGAGCCCTTACAGTAACAATGGGCGCAGGAAAGGTTGCACCGGTAGGTGAGATCGAGATGGCCCGCGAAAGGACGGATCTTGCTGCCCTTGATCAACAGGTCATCGATCTTTATGGTCTTCATTTACGTTCCCTTACGGCCTTAATGCTCTTCAGGTCACTGAAAAACTCGTCGAGTTCCTTGTCGAGCCTCTCCTCGCTGACCGCATACTCCTCGAGGAGCCGCCGTTTGATCTGACCGATACTGCTCTTGCCGTCGATAAGTTCCCAGACGCGCCCCGCGTTATCCGCGAGCGAATAGAGGCAGTTGATCTTGTCGGAAGAGCGGAAAAGCGGCATAAGGACCGTCTCGCCGGCGATCTTGCGGGCGACGAAGTCTTTGTTCTTGAGAAAAACAATGCTTTCTTTCATTTCATCTCCTTAGTAGAAGCCTTTTGAGCGTTTGCTTGAGTCGAACGAAAAAAGGCATCGTCAAAGCAATGAGAATACCCGAAATCCGCGCGCCCATGCCGGTAAGAGCCGCGGCGCTCTTCCCGCGCATCGTCATCATCACCTTCCCACGGTACCATGTACCGGGGATACGCTCAGACGACAACTGATTGTCCCCCCGCACCAGCAATACCCACCCTTCTCCGCTTTTTTCTTTGCGGATCAGCCGATGGCAGAACATCTCCCCCCTGCGGAAGACTATCAAGTCGCCGGTCCGCAGCGTCTCGAACGGAACTTGCCTGACCAGAAGTGGCTGGCCAGGTTTAATGAAAGGCCACATACTGTAGCCGGAAGTAAGGACCAGCATGTCCTGAGTATCGCCCTTGTCCATCTTCGCCTCAATCAGTTCCAAGCGCTTTTTTCAACTCCTCTTGAATGAAAATAAGCCTCGAGGACCGGGACCCAAACCCATCCTCGATCGTGACATCCACGGCCTCCATTTCATTGATGATCTGCGGCAGGAAGGCCCTGCCTCCCCATTGGGGATCCCTCGCAATAGATGGGGAACGGATAACGGCATCCCTGAAGGCAGTATAAGCGCCGGCTCTGTCCTCAATAGACAGGAGCGCCAGTCCAAGGCTTGTATTATGTTCCCTGTCCCAGACCCCGTAAGGATCAAGGCTGACGGCGGTCAGATAGGCACTGATGGCTTCCTTTTTCAGCCCCCGGCTCAAATAGATATCCCCCAGATCTTCGATGAATTGCGGATAGTTGCGCTGGAAGCGCAAAGCCTCTTTAAGCCATCGTTCCCGTGCCCTTTGGTCCCCTCTCCCGCCTTCGATAGCGGCCTGGAGGACACAGGTGCGGGGATCAAAGGGGAGCAGCGCACGAGCGGCGGTATTTTCCTTTTCCGCGGCCCGCGTGTCCCCCGAATGGAAAAGGCCCAGCGCCCTGGAGTAATGCGCGCCCGACAAGAAAGGGACTATAATGAAAAAAACGGCATGGAAGCACAGAAACAGGCAGATCACTATTCTCGCTACAGCCGGTCTTCTTGCCTTTCCGGCCACGGCCGAATTTGAAAGCAGCAGACCGGCGATCACCCAGAAGAATGCAGGCAGGATGGTCAGGTGGAACGTCAAAGAAAGGATCCCGTGCACCAGAAATGTGAGAAAAGAAGCGAAAAGAAAACAGCACCAGAGAGAGACGGCGGAGCCCGCGCCACAGGCGAGAACCGCTTCCGCGATGAGCCAGAACAGTGCCGCCATTCCGATGATACCGGCGCACAGGGCTGTCTCAGCGTAAAGACTGTGAGCGGGGGATTGGACGACATTTTTCGTGGTCAATATACCCCACCGGTCATGGCCATAGGGCCTCTGCTCCGCGAACGCGGTGATCGGGTAGTAGGTGTCCAGACCGACCCCGGTCAGGGGATGCTGGCTGAACGCAGAGAACGCGAGACCGGAATTGTAGACGGATATTTCTGTCGAGCTATTATCCTTGAACCGGGCAAGAGCGAAATTCCGGATGTCCGGGATAAGCGCGACTGAAAGGAGAAGTCCGAACAGCGCCGTGACGAAGATCTTCCTGACGAGAGCATGCCCGGTCCGGAAAAGGACAAACAGCCCGGCTGCCAGAAGAGCGAGCATTCCCAGACGCGAAAAGGTCAGGACTATCAAAGACAGCATAAGACAAAAACATGTGTTAAAAAACCACGCGGGCACCCGGGCCTTCCCTGAGATCTTCAGTCCGGAAAAGATGAAAATAAAGGCGATGAAAAAACCGGCCACTGTATTGGCATGGACGGGAGAGTTGGAATCAAGACCGATGAACAGCCTCCTGCCGAAGAACATAGGGTACTGAGATGGAAAAAAGAATTTCTCCACGATAATAAGGGAAACCAGCGAGACAGCATTGGCCGCAAGGCCGGCGATGACCCATTTAAAAAGGGAACGGTCATGGTGCGCGACGATGAACCCGAGAAAAACGAAATCCGCCATTATGGCCAGTTGAACCAGGCTCCGTAAGGGGCAGAAACCGGTCACTGTCGCTGCCACACAGGCCCCGAAGAGGGAACCAAGAGCCAGGAGAGTCCGGATCCTGATCCGGGGAAGACCGGTCTGGTCGAGGGATACGAGCCACTCCACACCCGTAACAAGAGTAAGCAGGTGCACAAAAAGGAATTCGTTGTCCAGGAGGGACCGGTCAAATACACGGAACGAGAAAACGATCAGCGTAAACACGCAGACATCGATAATCCTTTGCTTATTAAAACAGGCCCAGAACAGTACGAACGACAGGGCAAGGAAGACAAGACAAGTCTGGACGACATAAAGACCGTTCAGCAGCTTCAGGTCTGAGAAAGCCTGGGCAGTGTTGAGTGACTGCAGGCAGATGAAAGACAAAGCATACGAAAAACCCCGTTCCCTTGAAACCAAAAGAAAGACGGCATAAAGCATGATGCTTAACCCGGCCAAAAGCATCACCGGCAGCGACGCCTTGACACCCGTTGAGAGCACGAACGAGAAACAGGCCGCGCTGATCAGGGCTTTGATCACATCGGATATCCGGACTGCCGGGCGGGTCATACGCGCTCCTTCAAAAAAGGACCTTTCGGGAACTCTTCCATCTGTTCCAATTCCGAGATCCGCCTCAGACCGCCGACCAAAGATGAACGCGAGCAGCCATCGGCGGATGCAAAGAGATCGGTGCGCGCTTTGTCCCAGGAACGGCGACCGGCAAAACAAGGTCGCACGGCTCCGGCCGTCCTCGCATCGAGTTTTCTTGCAAGAACAGAAGTCAGGCAGGCGCTCAGATCCTTCCCTGCGCTCATCCTGCCCCTCTTTTTCCCGCTGACCAGCTTCGGTTCGAAATACCGGACTTCCCGCGTACTGCCTGAAACGTCGCGCAGGAACCCCTGGGCGGTCGCTTCGAGGCGGGTAAACGGCAGGAAAGAAAGAGCCTGACTGCGCAATGTACGCGCATGAAAGAGTTCTTTGTACCGGACGGAACAGTATTGGACAGGGACCGCGTGCCCTTTAAAGCGCAGGCCGGAAATGATCCTGAGTGCGGCCACCTCGGATTCAAGCACCGCGTTCGTCCCGGGGATCACAGAGTAACCGCGCGCCTTAAACTCTTTTGAATTATAGGGGGTCATCAATAATTGATGGAGATTGAGGTATTTTACCCCGTTGCGTCCGGCTGACCGTGCCATCTCTCTCACCTTTGTTGTGTCACCGGGGACAGCGGGGATCTCGATGGTGACGGTCTTGATGAATGGAACGGCAAGCACGGGCTTTTCCAGAGAATACCCGTCGGCGAAGACATTAAAACGTATCTCGTTCAGGCCGGCACTGCGAAGTTCCGGCAGATGGCCTTTGACGAGATGTCTTCCGTTCGTATAGATCCATATGTGGATACCCGGAAGCTTCCTGCGGACCGCCCTTATGTATGATAGGAGCCTTTCGAAGACCAGCAGACATTCCCCTCCGCTGAAAGCCACCCCCTCCCGTCCGGTCATTTTCAGGAACCTGGCGAAACCGTCGGGATCGGGAAAAGGGATCTGCCGCATGTCGCTGGGAACATGGTCGGAACGCTGTTCGGCAGGACAGAAAAAACACCTTTCGGAGCAGATCCCGGTGATGAATAAGCAGGTCCAGCTCCCGGCGGTGCATCTGCGGCAGCCAGGGGACAACTCGCCGGAACGGACCTTATTGCCCGAGCAACAGGTCTTTACATTACCCTTTAAGGAGCGTTGAAGGATCTGCCGTTCGCGCAGGAGAAGTTCATCAGCTGTCATATAAATCCTCATAAAACATTTATTTTAATTCATTTACATTATACATATTATCCCTCTTAAGACAAGGCTTAGGGGAGCTGTGATCTCTTACGCGTCCTTTCAGCCTGCTCCCTGATCTTTTTATTGCAGGAAAAAAGATCACCCGTATGCAGGTAGCTTTTCCCGGGACACCACGAGCAGTAGCGAAGGAGTTCGCATCGTCCGCATTGCCAGTCACGGGGGACTTTCAGGGACGATACGAAGTCGTTCAGACGCTTCCATGCGCATGCCACGCTCATGGAACGAAGGGAATATGCCGGCACGCGGGCCATATGGCACAATCGTATATATCCTGAAGGGCCGACGGCGCAAGATGTCCTTCCCGCCCCGCAGGGGAAAAACCCGGTTGCGGCAAAATCCCTGGGAGATCCCGTGGAGGAAAGTTTTTTGCGCTGGAAAGAACCGATGACAGAAAACGGCGCGGTGGAATGATCGAACGCCGGAAGCATCTCATCGTCCACACGGAACCTGACCCCCAGGTCAGCGGCGAATCGGGATATTCTGTCTATCTCCCTGCTGTTGAGGCTCATGCCGCAGGTCTTCAGAGCGCAAGGGATACGGCGCTCCCGCAAAAGCCCGATCGCTTCAACGACCTTATCCTTCTGCCCTTTCCGTCCGGTGATCCTGCGGAACGTCCGTTCATCAAGAGAATGAAGGCTGATATCAATCTTGTTCAGGGGTAACCGCGCCAGCCTGTCGGCGCGGTCACGGTCGATCAGCGAGCCGTTGGTCAGCACGACCACCTGCATGCCCAGACGGCACGCGTGCTCAATGACAGGGAATATATCCTTGCGCAGGAAGACCTCACCTCCGGTAAAACCGATGACAAGACAGCCCAGCGACGCAAGCTGGTCCAGTATCTCTTTGACCTGGCATGTGGTCAGTTCTTTTTGATTTGAACGCAAAGAGGCCGGGATATAGCAGTGCACGCACTTGAAATTGCAGCGATAAGTCAGCTCGAAAAGGACCCTCAGAGGGAACTTCTCCCGCTCCGCATGCCGCTGGATTGCTGAATACACCTCTGCGTTCCGATCGTTATGTATCATAGCATTTTAATCGTACGTCCGGCCTGCTTCCATGCTATAATCCGAACTATGCGATGTGAACGGCTACTGCTCACCCGGCTTTGCCGCAGCGACCTCCCGCCCCCCGGGGAAGTCTCCCGGCTCTTCTCTGCCCGGCCAGACTGCCGGTCGCTGATCACTCTGGCCGGAAAGCACGAATGCCTGCCGCAGCTTTTCAAGGCTCTGGACCGGCCTGAGGCCGAGAAAGCCGTCTCCCGGCCTTACCTTGACTCCCTCAGGAACCATTACTTCTGCAATCTCAAGCGCAATCTCCTCTATGAAGAAGCTGTCGCCGATATATTGTCACGAGCACCGGACGGCCTGCTCGCCTTCAAGGGACTGGCTCTGATCCTCAGCGTGTACAAGGACCCCGCTCTCAGGGTGATGTCCGATGTCGATCTGCTGGCGCGCAAAAAGGATCTTGCCCGCTTCCATGAGACGCTGACGGCAGCCGGTTTCCGGAAGAAGCCGTCACGACATGAAGAAGAGGAGGCGTATTACTCAAAGAACGCGGCGGAACAAATCCTTGCGATCGAGCTGCATACGCACGTGGTACCGGCACGTCCCTGTCCTGTCCTGCCGTCCCTTTGGGAACGCGCCGCCCAGGCCTCGCTCAAAGGCCGGGCGATCCTGATCCCGTCACCCGAGGATTCGCTCCTCATCGCGGCTCTGCACATACGCCGCCACACCAGAAGGCTTACTCTCAAATTCCTTATTGACCTCCACGAGCTGCTCCTGGCGTTCCCGCAGATGGACTGGGATTATATCCTCCGGGCTTCAACTGAGAGCAGGATGAGAAATTGTCTTTACCTGGCCCTTGCCCTGACCTCGGAACTGTTCGGCGAAGCCGTCCCGCCGGCGCTCAAGGCTGTCAAGCCGGGCGGGATCTCCCCTCTGCTGAAGAACTTCATCACACCCCGGACCGTCTTCGACAGCTGCCCGGCGCGCGGATATCTCCTGCGCGCGGCATTGTTCGATTCTTTCAAGGACGCCGCTTCCTCAGCGCGAAAAATGCTGCGCATCCGGCAAAGAACACAGCAGTAAGCAGCAGGAAAACCGCTTTGACTTCCTTCGCCCTCCCCCTGAGTCTGCCGTCGAACCTGTCCACGTAATGGATGAACCGGTCGCCGGAGAACAAGTAATAGATCCCCATCACCGCAGGAACGGGTAAAGGATCGATAAAACAGGACAAGGGGCGGAAAAAACCGTATCGGTCGCGGTACATGCGGGAAAAATCGTTCCTCGACCGCAGGAACACTTTCCTCAGCATCGGGCGGTAGACAGAGGCCATCAGGGGCACTGACTGCCCGTTGTCCATCCTGACGAATTCAAGTCCTTCGGTTTTGCCGTTGAGCAGCCGCTCTCTCAGATCAAGAAGCGAAAGCGCTGCATCCCCTGAAAGGGCATAGAAACAAAGCTGGGGATCGAAAAAGACCCATTTCGCTCCGGCCGCATCATACGCTTCGATGACCGTGTGGGGCACGCCGTCAAAATCCCTGTTCTCCAGAGCCCATAGCCTTGCCGGGATACCGGCGGCGGCGCAGGCTTCCGCGAGAACTATCGAACGGTGGAGGCAATGAGCGCCTCTGGCACCTTCTTTAAGCTGTCTGGCCAGCCCCTCCGGAGAGTCCCATTTGATGGGCGGCGCCCCGGCTTTTTTCCCGTACAGGACGCTGGGCTCCATGCCCTCGATCCTGGCGGCCATACCCAGGACTTGAGCGGTAAGACCGCTCTCTTTTACGGCAGTCACTGTCTTATCGAACACCTTTTCGGCGTCCGACCTCGACTCGAAACGGAAATACTCCGCCGCCTTCTCAGGCGGCCGCTCGAGCTCTCTGCGCGAAAAGCTTTCCCTGATATCCCATAAAAGCAGATGCGAGAACTGTCTCTGGCCAAGCAGAAGGACCAGGACGGCCAGGTCAACGACGAGCAGGATGACGAGAAATCTGTTCTTCATAGATCTTCCCGTTCTCACGGCAATATCCTCCGCTTCACGCGGTTCCCTTCATCTTTAAACGCAGCTGCCCCCTCTTCACCGCCATCTTTGCCGCCAGTGCCGGCATCTCCTTCACCAGCCGTCCCCCGCCCCTGTTGGTCAGCATGAAATGAGCCAGACGCGGCAGATCATAGAATGGGGCGAAGCAGGCAAGGGCCAGGAAATCCCTCCAGTCGCCGTTCTTGATCAGCAGGAGATACCTGTTGCGCAGCGCAAGGAAACGGGCCAGCTCGCTCTTCCCCGTCGAAAACCCTCCCTCATGGCGGCAGCGCAGCTCCGGCACATGGCGGTTCCTCCAGCCTAACAACCGCGCCCGCCAGGCAAGGTCGATATCCTCCGCGATCAGGAAAAAATCCTCGTCAAAATACTCGTCGCCAAGCCGGACTGATTCGAGGAATTTCCGGCTGAAGACCGCGCAGGCTCCCTTAGGGCCCAGCACCTTTGAAGCGCAGACCCTGTCCCTGGCGTCATAGAACCTGTGGAGCCACTTCCCGATAAAGACCCCCCGGGAATCCACCCCGCCGTCAGGACCGAGGATAAGCGGCGAGATCATCCCGTCCCCGGCGGCCTTTTCCTTGAGTATGGCGATGAAATCAGGGGCCAGCTCGACATCGCTGTTGAGCGCAACTATGTATTCGCCGTCAGCCCGCCTGATGCCGGCATTGAGCCCGGCCGCAAATCCTCTGTTCTCGGCGTTCCTGATAACGACAGTGCCGGGAAAGGCGCAGGAGACTTTCCCGGACGAGCCGTCGGTCGAGCCATTGTCGACGATGACGACAGCCGCCCCGGCTTCCTGGTTTCTGATCGACGACACGCAGGAAAACAGCCGGTCGCCACCGTTGAAATTGACCACCACGAACACAAAACGTTCCATCATGCCAGCTCCTTATACACGGAATCAAGCAGTCCGGCTGTCCGGGTGCGGTCATGAAGGCCCTCGGCAGTCTTTCTGCCCTGCCTTCCCATCTCATCCCTCTTATTACCGTCCGCAAGCAGCTGGCTGACACGATCGGCGAAACAGGCGGGAGTATCGGCGACAGCCGCATTGACCCCGTCCCTGACATCAAGCCCTTCGCATCCTGCCGATGTACTGACAACGGGAACGGACATTGCCCAGGCCTCGATCACTTTCCTGCGCATGCCCGACCCCCTTCGGACAGGGTTAAGGAACAGGCGCGACTGATCGAGAAAAAGCCTGATATCGGGGACAGCTCCGGTGACCGTGACGGATCCATCCGGAGGAATGTATTCTTTCATCTGTTCCGACCCGCCGCCTGTGACGCAGAAAGAGAAAGAAGGGATCTGTTTCTTGATCTCAGGATATATCCTCGAGAAGAAATGCTCCATCGCGTCCTTGTTGGGATCGTTCAGGAAATTGCCCAGGAAGCAGGCGTCGTACTTCTTTTGGGGCCGGCAGGACCTGAAGTATTCCAGGTCAACACCAAGCGGGATCGTCCTCGCCTTGTCTTCCGGAACAAAACCGAAAGCCTGCCGGTCGTGGCCGGAGAGGAAAACGACCCTGTCCGCCCGCGCGGTCCAGAACCGTTCGTCCACCGAGTTCTTGAGCATCCTGGCCAGGGATAACGCCCCGCCGCCTGTTGCGAACCTCCTCCAGAATTCAAGCAGATAGACCTGCACCTCGGTGAGCACGACGGGGACCGGCAGGCGGCGCGGCAGGAACCTCATCATGAACGAACACTCGCACTGCAAAAGGTCGGCGCCCGCGGCCAATTCACCTATACGCCGCGTCATCTCAGGGCTCGTGCGAGGCAGGCGGGAATAGCTGTCGACGGGAAAGGGATGGACGCAGCAGCCGGCGGCCGAGAATCTCACATCGACGGGACGGTCCCCGGAGGCAGCAAAGCAGACGATATCGAAACGGTGGCGGGAGCCCAGGACGGAAAGCTCGTCGTGCATCTTGCCCGCGCACCCGTGCGCGCCTTCCCTCGGAAGATAGGGAGCGACGTAGACAACCCTCATCGCGCAGGCTCCCCTGAAAGAGAAAGCAGGAGTTGACGGCAGGTCTCGCGCATGTCCCGCCAGTCGAACCGCGCGCGGACGGTCCGCGCGGCGCATTCCGACAACGCCTGTCTCTTCGCCGCGTCGGCAAGAAGTTCCCCGATAGCGCCGGCGAAGCTCTCGAGAGGACTTACCAGGAAGGACTGTCCATCCCCTTCCCTCTCGATGCCGCGCGCTCCGAAGCCGGTCGTCACTATGGGCAACCCGTGCGCCATATAATCCAGCATCTTGATATTGACGCCGCTTCCTTCGGTGATCGGGTTGACCGCGACATCGGCAGCCGTAAAGGCATCCTCCAGCTCGCTTTCGGTTGCCCTGCCGAAAAGGATCACGTTCGGGGGGACCGTTTCGCCCCTGAACGCGTCAGCCACGGTACCTACGATCAGGAACCGCACCCGGGGAAGCGCGGGGGCAAGGGTCCGGATGATCCACCTCGCCGCGCAGATGTTCGGCTTGTAATACGACCCGACGAAGATCGCCGCCTGCTCATCTTCCCTGAGACCGAAGCGGCACCGTGATGCCCTGCGCTCCTCTTCTCCCTTCCCGGCAGCGGGATCGGTCCCGTTGGGGACCAATACGACTTCCTTTCCATCAAGGCGGTACAGCCTCTCCAGGGCGCGGCGGTCCTGTTCGGAGCAGACCAGGACAACACTGCTCCTGCGGACCGCCTCTCCCTCCGCGTCCCTGACCGCTGCAAGCACCGCCCCTCGCAGCGGATGGCTTCCCAGGATCTGCTCCATCAACAGGTATTCGCAGTTATGCGCGTCGTAGACGACCTTTGCGGAGCAAGACCGCAGCGACCGCGCCGCCCAGGGATGCGAAAGGACCACCGCGTCAGGCTCGAAAGAGTTCAGCAGCTTCGTGAACTGGCGGCAGGTATGCATGCCGAGATAGAGGAAAAGATCGAGGGAGCGATCCGGGAACAACGAACGTTCCAGCCTGTTCCAGGGGCGGTAATGGACCGGAAGGGCGACAAGGATCTGCCGCAGGTTCGGCGTGACCCGGTCGAACGAATAGCTCATCCCCTTCGGGAAGCCGCAGCCGACGCCGACGTACGTAAGGTCAAACTCGTCCTCGGGCAGCCGGCCGAACAGGTTCCATATCCTTTTCGGCCCCCCCCACAATGGCGGGTAAAGGGGAGCGGTATCGGAAATGAGTATCTTCTTTTTCCCCATTTCAGGTAAAGCTTATGTTCAGAATCCGGAGTAATCGCCTGAATATCCAGAGGCGGGCCCGCCTCGTGATGATGGTACTGGCGAAGAACCCGGTACGCCACTCGTTGAGGAAGCTCCGGGGAGAGATCCCATACTCCTGCGGATGCGTCGCCAGATCAGAACCGGGCAGGATGCCGCAGGGCACCTGGCCGGGATTAAAATGGCTGATCACCGCCCGGTTGCGGAACACGAACCAGAGCGACAACAGGAAATCGAAACACGATTCCGTGGGGAAGCCGACGATCCAGTTCACATGGGTCTGAAGGCCCGCCGCGCGCGCGTCCCTCAGGTTCTTCCTGGCATCGGCCAGCCGTATGTTCTTCTTCATGTCACGCAGGACCTTCTGCGACCCGCTCTCGATCCCGAACGACAGGTACGTGCACCCCGCCCTCTTCAGACGCCTGAAAAAATCCAGGTCCATCTGCGGATTGACGCGGGCATACCCGCCCCAGGAGATCCTCATGCCGCTTTCGTGGATCATATCCGCCAGCCTGGAAAGCTCCCTGACATTGCCGTTGATCAGGGAATCGTTGAAGAAGAAATCGCGGCAGCCATGATCCCTGGAGCCTCGCACGAGCTCCCCGAAGATATTCTCCGCCCGCCGGTACCTGAACGTCTTCCAGTGCCTGACCTCGCCGCAGAAGCTGCATTTGGCCACGCACCCGCGCGAGCTCATCAAGGGAAGCGCCTTGAACCGGTACAGGTTCAGGTCGAAATCGCTGAAATCCGGGTACGCGAGCGAGTTCAGGTCGGCGATATCCGGCCTTGGTATGAACTGTCCCCCCCTGACCAGCGTACCAGGTATCCCCGAGAAATCCTTGCCGTCGGACAGCCGTCCGGCCAGCTCGCGGACGGCCGCTTCTCCCTCACCGATGACCAACGCGTCGATCAGGGAACGGGCAAGAAAGCGGTTCTCCGTCAGGTCGCGGTAGCATTCCGGTCCGCCGAACACTATCTTTATCCCGGGCATGACCTCCTTAAGGCGGGAGGCTATAAAAAGGCTGCATTCGATATTGGTATAAAAGATGGAGAACCCCGCCATATCGGGCGCATACCGCCGGATCCGTTCCACGCCCTCGTCGAGGAACGGACGGACCCGGGGCAAAAGCTCCGTTTCGAAACGCTGGCCGCACCAATCGGCGTGGTTGCAGAAATCCCAGTGGTCCCTTGGCCCGCCCTTGAGCGAATCGAACAGCGAGACGTTGAGATCGAAACAGCGGGCGTCGTATCCTGCCATTTTGAGAGCGGCAGACAGGTAGGAAATGCCCAGGGGCGGGGTGAATACCGACCAGCAGGGCGCCGTGATCAACGCTATTTTCTTCATCAGAAAGAATTGCAGTTAAGCAGCCGGCAGGTCTTCCTGCAGGCAGCGATCGTCTGGCGCATGGCCCGCGCCTTCTTCCCTGACCAAATGGCGCACGGGTCCTCACGCAGGATGTCGCCGACATCCCCCAGGTTCCAGCAGAGACGGACCTTCCCGGTCTCGGTGACGATAAAATTACTTTCTCCCGTCTTACACGGATACTCCGCGCAACCCGACGGATCGGCGTAATACTTCTTCATGGTCTCGAGCTGATAGACCGAATTATTGATCCTCCGGCCTTCATGCTTAAGCGTGATGAGGCCGTCGATCGCCCTGATCGCCTTCTCAGCGTCCTTCGGCCAGAACTCGTTCTTCCGGAACCAGGCAGGATCGAAAGCGGCATGGAAGTTATTATCCAGCGCCTGGAACGTCACCGAATCGAAGACCTCGCCGGCGAACTTCACGATGTCGGCGAGCTCATCCAGGTTGCCGCTGGTGATGACGCTGGCGCAGGTCACGGCCGGGCAGGCAGCCGGACCCCGGCTCTCTCTCAGGAGACGGGCATTGCGCATGATGGTATCAAACCCGCCCTGACGATTACGGATGTAATCGTGCGTCCGCGCCGTGGCCCCGTCCAGTGACAGGGACACGCCGGCAAATCCGCACGAGACGATCTTCGCCGCCGTATCCTCCGTGATCAACGAGCCGTTGGTCGTCAGGTTGACCGAAGCGCCTCGGGAAACGGCATGGCCTATAATATCGTAAATATCCTTCCTGAGCAGGATCTCGCCGCCGGCGACATCCATCCTGAAAGCGCCCAGCCATGAACCGAGCTTATCGATCACCGCTTTCCACTGGTCGAGGGTCAGTTCAGGCTCCGGTGACGGAGATTTCCAGATATCGCAATGGCGGCAGGAAAAGTTGCAGCGAAGAGTAGGACGAATATGCACGTGGACCGGCGAGATGCCCGTTCCCTTTGCCTGGAGCGCGGTCTCCCGTCCCATCACGAAGGAACGGCCGGTGACGCGCGTGAATTCGGCCAGGCTCATGTTGAAACATTTCCCGCATCCCTCCCGGTACAGCGACCGTCTGGCCTCAAGCGCCTTCTGAGAATGCCAGAACCGTTCCAGATGCCTCTCCATATGCACATTGCCCAGGCCGTTGACCGGACGCTGCGGATTGCTCCAGACGCAGCAGGGTAAAAGCTCGCCGTTGACGTCGACCCCGTATTCCCTGTACAATCCCAGGCACCGCACGGTGTGCCCGGGCTCCAGGAAATATCGGCACATCTCATCGTAATAATGGAACGCCGCCGCGTCGATCCTGCCTTTTGAAAAGAGTTTCCTGACGAACGCCATGAAGATACCGAGCTGTTCCCGGGACGGGAAAAGTTCCTTCGCGTCAACGAACTGCACGGGAAAGAAGCTGACGTAGATGCCCTTTGCGGTCAGGAACTCGTACAGGGCGGGAAGCTCGCCGATATTCCTGGCGGTGATGACGAAGTTGGCGGTCACCCCCAGCCCGGTCCTCTTAAGATCCTCCATCGAACTGATTATCTCGTCATAGGCCATCTCATGGTTCCTGAGCCTGGCGTGCGTCTCCTTGAAACCGTCCACCGAAACGCTCACCGTGTCAAGCGCGGACCGCGCGATCCGCCCGGAGAGTTTGCGCAGGAGCACGCCGTTGGTTGTGAGGGCGGTCCTGAGCCCCAGCGAATGGGCGTACTCGACAGCGGAGAACAGATCCGGGTGAAGAAGAGGCTCGCCTCCGGTGAAGACGACTTCCTTCGTACCCAGGGCGGCGGCCTGCTCGAGGACCAGGCGCATCTCGGGCAGGGTCATCCTTCTTTTCTCATACCTCCCCGGAATGCCGCAGAACGCGCAGCGCAGATTGCATTCGCTGTTGATCATGATCACCACCCGCTCAGGGGAAGCGGGGAAGGCACCGGACGAAAGATGGGCCTGGAACTCGCGGCCCTCGGCCGGCGAGAGCGATCTCAAACGCGCGCGGTTCGCCAGAGACCCCGCCCGGCACACGGCCCTTCGCGCCAAAGAACCAAGACCCGCGGCGATCAGGCAGACGGACCGCCGGAAGTCCAGGGATGCGATCCCGCGCACGGACCGCTTCAGGGGATAGATGACATCCCAGGCCGGTTTGAGGAAATACTTGTACCCGGTCGAATCGTGGATCGAGTCCAGCTCCGCCCGGGTGCGTTCCAGCAGCATGTTCTTGTCCTCGGCTTCGATCTGCCTCTGCTGCAGCTGGGCTTCCTTTTCCTGCAGGCTCTCGCGCAGCCGCTCAGCCTCCTTTTTGAGACCGGTCCCGGCCTCTTCAAGCGTCCGGGCACGTTCCGTCTGCTTCTCAAGCGCCTCTTCGAGCATCCGGGCACGTTCCGTCTGCTTCTCAAGCGCCGCTTCGAGTGTCCGGGCATGGTCCGTCTGCTTCTCAAGCGCCGCCTTGAGCGCTTCGGCTGACGACCTCGCTCCATCTATCTCCCGGCGCAGGGACAACGCCACCGCCTCCGCCTCAACGCAGACCTGCTTGAGTTCTTTCTCCTTCTCGGCGATCACCGCTGACTTGCGATCGACCTCTGCCGCCAGCTCCGCGGCCCTGTGAGCGGTCTCTTCAAGCCGGTGACCGGTTTCGTCAAGATCGCGGCAGGTCTCGTGATGACTGTTGCGCAAAGAATCTAACGCGGCGCGCTCACCCTTGAGCCGCTCTTCTTTTTCATGCAGCGCGCTCTCAAGCCCGTTAAGGTCACCCAGCAGCCGCTGTTTCTCATAGGTATAAATAAGCCTTATGGAATTGAAAACCGACGGCGCAAGGAACTCGGCCTTTGCGATGCCGTGCTCCTTGACCAGCTTGGCGTAGACCTTCCCGATGACGTCACTGATGTCCCGTGCGCCATAAGCGCCGTAGGCGGTGTAAAAACCTCCGCCCATAAGCGAATCCGCCAGTTTATCCGGCCAGTGCTTGGCGATAAGGAGCAGGCGGTTGCGTTCGATAAGCCCGCGCGCCTCCTTCTCGCTGCCGACAGTCCCGTGGCAATGGTGGCGGATGACGCTGTCCGCGCAGACCGCCAGTTTCCATCCTTTTTGCGCGCACCTGAGGCCCAGATCGACATCCTCGACGAACATCACGAAATCCTCGTCAAGCGGACCGACCGCGTCAAGGCATGATCTGCGGTAAAGGGCCGCGCACCCGCACAGGGCGCCGGTCTCCAGCACGCCGGTGAACGTGCCGGTATCTTCCGCCCCCCGTTCCCTGTCAACAAAATAGAAACCGGGTATTTCCTGGAGTCCGAGGCTCTGGATCCTGCCGTCCATGAAGAGTATCTTGCTGCCGGCACCGCCCAGCGCCTTGTCATCGAGCAGGCAGCGGACCAGGGGCGCCAGCCAGTCCGGGCCGGCGACGATATCGTTGTTCACGAAGGCGATCAGCTCTCCCTTTGCCCGGCTGACCGCGAAGTTGTTGGCTTTGACGTAATTGTTCTCCGGGTGGATGAGCACCTGCACGGAGGGGAAATCCGAGCGGACCAGCTCAACGGAACCGTCGGTGGAACCGTTATCGACCAGCAGTATCTCGATCCCGCCGCCGTAATTCTGGGCAAGAAGGGACCGCAGGCAGTCCTGCAGGAAGCGTTTCCCGTTATAATTGACCACGATGATACTGACAAGAGGGTCTTTCATATCTTTATCCCAGTCCTCCAGGTATGAGGGATGAATACGGTCCCGTGGTCTTTTGATGACGAGACCACTGTGAATTCCGCGCGCATCTGCCCTGCCGTCACACGGTAACCTCCAGGCAGGAACGGGAATTCCGGGAAAAACAGATCAAAAACACCTCCCGTTCCAGGCAGACCCAGGACTTCGCTCGCACACAATATACCGTCGGAGCGGAAGATATCAACGCGCAAAGGACCGATTCCGCCGACTGCCGCCGTCCGGACCGTAAGGGGCGAACCGGTGAGGAACGTCCCCTTCTCCCTTCCTTCGCCGTCAAGCAGCCGCAGGGAGGGAATAATCGGCTCTCCCGCGCCAGCCGGCTGCTTCAGCGCGGTCCACCGGCTTTTGATCGCCGCGGCAAGGGGCCCGCTGCCGTCAGCTTTCCCGTTGACACGCACCCCGTACATGCACCGGTGGTAATCGTGGGCAAAAACTTCCTTGCTGTCCCAGATGGCGACGGAAATGCGGTATTCACCGGGGGCAAGCGTCAGACGCTGGAAGGTTATCTCGAAACTTCCCTTCCCTTTCGGGATACGCGGGATGGTGATCCCGTCGAAATCGGTATTGGGGCCGTAGCAGTAAACGCCGTCGTCGCGGAAAAGAGCCACGCCGAAATGGGCCGGACCGATCTCTTCCAGCGCCGAGAAGCGCACGCGTACTTTCAACTGGTCGCCAGGATCGACGGAAGAAGTCCTCATACCCCAGCGATTGACCGTCTCGACCTTTTCAATACGCGCCTCCCCCGTGCCTTCGCGCGACCCCCAGTCGGCCATGTCCTGCGCCCACCGCTTGGTCTCGGTAACGGTCCTGATCCTTTTGTCCCTCATCAAAACGCGGCTTTTATTCAAGAGCCCCTGGTACCGTTCAACCGCTTCGCGCGGATCTCCCGCAAACTCCACCCTGCCGTCCTCGAGCAGTACCAACCGGTCGCAGAGCCTTTCCGCCAGGTCCGTGTCCTGCGTGGCCAGCACCACGGCCTTTCCCTGCCGCCTGAACGAGGCGATCGTTTCAAGGCATTTCTTCTGAAAATGGACGTCTCCTACCGCCAGGATCTCGTCGGTAAGCAGAACATCGAAATCCTTATGGATTGCGACGCTGAACCCAAGCCGCACCTTCATCCCCGAGGAATAACTGCCCAACGGCGAGTCGATGAAGGCGCCGAGCTCCGAGAACTCGAGGATGCTCTTGAACTTATCTTCGATCTCCTGACGCGTGAACCCGATGAGCCGCGCGTTGAGATAGACGTTCTCGCGGCCGGTGAACTCGTCCTGGAACCCGGCCCCGAGAGTCAACAGGGCGGATACCTTCCCGCCGGCCTCCCGCTCGCCTTCAGACAGCGGCAGCGACCCGGAAAGGATATTGAGCAGTGTGGACTTGCCGGAGCTGTTCCGGCCGATCACTCCGACGATCTCTCCCCTTCCCAGGGAAAAGGAAACATCCTTGAGCGCCCAGAAATCACCCTTAGATACGGGATACTTCCGCCCGGCACCGCGCAAGCAAAGCACCGCGCTCATCGTATCACCGGTTGAGGTGGTCATAAAACAGCCTTTCGCTTGTCCTGAAGAACCGGAAACCGGCCAGGAGCACGAAAACGGAGAACACACATGGTACGATCAGGGTGCTTACGATACCGGCCTGCGCAGGGAGGCCGGCGGGGAATCCCGGCAGCAGGGCCGCCCGGTACAGGTCGGTCAGCCCCACAAGAGGATTATAGAAATAAAGACGGATAAGCAGCGGATGGCCGGATGAAACGATCAGGTCAAGCGGATAGACGACCGGCGTCAGGAAGAACAGGCCGGCCAGGACCACCTGCAGGAAATACTCGGTGTCGCGGTGAAAGACCTGGAGCGCGCTGACAAAGAACGCGATCCCTGTCACCATGAAGACGTGCAGCAGAAGAACGAAAGGCAGCAGGACCGCCAACGGCGATATCCCTGCCCCCGACAAAAGCTGGAACAACACCAGGACAGCCAGGGCCGGCAGAAGCTGTATGAGGTTCGACACGACGGTCGACACCGGGATCAGTGCCTTGGGGAACGCGAGCTGGTGGATTATATTCCTGTTATCCAGGATGCACCGGGAACAGCGCTGCAGCGAATTGGCGAAGAAATTCCAGGGTATCATCGCGCACAGAAGATAGATAAAGAACGGGTACGCGCCCGTCCGGACGTGCATCAGATCGGAAAGAAGGAACTTGTACATCAAAGCCAGGCTTGCGGGTATGATCAGCATCCAGAGGAAACCGAAATAAGGCCTGCGGTACTGGAGCCTTATATCGCGCCATGCCAGTTCCCATACCAGCTCGAAATGCCTGCGTGCGTCTTTCATGCGGGCACTGTTCCTTTCCGGTTCAGGAGCAGCTTCAGCGCCCCCGGCCTGAACAGCAGCAGATGCGATAAGGCAAAACAATCGTAAAAGAATATCGGCAGCGCGCAGCGTACCGATTCGGAAGGCGACATGTTCTTGCGCAGTGCCCGCCGGCGGTTCATGATCAGGCTGAGGAGTAACTGGTCATCCAGGTGGTTACGGCCGAAAGGCTTCCCTGCCGCGCCCTCGGGGCGGCACGACCCTCCCCTCTCATGGCTGGCCACCGCCCTCGGCGTATACTACCCTTTCCACCCCCGCCTGTGCGCCCTCCAGGCGATATCGAGATCCTCGTAGAACATGCCGAAGTCGGGATCAAAGAAACCGCCGCGGTCGGCGACATCGAAAAGCATGGAGCGGCGGTAAAAGGCGGCCGCCCCGCTCACTCCGAACACCGGCCCCGCCGACTGGTACTGGCCGAGATCGGGCAAGCCATATCCCCTTTCCTTCGCCGTGCGGTACATCGTCAGGAACAGGCCCGTGCTGTCGATGGTCTTCCTGTCGGGACGCAGGATCTTGCCGCTGACCATGCCTACCCTCCCGCCCGCGGAAAATCCCTTGAGAGCCTCGCCGACGTAGCCGGGCTCAAGGGTCACGTCGTCGTTAAGGCAAAGGATGAATTCACCCGACGAGATGCGTATGCCCTGGTTAAGGGAAACTCCGTAAGGCTGGTTACGGGCATTCGATACCAGGTTCACGCCCGACAGACAGTCTCCGAGGCGCGCCCGCAGTCCGGGATCGAGGGAATTATCGATCACGATCACTTCCCTGACCGGGCTCGACTGCCGGTGGACAGAATCCAGACACGCCCGCAGAAAACCCCTGACCCCGCACGTCACGATGATAACGCTGACTCCGCTCATGTCTTTATAAAGCAGCGATACACTCTCTTGCCTGCGCCATCGTCCCTTCCATGGACAGGTACTCCCACGACCCGTACCGTCCGAGACAGACCACACCATGACGCGCCAGGAAATCCTTTATTTTTTCCACAGACGGCGTTCTCTGACGGTCATATACAACATACCCGTACGGGATATCGCAGATATCGCTTTCCACGACCGTGT
Source organism: Deltaproteobacteria bacterium (assembly GCA_050258655.1). GTDB lineage: Bacteria > Omnitrophota > Gorgyraeia > Gygaellales > Profunditerraquicolaceae > JBLMZF01. The sequence continues at coordinate 4,625 of JBLMZF010000039.1, read as the reverse complement.
CCTTCGCGTCCAGGCAGCCGCAGTCCCTCAGGCGGCGTACGATCGTGCCGAGGGAATGACCCCTGTCACAGGTGCCGGTGCCCGGCCGCGATATCTCGACGTAAAGAGAATGCGTCCCCGCAGGGGCATTCCTGCCTGAGAGCCGGTGTGAAAATCCTACCCGGTAAAAGGGGATATCCTTTTGCGGGAAATAGATCCAGTGTCTCCGTTCTTCACGTCGGGACCTGACCCCGAGGTTTACGCAGGTTATGGACGTCCACCTCAGGCGCTTCACGCATTGCCGGATGTCGGCGGGCAGCGAAGTCTTCCCGGCCCATTCAGGCAGGGGCATCGTCGATATAAGCCGGTCGTACCGTTCCCATTCCCCGGACGCCAGCCTGATCTTCCTGTTCTTCAGGTCGACGTGCGTCACAGGCGCATCCGTCCGCAGCCCCTCGATCCCCCGCGCCAGCCGGTCAGGCAATGCCTGGATCCCTCCTGAGCGCGGGTACCAGAAGCGCGCGTTATATCCGAACTGCCGTTCGGTGGAAGCCAGGCTCCCTTCGATCACCTCCCTGAGCGTCGGGATGGGTATGAAGCCGTCAAGCCATTCAGTCGTCAGTAAAGAGCAGGGACGCGACCAGAACTTGCGGTTATAAGGCGTCATGAAATGCCTGGCTATTCCACTGCCAAAGGTCCGGTTTATCCAGACGGAGAAAGAACATGCCGGATGCGAGTCCTTTTTATCCTTACCGTTCCTTGCCTTGATAAACTCCAGCAGGCACTCCTGCGCCATATCCCTCGGCAGCCCGTAGAGGTTGGCCTGGAAAGGATACCGGACACAGCCTCCGCCCGCATAGACCCATGCGTTGCGCTCATGCATCGCCAGGTCAGCACCGAGTATTTTCCGGACAAAAGAGAAGATCTCCCTGTGCCTGAAATGCAGCAGATGGCCGCACTGGTCGAACGTGAAGCCTCCTGCCCGCTTGGACCGGCATAGTCCGCCGGCCGCGCTTTCCTTCTCGAATACCAGGCATTTTCGTCCCCTGCGTTGGAGCGAATACGCCGCAGTCAATCCGGCAAGGCCGCCGCCTATGACCACTATCCTTTCAGCCACGGACGGTGATCCTCCCGGCTAAGCAATAGCTTGCCCCCGCCAGCCCCACGGTGATCAATATGATGGCCAGCCCCTGAGCGGGGCCCGTGACGGCCACCAGCACCCCTGAAAAACACAGCGTGCAGGAAAGAACGGCGGTGACCAGGAGGCTTTGTCTCCTGCTCATGCCCGAACTTATCAGCCGCAGGACGAAATGATCGTCGCTCTTGTGCACCATCGAACGCCCGGCGGAAAGCCGGTACCAGATGAGAAAAGCGGTGTCGCATATGGGCAGCCCGAGGATAAGCAGCGGGGCGACGAAAGCGGTCAGGCGGTCGAGAGTGGCGAATTTGAGGACGATCGCGACGGAACCCAGCAGGAACCCGAGAAAATGGCTTCCCGCGTTGCCCATGTATATGCGGGCCGGGGGAAGATTGAAGGCGAGGAACGGCGCGATGCAGCCGATGCAGGCGGCCAGCAGCACGAGACAGACAGGATCGTAATGGATAAAAGAGACCAGCAGGAACCCGGCCGCCGAGACCAGCGCGACGGTACCGGCGAGGCCGTCGATGACATCGAGGTGGTTGAACGCATTGGTGATCCCGACAAGCCAGAGGACAGTGATAGCGGCATTGGCGGCAGGACCGATGCCGATGATGCGCGTGTGGATGCCCAGCCCCATAGCGACGACGACCGCGGCCAGCTGGGACAACAGCTTGGCGGCGACGCTCATCTCGTGGAGGTCGTCCCAGAGGCCGCACAGGAGGATGATCAGGCACCCCGCAAGGATACCCGCAAGCTCCCTGCTGTACAGACCGAGCATCGCGGCGCCCGCAGCGCTCGCCGCCAGCCACGAGAGGGCCATGGCGATGCCTCCCAGCGAGGGTATGCCCGAGGCCGTCTTCAGGCGGATCGCCAATCTGCTCTTAAGGGTCAGCAGTATCATGATCCGGCACAAGGCAAGCGCGCTGATCACCAGCAGGATGCAGAATTGTCGGCTCATTGTCCGGCGTCCTCCTTCTGAAGGTCGAACAATTGATTGGCGAAGAACTCCCTGTACGCGGCGCTCGATGAGAAAAGGGAATCATGGCTCCCCTCCTCCATCCTGCCCTCCCGCAGGAAATAGATCCTGTCCGCGTCCTTTATGGAAAAAAGTCGGTGTGAGATCACGATCGTGGTCTTGCCCGCCCTGCGCGCCCTGAGCCTGGCGAAGATCCTGGCTTCGGCAGCTGAATCAAGGGATGAAGTGGCTTCATCAAGGATAAGCAATTGCGGGTCTGTCAGCACCGCGCGCGCCAGGGCCAGCCTCTGTTTGAGCCCCTGCGAAAGCCTGCATCCGCCCTCCCCCAGCCGGGTCTCATATCCCTCAGGCAATCCCTCTACGAAACCGTCAAGACAGGCGAGTTCCGCCGCCGAACGGACCTGTCCGTCAGTGGAACGGCGTCCCATCAGGATGTTCTCCCGGACGGTCCCTTCGAACAGGTATGGCTGCTGTCCCGCCCATCCGCAGAAAGAACGAAGTGCCCTGAGATCCAGTGAGGCGATATCCCTGCCGTCAAAAAGCACCGCGCCCGAGCCCGGATCGTAAAGGCGCATCAGCAGGTACGCCAGGGTCGTCTTGCCGCATCCGGAAGGACCGGCAACGCCGGCCCAGGAATTTGCGGGAATGGTCAGGCCAAGCCCGTCGAACACCGGCCGCCCGCCGCCGTACGCGAACGATACCTGGCGCACGGTGATCGCGTCCTTCAGCGAGACGTCATGTGACGCTGACGGTGACGAGGTTAACGCCGGCTTTCGCGAACAGACCGAAAGGAACTTGTCGATCGATACGGCTTCCCGGGAAAGGAACTGCACCTGGTCGGCCAGGAGCTGGAAGACCTGCCCCGCGTACCCCATGTAGAGCATCACTCCCGTGTACGCGCCGAGGGAAAGCTCTCCCCTGATGATGAGCCATCCCCCGAAAAGGCCCAGGCAGCCGAAGACGGCTTTGGAGGCGAATGAGGAGAACACCGAGAGGAGCGACTCGAGCCGGAAACTCTTCAGGCCCAGCCTGATGTTCTGCGCCAGCTCGCCCATGTAGGCGTTGCGCGCGCGCTTCTCGGCGCCGAACACCTTGAGCGCCAGTATCCCCGACATCGACTCGTATATTTTTTTGGACAGCCCCGCGTCATTCTCCCACGACCTCTGATAAAGCGTGTAAAGCCTGCGCCTGGCCAGGAGCGCCGGGAGGATGAAAAGCGGGCACAGCGCCGCAAGCAATAAGGTCATCGGGGGACTGAGCCGGAAAGCGATGAACAGGATGACAGGCAGCTTGATGAGCTCGGTAAGGATGTTGGGCAGCGTCTCGATGATGAACGTGTCGATCCGGTCAACCTCGAACACCGGGTAGACCTGTTCGTCTACGGGACGCGACTGGAAAGACCCGAGGTCAAGAGAGTAAAGGCTGGTGAGGAACCTTTTGGTAAGCGAGAATTTGAGGCGCGCGGAGCGGAAACGTTTGAGGGCTTTGAGCGCCAACTGGCTCAGGACACTTACCGCGAAGAAAAAAGCTCCGATAACGGACAGATGCAGGAGCGCGGACGCGTCGCGGCCCAGGAAGGCGCGGTCGACGATCTGCTTCGACAGATACGGCATGCCCAGCGCGAACACCGAGGACGCAAGCCCGAAGAGCGCCAGGTACCCGATCAGGGGCAGATGGCGGCGTACCAGCCGGTGGAACTCAGACCCGTGGTCCGTGCTTTTCATAGGGGGTTGAAAGGGTATACACCCGCGAAAGCCGTGCGGCCATCCCCTCGAGCGAATATTCTTCGCCGAGCTTTGCCCGCGCGGCCCGCGCGATAGACGACATCTTATCTCTGTCCTGGAGCAGCCGTACCGTCTTCTCAGCCAGCGAATCCATATCCCGGGGAGACACCAGCAGCCCCGTCCGCCCGTCATCGATGACCTCGCGTATGCCCCCGGTATCGGTCGCGGCCACGGGTTTGCCGGCCGCGAGCGACTCAAGCACCGCGATCGGGAGGCCTTCCCAAAGTGATGTCAGGACAAGCATATCGAACGAAGCCAGCAGTCCGGGGATATCACGGCGCCAGCCGGTTAGTATTATATCACGCTCCATTCCCCTTGCACTGATCATTTTCTCGACTTTCGGCCTGAGCTCTCCATCCCCCACAAGCACGAATTTGCAGCCAGGAAGCTTCCGTTTCACCCTGACGCAATACTCTATATAATCGAGCGGCGCTTTCTGCGGTTTGAGACAGGAAATATTTCCAATGCAATAGCGGCCGTCAGCGATCCCCCACTCTTTTCGGGCGTTTCCGTCAGTTTCAGAGTAACGGACTGCATTGATCCCGTACCTGATAAGCGCGTACTGCTCCTGCCTGCCTATGCCGGCTTTTAATCCCCTGTCCCTGTCGTTTTCTGAGACGACCACGATCGTCGAGGTGAAATTGGCACACAACCGTTCCAGCCTCCTGTATAACATCCTTACGAACGCGGGCTGGAGATCGTTGAACGACCAGCCGTGGACAGTGTGGACGACCGTCCTTACTCC
>JBLMZF010000038.1:0-14709 GCA_050258655.1 Deltaproteobacteria bacterium | reverse complement strand
AGGGTCTGCTCTCGGAGACGACCAAGACCCGCCTTGACGGCGACGTGCAGGAGATACTGCGCGGGGCGATGAAGGAAGTGGATGATCTGCTCGTCAGGGAGGAGAAGCTCCTTGACCGGCTTGCCAATGAACTCGTTGCCAAGGAAGAGCTCAATTATGACGAAATCGAGGCGATTTTCCAGGAGTTTGGCAAGTCGCGCCCTTAGCCTCGTCCTTCTTGTCTCCCTTGCTGCCGGATGCTCTACCTCGACCACCCCGACGTACGCTTCCCGTGACATCGACAAGACCGTAGAGAAGATCCTCAGGGACGAATACAAGATGAAGGCGCGCTCGCGCCTTGTCGGCGGCGCGCTCTGGGTCTACGTCCCGGTCGACGAGCTTTTCGAACGGACCAAGGGCAACGATCCCGCCGACAAGATCAGGGAGCGCTTTGAGATCCAGGAGAACGAGAGCGTCCTGAGGGAAGGCCTTTTGCGCGTAAGCTACCTGGTAAAGCCTATCGTGCCCGAGAGGGAGAAGGACCAGGGGTACAAGATCAGCAAGAAGGCCATGGAGAAGATCAACAACGCCTGGGAGGTGGTGCGCCGCGTCCTGTTCAGCATGAGCGCGCGCGACCGCGAACAGGTGCAGTTCTATGTGCTGATGGCGGCGGACGTCTCCAACGGGCTGGAGATACGGGAGACGATCTACTACAAGGACCTGATCAAGGTGCTGTACCGCGTGATCTCACCGGGAGAGTACCATCACCGCGTGGCGGTGAAGTCCGGCCTGCGTCCCGAGGTGATCGGGGACTGGGAAGGCAACAGCGTCAAGTACGCCGACGTCAAGTTCAAGGATTTCCTCTGCAACCAGATCGAGCACAGGGTGGGGCTGAAGTTCCAGAAGCCTGAGGTGGAGCAGAGCGCCGACGCCGACAAGGAGGTCAGGAAGGTCGTGCTGGAGGTGCTGACTATCTACGGGTTCACCGATTTCGCCGTCGCGGAGCTGACCAATCTTCTTACCAACTCCAAGTGCCACCTCGATCCGGGGGATGTGCGGGACCTGAACCCGAAGCTCGTCCCTGTCCTTAAGAAGTGATCCGCACTTTCCTTCCCTCCAGTTTCAGCTTCCCTTCCAGGAACAGCTTTATCGCTTGAGGGTACAGTCTGTGCTCGATCCTGTGGATGCGCGTTTCCAGCGCCTCGATGGATTCTCCTTCGCGGATGGGTACGGGCGTCTGGAGGATGATCGGGCCGTGGTCGGTCTTTTCGTCCACGAAATGCACGGTAACGCCGGTCACCTTGGCGCCGTAGTCGTACGCGTCCTCGATGGCGTGGGCGCCTTTGAAGGCGGGGAGGACGGCGGGGTGGATGTTGATGATCCTGTCCTTATAGGCAGCGATCATCTTCGGGCCGACGATGCGCATGAAGCCCGCCAGGACGATAAGTTCTATCTTCTCGGCGCGCAGGCGCCCGATGATGGCTTTTTCGAACTCGTCGCGCGAAGCGTAATCCTCTCTTTTGCAGAGGCAGCAGGCGACCTTCCGGCGTTTCGCTTTCGCGACCACTGCCGCCTGCGGCTGGTCGCAGACCAGAAGCCCGATCTCGGCCTTGATCGCGCCTTTCTTTATCGCCTGCGCGATCGCCGTGAAATTCGATCCCCTGCCCGAAGCGAAAACCGCTATTCTTTTCATACCTGTTTCCCTCCGCCTATCCATTCATAGTACCTTCCGAAGAGCAGGCTCAGAGCCCCGGTGATGGCGATAAGTATGCCGATACAGACCAGGATCGCCGACTGGGGAATGTGGTTCGCCAGGAACCCGCTGGCGAACATGAAGATCAGGAACCCGAGGTGTATGACTATTTCGAGAGAGCTGAAGATCTTGCCCATCATCGCGTTATCGCTGACCTTGTGGATGATCGTGTTCGAGGCGATCATTATCGGGGATACCGATAAGCCCAGCAGGAGAGCCAGCGCCGCCGCGCAGGCGAACACGGGGTAGGCGTTAAGCACGAAAGCGAATATCGCCAGCATGAAGCCGCTGAGTATCAGGGAGTAGAAGATTATCTTGAACTGGGAGAGCTTGTGGCCGACCGCGCCGTAGGCCATCGAGCCCAGGAAGAGGCCGAGGCCGAGGAAGACGATCAGGAAGCCCAGGTCCTTGGTCGCCGAGTGCAGGGTGTTCTGGACGAAGACGATGGAGATGACGTAGACCGAGCCCAGCGCCGACCAGAGCAGGAAGATGATCGCCGCGATGAACCTGATCTCCCTGTGCCTGACGAAATAGAGAACGCCTTCCTTTATATCAGTGAGCACCGACTTCTGTATCCCCTGTACCAGGTCCCGGCCGAGGGACTTCAGGTCCTCGACGTTCGCTTCCCGTTTTGAACGGGAGGAGATGAGGAAGATGGACGTGGCGGAGATCAGGAAACTCAGCGCGTCGAGATAGAAGCCGCTTTTTGCGCCCATCAGTTCGACGATGAGGCCGCTGATGCCGAAGCCCAGTACGGCGGCGATCATGCCGGTGGTGTTGATCAGGGAGTTGGCGGTCAGCAGGGATTTTTTGTCCACGAGCTCAGGCAGGATCGAGAGCTTGGCCGGGACGAAGAACCTGCCGATCGAGAAGGACAGGAAGATGATCAGGTAGATCCAGATGAACCCTTTGGTAAGGAGGAAGAGGGGGATCAGCACGACCAGTCCCGCGCGCAGGAAGTCGCAGACGTACATGACCTTGCGCCTGTCCCACCGGTCCACGTACGCGCCGGCGATCGGGCCGACCAGGAAGACGGGGAAGATGGTGAAGGCCAGGACTTTGGCGATCTCGACGGCCGAACCCGGGGCGCGCTGGTAGACAAGGCCCAGCAGGGCCATCTGGGTGAGCCTGTCGCCGAGCTGGGAAATGATCTGGCCCGTCCAGAGGAGGAAGAAATCCCGATTTTTAAGGACTTTGGAAAAATGAGACACGGGGGTGGAGGAAATTTAAGCCGGCGGAGGGAATTGAACCCACGACCCACGATTTACGAAACCGTTGCTCTACCAACTGAGCTACGCCGGCAATAGTACAATTGATTATAGCAAGTTTTGGCGCTTAGTCAATGGCGCTTGAAAAACGGGGTCAGAATTGTTTTCCGGGAAAATAATTCTGACCCCGTTTTTTTAGAAGGGGACAGGAAGCGGATTTTATATTATAATAATAGATAGTAAAAGGACTTTTTAAACATCTCCCAGTGCGAAAAGTCTTGACTTGATACAGCGCTCGTAGTATAAAATAATCCACCTGCCTATCAAAGCCGCGGAGAAAGAGAGTTAGTGTATGGCCCAGATAAATTTCCAGACAGACGAGTTGACCGAGAAAGAAAAACGTAACGTCGACATCCTCGAGCTGCTCCGTAAACGCGGCCCTATCAGCCGTCCCGATATCTCCAAGGAGATCGGGATCAACGTCGTTACGATATCCAACTATGTAGACGATTTCATCAAGCATAACCTGGTCTACGAGAAGGAGCTTGACATCTCTGAAGGCGGCCGCAGGCCGGTCCTCCTGGACCTCAACCCGCAGGGCGGATATATCGTCGGAGCGGGGCTCAACCTCATGAACATGGTGGGCCTGCTCGTCGATCTCAAGGGCAACATCATCACCAAGACCCAGATCGCCCGCCCGAACAAGCCGTCGGTCAAGGACATCACCGAGTGCCTTCTCGAGATCATCCGTGAGATCTTCCGCCGCTCCAAGGAATACACCTCGAACATCAAGGGGATCGGCGTCGGCATAGCCGGGCTCGTGAACAAGAAGGACGGCTCCATCCACTGGCCCCAGAAGATGGACCATTACTACACCTACGCGTCGGTCGACCTCCCGCTCAAGGGCCTCATCGAGCGCGAGTTCAACCTGCCCACCCTCATCGAGAACGACGCCACCAGCGCCTGTTTCGGAGAGTACTGGCTGGGCATGGAGACGGGGGTCAAGAACATGATCTACATGTTCTCCGGCGTCGGCTGCGGCCTGCTGATCAACGGCAACATCTACCGCGGCAACAACGGGTACGCGGGCGAGACCTCGATCTACAACTATAAAGAGCAGGATATGTTCAACTGCGAGGCGGGCAAGAGCTGCTTCATGAAGCGGTGGGAGATGGACATGGGCATCCTCGACGATGTCAGGTCCGAGTTCACCCGCGACAGGGACGCGGCCTCGAAGTTCTTCAAGCTCACTTCGTCCAACATTGACAATATCGACCTCAAGAGCATCTTCATCGCGGCCCGCAGCGGCGACCCGATCGTACTTGCGGCCCTGGACAGGGCGGCGAAGCGGCTCGGCATCAAGGTGGCGGCGCTCGTGAATCTCATGAACCCTGAGATGGTTATCATCGGCGGTGGTCTCGAAGAAGCGGGTGACATGTTCCTTAATAAGGTAACCTCAACCGTTAAAGAGTGGGCATTCCGTGAAGTCACCGAGGATCTGAAAGTCGTCTATTCCCAGCTGAGAGAAAACGCGGTCGCTCTTGGAGCAGCCAGCCTGGTCATGCAGCGTCTCTCTGCGCAGTTGTGGTAAAGGAGTAAGGAGTGGACAGGAAAAATATCTTGATCTTCGCGTTCGGCGGTCTGGCGGTCCTGCTGCTGTTCTTGTTCATCGTCACGGCCGACCAGTCCAACAAGAACGCGGCCGCGTACAAGCAGGCTGAATCGGACAAGGAAGCTCTCGCCGGCCAGCTCAATCCCCTTCGTGAGCAGTACAACACCCTCAAGGAAAAGTACAACACCCTCAACGGCCAGATCGACTCTCTGAACGCCGAGAAGCAGAAACTCCAGACTACCGTCGACGGCTTTACCCGGGACAAGGACGCGCTGATGGCGCAGATCGGCCAGCTTAACAGCAACCTGTCCCAGGCCAACCAGGCGCTGGAGTCGGCGCGCAGCCAGCTCAAAAAAGGATTGGAGATTGTCCAGGCCAGTCCTGAACCGACCCGGACACCCGCTCCCGGGGACGTAAGCGAATACTGGGCCGGCGTGCTCAAGCAGAAGGCCACTCTCGAGATGAAGCTTGACGACGTCAACCGCGAGTTCGCCAACATCAGATTGTCGGGCGAGAGGCTTCAGCGCGAGAAGAACGATGTCGAGCAGGAGCTTGCCTCGGTGACGCGCGACAGGGACGACCTGAAGAGGGAGCTCGAGTACAACAAGAAGATGATCGACGGGCTCACCCTCGAGCTGGCCACCGAGAAGAACAACAGCTTCGAGATTAAGAGGGGGATCAAGGCGCTCAAGGACGAGAACAGCATGCTCAAGTACCGCCTCAGGTCCGTGAGCGAGCGCAAGGAGGAGCTTGAAGGCAGCCTCGGCGAGCTCAAGGCGAAGAACGCGGAGCTGGAGACCAGCGTCGATAAGATGCAGGTGTTCGTCAAAGAGAAGATCCAGCAGGTGGATTCGTTCAGGGAGGAATTTTCCTCCCCGAAACAGGAAGCCCGGGCCGAGGAGCAGAAGCCTCAGCAGAGAGCGGCGGCGGTGAACCTGCCTCCGATAGTGATCAGGCCCGAAGGCGTTCCCCAGGCTTTGAAGAGGGACATCGACCAGCAGGTGGAGACGATCAGGAAGTCCGAGGCGAGCATCCTGGCAGTGAACAAGGAGAACAACTTCGTGATCCTCAGTCAGGGCAAGGCGCAGGGCATCAAGGCAGGGGACAGCTTCACGGTCTATGACACAAGGAACCAGCCTGCCGGCGAGGTCGAGGTCATTCAGGTCAGGGATAACATTGCAGCGGCTGATATAAAGAAGGAGATCGAGCCTTTCAAGGCCGGTTTCCTGGTCGGTAAATAAGGGAGGGACATGAGAGTCAAGAAGCCTTCCAAGACAATCTCCATCGAGGACGTCGCGCGCAAGGCCGGCGTCTCTATCAGCACCGTCTCGCGCGTCATCAACAAGAGCCCCACCGTCAAGGAACGCAACAAGGTGAGGGTCCTCGACGCGATCAAAGAGTTCAATTTCCAGCCTTCGGTCTTCGCGCAGCGCCTGGCGACGGGTAAGAGCAATGTCATCGCGCTGGTCATCCCCCGGTATGAGGGTCTTTTCTATTCGTTCTACGCGCTCGAGCTTATCCGCGGTATCGGTACGCTGGCCGCGGTCCTTAAGCTCGATCTCCTGCTTCACCTCGCCGACAGCCATTCGCAGTTCAATCCCCGCAGCGTCGGCGGCGTCATCTTCGCCGACCTTATCGGCAACAGGCCCCAGGTCGAGGATGCGCTGGGCCAGGGGATCCCCTCGATCGTCATCAATAATTATGTCGAGGACCTCGACGTGAGCTGTATCGCGGTAGACAACAGGGGAGGCGCCGAGAACGCCGTCAATTACCTGATCAGCCTCGGGCATCAGAAGATCGCGCACATAAGCGGCGACGTGGCCACGCAGGCCGCCAAGCACAGGCTCGATGGGTACAGGAAGGCGCTGGAGAAGAACCGCATCGCTGTCCGTGAGGACTACATCCTGAAGACCGATTATTCGCGCGGGCAGGCCCGCCAGGCGGCCGAACGGATGTTCAAGCTGCCCAATCCCCCCACCGCCGTGTTCGTCGCTTCCGACGCCATGGCGCTGGAGGTCATGGCGGTCGCCAGCGAACACGGGGTCAAGGTCCCCTCGGACCTGTCGATAGTCGGTTTCGACGATAACCCTTCCGGCTTGTACGGCCCCGTCTCTTTGACCACAGTGAAGCAGCCGCTCGTCAAGATGGCCCAGGATTCGGTCAAAGAGCTCGACGTACTGATGAAGAGCAGCAAGAAGGCGGTCAAACGGTTGTTCCTTCCCACGGAACTGGTCATCAGGGAATCCTGCTGTAAGCCGTCACGGGAGTAGCCTCATGCGGGCCGTCCCATGACGGCCTTTTTTCTATAGACCTCTGAGTTATGTCTTCAGCCTGCCTACCACAAATTGTGTTATTCCAGACGACAAACTACAATATCTTGTATTTTTGTATTGACAGTGGTTTGCCTCACTGCTATACTACGAAATGTTGTTTTCATCAACGCTTGATCCAATAGGAGGGAACGGAACATGGCGGTGAAGCTTTCAGAAAACGCGATCAAGGTCCTTGAACGGAGATACCTTAAGCGCGATAAGGCGGGTAAGGTATGCGAGAAACCCGAGGAGATGTTCCGGCGCGTGGCGAGGGTCATCGCCGAGGCCGAGAAGCTCTACGGGAAGACCGAGCGCGACGTCGCGGCGCTCGAAGAGGAGTTCTATCGCGCGATGACCGAGCTTGAGTTCGTCCCGAACTCGCCGTGCCTGATGAACGCGGGACGCGACCTCGGACAGCTTTCCGCCTGTTTTACTCTTCCTATAGAAGATTCCATGGATTCCATCTTCGAGACCCTCAAGGCCACCGCGATGATCCACAAGTCCGGCGGCGGCACCGGGTTCTCGTTCTCGCGCATCCGCCCGAAGAACGCGGTCGTCAAGACGACCGGCGGCGTCGCATCCGGCCCGTGCTCGTTCATGAGGGTCTATGACGCGGCGACGGAAGCGGTCAAGCAGGGCGGCACGCGCCGCGGCGCCAACATGGGCATCCTGCGCGTCGACCACCCCGATATCCTCGAGTTTATCACCTGCAAGGAGAACAACAACCAGATCATCAATTTCAACATCTCCGTCGCGATCACAGACAAGTTTATGGAAGCGCTCAAGGCCGGCAAGGAGTTCAGCCTGGTCGACCCGCGCACCCATGTGGTCTACAAGAACGTCGAAGCGAAGGAGGTATTCGACCTCATCGTCAAGCAGGCCCACAAGAACGGGGAGCCGGGCCTCATCTATATCGACAAGATCAACAAGGACAACCCGACCCCTCAGCTGGGCAATATGGAGAGCACTAATCCCTGCGGCGAGCAGCCGCTCCTGCCCTATGAGAGCTGTGACCTCGGCTCGATCAACCTGGCGGTAATGCATAAGAAGGGGTCGTTAGGTTACGAAGTCGACTGGGACAGGATCGCCTCCACGACGCGCCTGGCGGTGCAGTTCCTCGACAACCTCATCGACGTCAATAAATTCCCGCTTTCCGAGATAGAGAAGGCGACGAAGACGACCCGCAAGATCGGACTCGGCGTCATGGGCTGGGCAAGCCTCCTGATCAGGCTCGGCATCCCGTACAACAGCGACGAGGCGGTCAGCCTGGGCGAGAAGGTCATGGGATTCATCCTCAACGAATCGCTGAAGAGGTCCCAGGAGCTCGCCAAACAGAAGGGCGTTTTCCCGTCGTACAAGGGTTCGATCTGGGAGAAACAGCACGTCCTGATGCGCAACGCCACCCTGACCACGATCGCCCCCACCGGCACCATCAGCATCATCGCCGGCCCCTGTTCCTCGGGCATCGAGCCGCTCTTCGCGCTGGTCTATTACCGCAATGTAATGGACAACGATAAGCTGATTGAGAGCGACCCGCTCTTCGAGCAGATCGCCAAGGAGCGCGGCTTTTACAGCAAGGAGATCATGCAGAAGATCGCCGAGACCGGCTCGCTGCACGGCGTCGAGGGCGTTCCGGAGGATATCAAGCGTATCTTCGTGACCGCGCACGACATCACACCTGAATGGCACGTCAAGATGCAGGCCGCCTTCCAGAAGCACGTCCATAACGCGGTGTCCAAGACGATCAATTTCGGCCATGGGGCCTCCCAGGACGACGTCCGCAAGGCCTACATGCTCGCCTACGACCTCGACTGCAAAGGCATCACCGTCTACCGCGACGGGTCCCGTGAAGAGCAGGTGCTCAACATGGGCCGCAGGATAGAGGACGTCAAGGCGAAGTCGCCGGCGGTCCCCCAGAGCGCGGGCCATGCCGAGCAGGGCAAGATCACCCCGCGTCCCCGTCCCGAGGTCATCGTCGGCACCACTACCAAGGTGGCCACCGGATGCGGCAACCTTTACGTCACCATCAATATCGACGACCAGGGCAAGCCGTTCGAGCTCTTCACCCAGATGGGCAAGGCCGGCGGCTGTGCCGGATCCCAGCTGGAAGCGGTCGGCAGGCTTGTCTCGCTGGCATTCCGTTCCGGGGTCGAGGTCAAGGCAATCATCGAGCAGCTGCGCAACATCCGCTGCCCTTCGCCCTCATGGGAGAAAGGCCAGAGGATTTTCTCCTGCGCCGACGCGATCGCCAGGGTGATCGAGCGCAGGCTCCTTACCGACCAGCCGGTAAAGGCGGCCGAGCAGGCAGCCACCGTGATGAAGCATTCGCACGAGGATGCGACGGTCGAGGATGAGACTGTCACCGGCGATATCGCCGGCGTCTGTCCCGACTGCGGCGGCGCCCTCCGGCATGAGGAAGGATGCGTCAAGTGCCAGGTCTGCGGGTATTCGAAGTGCTAGTATCCTGATGCAAGCGTACACGGGAGTTGCGGGCGACCGCAACTCCCGTTTTGGTTTCTATCGCCGCAGCTTATTTCCTCGAGGACGCTGGTGCGTCCCCGCGAGACGCACTGCGCTCGGCTTTTCGCCTCGCTCTCGCCGCAGATTTTACGCGGGCGAACCGTGCCCGCTCGGCGAAAAGACGCCTCTCGGAAACAAGCTGCGGCATTAACAACGAGAACGGATGAAGAAGGTCTTATATGTGATATTGGATGGGTTGGCGGATTCGCCGATCCCGCAGCTGCGGGGGATGACACCTCTTGAAGCAGCCCTTACGCCGAACCTCGACCGGCTTGCCCAGAAAGGGGTCACCGGGCTGGTCCGGACCGGTCCTGAGGGGGCGGGGGTCGAGTCTGATGTTGCTGTGCTCAGCCTCCTGGGTTATGACCCGAAATACTGCTATACGGGAAGGGGACCTCTCGAGGCTTTCGCCGCCGGCATCCCTTTTAACGACGGGAATATCGCCTGCAGGGCGAATTTCGCCACCGCCGGCGCCGGGCCGGCCGGCATCAGGGACCGGCGTGCTGGACGCGACCTGACCCATGAAGAGGGGGAGGCGCTGGCCAGGGAGATAAACTCCAAAGTGACCCTGGCCGGGGCGACTTTCGAATTTGTCCATACCGTCGGCTACCGCAATGTCCTGGTCGTCCGCGGGATCCGCGCGAGGCTTTCGGCCGCCGTCACCAACACCGATCCCGCTTACCTGCGCCAGGATCGCCTCAGCGTCTCACAGGCCCCTCAGCAGGAAGTCATACTGCCCGCGCGTCCCCTTGAATACCATGAGAGCGATGAGGAAGCCCTTGAGACGGCGCTGCTGCTCAACGAGTTCACTGAGAAAGCGCGCACGGTGCTCAAGGGATCCGTTATTAACAAAAAACGGGAGGCTGAGGGGAAGCTGCCGGCCGATATTGTCCTCCTGCGGGACGCGGGGGACAGGCTTCCGTCTTTCGCGGCGCTCTCGAGCGTTTTCCCGGGCGTGTCCTTCGGCTGTTTCGTGGAGATGCCGGTCGAAAGGGGCATCGCCATGAGGACGGGGATGACAATAGTGGACATCCCGCCTTCGACCGGCCACCTCGACGTCGATTATCCCGTGTGGGCCAAGGTGGCTGTGGACGCGCTGGACCGTTTCGATGTCATCTACATACATCTCAAGGGGCCCGATGAGCCCGCCCATGACCGCGACCCCGAGGCCAAGCGCAGGATAATAGAAACGGTGGACAAATTTTTCATCCCGCCGCTGCTGGGGGGCATCGTTCAGGATGAATGTCTGGTCTGCGTCACCTCCGATCATGCCACCGACAGCCTTGTCGGAGGCCATATCGGCCTCCCCGTCCCGGTCCTGATCAACGGAGGCGGCATAAGGCCCGACGGAAGCCTGAGCTTCTCGGAAAAGGCGGCCGCCGAAGGTTCGCTCGGCATACTGCCGGGGCGCGACCTCCTGCCGCTGCTCATCCGCAAAGCCTCTGAGTAGACGTTGTGTTTAATCGAATTGTTAGGATTTGTTTTGTAACTGATGTGAGGACATGGAAATAAGTAAAGCGTCTACCTATGATGTAATTGTGATTGGCGCCGGCCACGCCGGTATCGAGGCGGGACTCGCCTGCGCCCGCATGGGCTGCCGCACCCTGATGCTGACGATGAGGGAGGATACGGTCGGCCACATGAGCTGTAATCCGGCTATAGGAGGCGTAGGCAAAGGGCAGCTGGTCAGGGAGATCGACGCGCTGGGAGGGGAGATGGCCAGGGCGGCGGATGCCTGCGGTATCCAGTTCCGTATCCTCAATGCCTCCAAAGGACCGGCGGTCCAGTCTTCGCGCGCGCAGATAGACCGCGACCTGTACAAGGCATACATGAGGAAAACGGTCCTTGGCCAGAAGGGGCTTTCACTGATGCAGGCCCAGGCCGCCTCGCTTATCATCGAAGGGGGCGTCCTGAAAGGCATCAGGACGACGGATGGCCGTGAAATACTGTGCCGGTCCCTTGTGGTCGCTTCCGGGACTTTCCTCGGCGGCCTCATCCACGTCGGACTGCGCCATTATCCCGGAGGAAGGACCGGCGAGGAGGCGGCCGCGTCCCTTGCCGCCGACATGGCCCGCGCCGGACTTGTCCTGCTCAGGTTCAAGACCGGGACCTGTCCGCGGCTGGACAAGGATTCCATCGATTACAGCAGGCTCAAGGTGCAGGAGGGCGACGATCCTCCCAGGCCCTTCTCATTCTCGACGCAGCGCATCCGCCAGACCCAGGTCCCCTGCCATATCACGTACACCAACCAGCGGACCCATCAGGTGATCACGGATAACCTGGATAAGTCCCCGCTTTATACCGGCATCATCAAGGCGACGGGAGTACGCTATTGTCCTTCGATCGAGGACAAGCTGGTCAAGTTCCCGGACAGGCAGCGCCACCAGATATTCCTTGAGCCCGAAGGTTACACGTCGAGGCAGGTCTATCCCAACGGGCTCTCCACGAGCCTGCCCGAAGAGGTGCAGGAACAGATGGTCCATTCCGTCGAAGGGCTGGAGGAGGCGCGCATACTCGAGTACGGTTACGGTATCGAGCACACGGTCGTCGAACCCACCCAGCTTTTCCCGACCCTGGAATCGAAACCGGTGCGCGGCCTCTTTTTCGCGGGACAGGTCAACGGCACCACAGGTTATGAGGAGGCGGCCTGCCAGGGGCTTATGGCGGGGATAAACGCGGCGCTTAAAGCGCAGGGCAGGGAAGCGTTCGTCCTTGACCGCGCTTCCAGCTATATCGGCGTCCTCATCGACGACCTTACCACCAAGGGGACCCCCGAACCGTACCGCATGTTCACCTCACGGGTAGAGTACCGCCTGCTGATCCGCGAGGACAACGCGGACCTGAGGCTTTCCGGATGCGGCAGGTCGCTGGGCCTGCTTTCAGAAAAGGATACCGAAAGGCTCCAGGAGAAGCAGCGCCTGCTGCAAGAGGGGATGAAGACGCTCAGGGCGACCTATATCAAGCCCGGCGCGGGATCGGACGGAGTGATGGCTTCTCTCGGCCTGCCCGCGCTGCGCAGGAAGACAAGCCTCGAGGAGCTGCTCAAGCGTCCTCAGGTGAACGCGTCGATGCTTTCCCGCTTCCCCGGTGTTTCGCTCGGCGTGCCCTCCGAGGCGCTGGTCCAGGCGGAGATAGAGGTCAAGTACGCCGGGTTCATCGAGCGGCAGCTTGCCGAAGTGGAGAAGTTCCGCAACCTCGAGAAGATCCGGCTGCCGCAGGACCTGGACCTGGCGTCGGTACCGGGACTTTCGCGGGAGATCAGGGAGAAGCTTTCCCGCTTCAAGCCGCTCAATCTCGGGCAGGCCGCGCGCATTTCGGGCGTGACACCCGCGGCGGTCTCCATACTGATGGTCTTTCTGCATAAGCGTGATCACGGGAAGCGGTGAGAGGTCAGAATTCCGCTTGTGTTTTCGCCTGAACGGAGTAATCTTGACTGTATGAAAGAAAAGAACACGGCAAGCCTGAAAAAGTTCTGTTACGCACTCGGCCTTGACCTGTGCGGGGTCGCCCCCGCGGAAGGAAAATTTCCATTTGCGGTGTGCATCGGGGCGGGCCTCTCGGGAGCGCTGGTCAGCGAGATACCTGACCACCCGACGCGCCCGTATTTCCACCATTACAAGACGGTCAATATGTTCCTCGATCAGGCGGCTTACCGGATAGTCCAGTTCATACAGAAAAAAGGGCACAACGCGTTCCCGGTCGCGGCCTCCCAGATACTCGATTGGGAAAAACAGACGGGCCTGCTTTCGCACAAGCACGCCGCTGTCAAGGCGGGGCTGGGATGGATCGGCAGGAACAATCTTCTGGTGAACAAAAAACTGGGAGCCAGGTTGAGGCTTGCGACGGTTCTGACCGACATGCCGCTTAAGGCCGCCCCCCAGTCGAAAGAAGACTGCGGCGCCTGCATGCGCTGCGTCGCGGTCTGTCCGGCTAAGGCGATCAAGGCAAGGCCGGAGGATTTCGACCATCTGGCCTGTTACCAGAAGCTCAAGGAATTTCAGAAGTTGCGCTATTCCGAGCAGCTTATCTGCGGCGTCTGCGTCAACGCCTGCGCCGGGAAGCAGCGATGAGACGTCTTGACGAAGAGCCAGCCTCTTGCCCGCAATAAAAACGTTACGGTCTAAGGGGTTATAACAGCTTGACCCTGACTTTCCGCTGAGATATAATCAATCAATATCATGAAAGACCAGATCATCGACTGGATCCGTCGCAGGACCCGCGCATGCGGGGCTTCGGGAGTGGTCTTTGGCCTGAGCGGGGGCATCGATTCCTGCGTGGCCGGGGTGCTTGCCCGCAAGGCGCTTGGAAGAGACAGAGTCCTGGCATTGTGCCTTCCCTGTCACAGTCAGGAACAGGACCTGCGTGACGCCCTGGCGGTGACCAGAAAATCCGATATCAGGCACCGGGTCATCGACCTGACGGCGGCGTATGACAGCCTTATCGCTGTCCTGCCCCCGGCTGACCGCCTGACGCGGGCCAATATCCGGCCGCGCCTGCGGATGATCACCCTTTATTATTTAGCCAAGAAGCTCGGGTTCCTGGTCCTCGGGACCAGCAACAAGACCGAGATCATGACCGGATATTTCACCAAGTTCGGCGACGGGGCAAGCGATCTGCTTCCTCTAGGCGCGCTGTACAAGGGGCAGGTCAGGCAGCTTGCCAGGGAATTGAAGATACCCGAGGCCATCATCGCCAAGCCGCCTACCGCGGGCCTGTGGCCGGGGCAGACGGATGAAGGGGAGATGGGCGTGACCTATCCGGAGATCGACGATATCCTGGCGCGCATGGAAAAAGGGAAGCGCCAGACATTGTCTGCGGGTAAAGTGAGGAAGGTCCGCGGCATGGTAGAATGCTCGCGGCATAAACGGGTGATGCCCGAAGTCTTCAAGCCGTAACAATCCTAACGGAGGACACCATGGACGAGATCCTTGAGATACTCGAGAAAGACGCGCGTACCAGCCCGGAAGAGATCGCCAAGATGCTCAAGCGCAAACCGCAGGACGTCAAAAAGGCGATCACGAAGTACGAGAAGGACGGCGTGATCCTGAAATACAGGGCCATGCTCAACCGCGAGCTGGTCCGGGACACCGATGCGAAGGTGCGGGCGCTGATCGAGGTCAACCTCACTCCCCAGAAGGACCTCGGGTTCGACAAGATCGCCTCGCGCATCTACTCTTTCCCCGAGGTGACCAGCTGCTACCTGGTCTCGGGCACTTACGACCTCCTGCTTATCGTCGAGGGCAGGGACCTCAACGCGGTCGCCGGTTTCGTCTCGGAGAAGCTTTCCCCGATGGAGAACGTCAAGGGTGTCGTCACCCACTTCCT
>JBLMZF010000037.1:0-4985 GCA_050258655.1 Deltaproteobacteria bacterium | reverse complement strand
ATCTCCCGCTACAGCCGCTCGCTTGACGCGATCGACCAGGACCTCACCCTCAAAGGCCTGTACCTCATCCACACCTCCTGCGGCCGCGATTAATACGGGGACGTGTTAATCGGGGACACCTTACCTCATCGCAATCCTTTCATATGTAACCTCTTACAAAAGTCACTTTTTCGCGCCGCCAGGTCATTCCCCTGACAGACAATAAAGAAGAAAATATGATTATCTGGTAACTCGTCCTTAAACAGGAGGATACTCATGAAACGCAGTGAATTAAAAGGGAAGGCGGCGGTCATAACCGGCGGCTCAAGCGGCATCGGCAAGGCGACCGCACTCGAACTGGCCAGACAGGGCGTTTCGCTTGTGCTCTGCGCCAGGAGCCAGGGGGATCTGGACGAGACAGCAAGGGAATGCCAGGCGCTGGGAACGCAGGTGGCGACATCCACAATGGACGTGACGGACGAAATGCGCGTCAAAGGCGTCGGCGACAAGGCGATACAGGTGTTCGGCAGGCTGGACATCTGGATCAACAACGCCGGCGTGGACATGTTCGGCAGGCTGGAGGAATTACCCGTAGAAGCCATACACAGGCTCGTGGAAGTCAACCTCCTCGGCTACATCTACGGCTGCCGCGCCGCGCTCAACCATATGCGCCAGAGCGGAAAGGGGACGATAATCAATGTCTCCTCACTGGCAGGTATAGCTGCCTTCCCGTACTCAAGCGTCTACGCTTCCACTGAATCCGGGATAAACGCCCTGAGCGCGAGCATCCGCATGGAGAACATAGACAAACCCGACATCACGATAAGCACGCTGATCATTCCCGCGATCGACACCCCGTTTTTCGCGCACTCAGCCAACTACCTGGGAAAGCAGATCCGTCCGTTCCCGCCGGTCGTCTATAAACCCGAAAGGGTCGCCCGGACGATCCTCAGACTCACGCTGCGGCCCAGAAAAGAGAAGGTATTCGGCGTGCCGGCGAACATGCTGGTGGCCATGAAACGCTTCTTCCCGTTCCTGACCGAGAAATTCATCGCCCGGATGGCCGCAAAACACTACCTTAAGGCCAAAACAGCCTCTAACTTCTCCGGCAACCTGTACATGCCATTAAGAGAGCCGAAGGAAGTGGCTACAGCCAAGCAGGAAGCCCTGGCGGTCAGGTAAAACATCGTCCAGCCAGGAGATATTCGTTCTAAACCCTTCTCAATTAAAGAGATTATTTAAACTTTATCTTGACTTTTTTAAGTTATTTCTGTATATTCTAAATTATCGTAAATATGCTTAAACAAAGGTGGAGAAATGGCTAAAACCAACGAGATCCTGACAGCCAAAGACGTAGCCGAATACCTCCAGATCCATCCCCTGACCGTGCACCGTTACGCGAGGGAGGGAAAGATCCCCGCGTTCAAGATCGGAACGGATTGGCGCTTCCACAAGAAGCTGATCGAGCAATGGATCCAGGAAAAGGTAGCCTCGAACGTCGAAGGCAAAAAACAAACCAGAACCACCCCCCCTGACAAATAAGCCCATGAAGACAACCTTTGCGTTCCTGACGCATCCGGTCCACACGCAGCAGGTTAAGATTTTCTGGCCTCTCACCAGGATAATGCCCCAACCTCTCATCCGCCCCTTCCTCAAGAACCAGACCCTCAAAGCCATACCGATGAAGAAGGTCCGCGACAGAAGGGGGCACGAGACTTCCGGCGTCCTCCTGATCACTCCGATCCACCCGGACGACCTCCTTGACACCGATGAAGAGATACTCCTTGAGAAGATAGTCTCCGCCGGGCGCCTGGCGCAGAGGATGGGTTTCAAGATACTCGGGTTGGGGGGTTATTTCGCCTCATTGGCTGACAGAAAGCCCATGCTCTACAAGCATATGAAGGTCCCCGTGACCACGGGAGCGGCCTTTACCGCCTGGACGGCGTACGAAGCGGCGTTCAAAGCCGCGCGCAAGAATAAACTCAATCTCTCCCAGGCCACGGTAACGCTGCTTTCGCCGGTCAATTCGATAGGCGAGCTCTGCGGCCGGCAGTTCGCCGGGCAGGTCGCTCGCATGATCCTGGCAGGCGACAAGGAGGAACGGCTGGACAAGGTCCGCACGGTCATCCAGGGAGCCTCCCTGGTCGACGTGACAATAGAGAACGACCTGACAAAGGCGGTGGACGCGGCGGACATCATCGTCAACGCCGACCCGCTGCACAGCCTTTTTGACCTGGACAGGATAGGAAAGGGTAAGATCATCTGCGACGTCTCCATATACGGAGGGCTGGAAGAACGGGCAAAACGCCGTCCGGACATCACCGCTGTCGACTGCAGCCTCGTCTCGACGCCCACACGCATGCGGTTCTGTCCGACTATCGCCGAGACCGCCATGCTTTCCCTGGAACAGAACTTCGTGAACTACTCGCTGGGAGAGAACGTCAACCCCAACAAGATGGATTACATCGCCAACCTCGCTTCCCGCTGCGGGTTCGAGGTCAAGGTGCCCGGAGCAGAGATAGCCTGATGTGGTATTACTTCCTACGCTGGCTGGCGATGCCGTTCTTCTGGCTCTACTGCAGACTGACGGTAACAGGAAGGGAGAACCTCCCCAAAAAGACGAATTTCATCATCGTCGCCAACCACGTCAGCTTCCTCGACCCTCTGGTCATCATGGTCGCCGTCCCCAAAAAGATCTACTGCATCGCCCTGCGCGATATCTACAAGTTCGACTGGCTGCGCTGGTTCCTGAGGCTGACCGAGACCCTGCCCAGCGGGAGCTCCTCGCCCCAGGCCCTGGCGATAATCGAGAAGGACCAGAACCTCGGGCTTTTCCCCGAAGGCGGCGTCAGCCGTGACGGGGAACTCAAGGAATTCAGGAGAGGGGCCGCGCTGCTTGCATTGAAAACAGGAAGGCCTGTCGTCCCGTGCGCCGTGCTGGGCACGTTCGATGCCCTCCCGTTCGGAAGCAATCTCCCCAAGCCTGTCCGCCTTAAAGTCAAGATCGGTAAACCAATATACCTGCTCAAGGAACTCGACGAACAGATCGACGACGTCCAGCTCCAGCAGGGGACGATGCGGATACGCGCCGAGATAAAGAGGCTGCTTGATGCCGGATAAAGAACTGATAAAAGTAGAGGTAGCCCGGGTCATCCCCGCCCAGAAATGGAAGGTCGTGCGCCTGGTGACGCGCGTCACGGATTTCCCATCGTTTGTCCCCACCGTGAAAGAAACGGCCGTCCTGGGACGCAACCGCAACCGCATCATCACCCGCTGGCATATCAAAGTCGACAACATCCCGATCAGATGGACCGAAGAGGACACGCTCGTCGCGGACAAGAACCGCATCCAGTTCCGTTCGATCGAAGGCGACCTCGAGCAGTTCTACGGCGAATGGTGCTTCGAGGATCATCCCGCGGGCTGCCAGGTGCGCGTGACCGTCTACCTCAAGATCGGCATCCCGGTGATCAGGGATTTCGCCCAGAACTACGTCACACGCGTGGTCACCAAGAATTTCGAGGCCATCCTCGAGGCGATCGAACACCGCGTCGTCTCGATGCGCTACGCCAGATTCAAAGAGGGCACGAAGAAGATGGCCGGCTTCGGCATCGTCACCCATTTCTACAACTACCGCCATTTCGAGAACTACCTCAAGACCCGCTATCCCGGAGCCAAACTGCCTTCGCAGGAATTTATCAGCCAGTTGTTCCATGTCACTCCGTCGTTCAAGGCCTATGATGTGATCAGCTTCAGGTCCAAGACCGGACAGGAGGCCAAGGGATGCTTTATCCTGGCCACGTTCTTCCCCGACATGATCGAAAAGGACGTCTGGTCGGTCTATGCGAAGATCGTCAAGGCCTGCAAGATCGCCGAGAAGCACGGCATGGGCATCGTATCGCTGAGCGGTTTCTGCTCCATACCAGGTTACAGGATAGACCATGAGGTCTCCAGCGAGCTGGATATTCCCGTGACTACCGGCAAGACCCTTACCAGCGCCCTCATCATCGACGGCGTACTCGAGGCCGCGCAACTGACCGGTGTTGAGCTGCCCTGGTCGACAGCGGCTGTCATCGGAGGCACGGGCGATGTCGGCAGCGCCTGCTGCAGGGCACTGGCAAAGAAGGTGAAAAAGATCATCGTCACCGGCACGTCCAGGGACGGACTTAACAAGGTCGTCTCTGAGCTGAAGAAATATCGCGGGGCGCAGATTACCGCTTCCCAGGATGACCGGCAAGCGGTACAGGAAGCGGACATAGTCATCGCCGCCGCCGGAGCCACCGCCTCGATCATCGACCCGGTCTGGTTCAAGCCGGGCACGATCGTCTGCGACGCCGGTTATCCTAAAAACATCTCATATCTCTCAGTACCCAGGGACGATATCCTGATCTTCGACGGCGGTATCGCCGATTCACCGTCACCGTTACTGCTTCCCATCGACCTTGGACTGCCCTCGCCGCAGACCATCTTCGGCTCCTTCGCCGAGGCGATCATCCTCGACCTCGAGTCCCGCTACGAGAACTACTCGGCGGAACAGGGGACCATCACGGTCGAGAAGATGGACGAGATGCGCGAGCTCGGCAAAAAGCACGGCTTCACCTACGCCGGGCTGTTTCGGTCAAAAAACAGGATCACCCAGGCCCAGATAGAAGAGGTCAAGAACGCCATCCGCCAAAAGACGGAGATCTAGATGCCCATAATCAGCCAGCTGATCAATTTCAAGAACAGGAACGGCAGGGAGATCATCGGCTACTTCGACACTGACAACGGGTGGGGGAAGCCGTTCATCGTCATACCTCCGGCATTCGGCGAGACCAAACGCGACGCGCTCAAGCTTGCCTATTGCCTGGTCAAGAACGGCTTCAACGTCGTCCGTTACGACGCGACTGACCACGTCGGCGAGAGCCAGGGTGAGATGGTCAATGCCTCTTTCAGCAAGATGAAGGACGACCTTCTCTCGGTGCTCGATTTCATACAGACCGAATACAAAGCGGAGAAAGCCGGCATCT
>JBLMZF010000036.1:0-4158 GCA_050258655.1 Deltaproteobacteria bacterium | reverse complement strand
GGTATCCTTTTCCCGGTCAGGGACAGCCGCGGCGGGCTCAGGGAATCTGAAGGATCTCTGCCGCGCGAGTCTGTTTCCGTCGGATTCCTTCCCTATACCCAGCGCACGATCCTGGTCCAGGCCTTCAAGCTCCTCGGCGCTCCCTATGGATGGGGAGGATCGGGAGGGGAGCAGGACTGCTCAAGTTTCCTTCAGGAGATTTTCTCTACCGTCGGCATCCGTCTTCCGCGCAATTCCAGCGAGCAGGCAAAGGCCGGGTCTGCCGTTGACCTGCCGTCCGCCGTTCCTGCCATCACCATCCTCGGTATGAAAGGCCATATAATGCTCTATCTGGGCGAGTATGAAGACAATCCCTACGCCATCCATGCCGTCTGGGCCTATCGCGAGCCCGGACCTTCCGGCGATATCATCCGCAAGATCGGCCGCGTCGCGGTCACTCCGCTTTCCCTCGGTGAAGGTTCCAAGAAGGGATCCTGGCAAAAGCGGATAAACAGCATCAAAACGCTGAAATAAGGTAACCCGCCTGATCCCCCCGCGAGATATAATCAAAAGAGAAGATGGGAGGGAAGGATGAAGAGAAGATTCCTGTCCCTGGTCATCCCTGTTTTCGCTATTTCCATGATCGGCGCCGTTTCCACCGTCGATAATTTCATCACCTGCGGATCACCCTGGTCCACAGACCGCCATTGTCCGTCATTGATCCGCAAGATCTACCTTGAAGGTGTTGGCAGCCAGCTCAGGGCAGACGTCAGCGATGCCGTTCAACCATACAAGCTCATGGAGATGAACGAAAAGAACGTCAGGCTCATGATCGACTCCATCCGGAGGGTGTACCAGGCGAACTGCATGCTGGAAAGGCTTTCGGAGATCCGGTTCAGGATGAGGCGCGACGAGCTGTTCATCGTGGTGAAGGAGATCAGATACGCCCCGGGTTATTGACCGCTCCGAAGAGATCCCGCTTTTTAAAACAGGCTGAGGCCTGTTTTTTTATTTTGACCCGCCTCTTGTGCTTTCCCCGGTTTATTGTATAATAAGGCCAAATCATTACCCTTCAAAGAGAAAGGAGCACCCATGAAAAGACTATTCCTGTTCATCCTCCTTTTCGCCCTCATCGGATGCACCAAGCCCGCCCCTCAGAAAAACGCCGTCGTCACCATCAACAATTATTCGATCAGCCCGGATGAATTCGAGGCTGAGTTCAGGGATTCCGCCTTTGGGAGGAAGGACACCCTGGATTCGCGCCGGCAGTTCATGGAGGTGCTGATCAACCGGAAACTGATGCTGCAGGAGGCGCAGAGGCAGGGTATAGACAGGGAGAAAGATTTCCTCAAGAGCATCGAGCGCTTCTGGGAACAGTCCCTGCTGAAGGCCTATCTCGACCGCAAGTCGCAGGAAGTGGCCGGCAAGGTCATGATCACCGATTTCGCCGTCGAGCAGACATATAAGAACCTCCAGGCCGAAGGGAAAGCCGAGAAGCCGTACGAAGAGATGTATAAGGAGCTCAAGTGGCAGCTTACCAGGGCCAAAGAGGCCCAGGTGATGGACGAATGGATCAAGGAGCTCAGGAGCAAAGCCGATATCAAAGAGAACCCTGGCCTGTTGAAAGCCAAATGAGGGGGGAGATAATGGACACCTTTGGGAACAACGGAAATAAGCGCAGGATCTATTTCATCGAGAAGAAGTTCCAGGCACAGTTCATCCTCAGGTTCTGCCTGCTTGTCATCCTGGCGGGGCTTGCCGCGGTAGGACTGCTTTACTGGCTGTCGGGCAAGGCCACGACAGTCTCCATCGTCAATTCCCGTGTGGTGGTACGCTCGACCGCCGATTTCCTCCTGCCGGTGCTCCTGCAGACCGTCGCGGTGGTCTTCACGCTCACCGCTCTGGCTACGATCGCGGTGACCCTGTTCGTCTCCCATAAGATAGCTGGGCCTTTGTACAGGTTCAAGAAGGTCACTGAAGGCCTTGAGCGCGGGGATTTCTCACGCGGCTTCAAGCTCCGTAACAACGACCAGATGCAGGACATCGCCGAAGGACTTAACGGCATGATCAAGGCCAACAGGCAGAGGCTTGGCGTGGTCAAGGAGCTTGCCGCGATCATACGCAACAACGCGGAAAAGATCGGGACCGAAGATGTACCCGCCGCCAAGCAGCCTCTCCTCGCCGAGATCAAGCGCGTCTCGAGGGAACTCAAGGAGTTGAGCGATAGTTTCAAGGTATAGAAGTCAGGAAAAAGCGGAAGCGCGTAATCATCGCGCAGGCCTCTTTAAAGGTAGAATAAGAGTGATGGCCAAAAAGCTTTTGATATCTCTTTTTGCGGCCTGCCTGGTATTCCGGGCATCCAGCGGTTTTTGCCTTGACGACGGGTTCGGGTCCGCTAAGAAGGTGCAGGGCCAGCATTTCACCTTGATGTATGCGCCCCAGGTAGATTTTTCAGGGCTGTCGATGTCGCTGGATTTCCGTCCCGCCGACATGCTCAGTTCGGGCGGAAGTACTTCCGGTTCGCTTACCGATATGCTCGATTCGCTCTTTTCGAAGGTATGCGATATCATGGATATGCAGCTGTACAGCTACCAGGGCACGATCAAGGTGTGCCGGGACGCCGAACAGCTTAATTCCGTTTACCGTGTCATATTCGGCAGGGACCTGACACTTTCATCGTTCTACGTCAACGACCTCAACACCATCTACATCGACCAGCAGCATTTCACGCAGTGGGTGCTGGGACATGAGATGAGCCATGCCATCCAGTGCCATTATTTTGTTGTGCCGCCTCCCGTAAAAGTCTCCGAGGTCCTCGCTGGCTACGTCGAGTACCAGCTGCGCAAGCGTTAGGTTAAACAGTAAAATCCCTCCCGGAAAGCCCCTTTTGAAATTCTCTATCAGGCTCACAAAAGCCCAGGTCGCCTTCATCGCAGGTTTCATCGTCCTTATCCTCGGTCTGCTTGTAATACGTCAGATAGAGGACCGCACCATTTTCCAGCCTTACCGCGAAATAGATTTCAAGCCTGACGAGTACGGCATGCAGTACCAGAACGTCTGGTTCCCGAGCCAGGACAACAAGGAATTCCTCAACGGCTGGTATCTGCCGGTGAAGGACCCGAAGAAAGTCGTTCTCTTCTGCCATGGCAATTTCGGGAATATGGCCGACCGCATGGACAAGGTCAAGTTCTTCGTGGATCTGGGCTGCAGCGTCTTTATCTTCGACTACCAGGGTTTCGGGATGAGCCAGGGGGACCCGAACGAGCCGGGGTGCTATAAGGACGCGCTGGGCGCCTACGATTATCTTATCGGTATCGGGGTCACCGCTAACCAGATCGTCGTGTACGGCGAATCGCTGGGAGGGGCGGTGGCGATAGACCTGGCGTCGCGCAGGGACGTTTCCGGGCTGATCGTCGAAGGGACCTTTACCAGCATCAAGGACATGGTCAATCACATGTATCCGTTCGTGCCGACCTGGCTCATCGGCAATCGGTTTGACTCTGTGAGCAAGATACGGCATATCAGATGCCCAAAACTGATCATACATAGTTTTTCCGACGAGATAATCCCGTTCAGGTTCGGCCGCAAGCTCTTCCAGGAAGCGCCCCAGCCCAAAGAGTTCCTTCCCGTCCGCGGCGAACACAACGCCTGTTTCCTTCAGTCCTATCAGGAGCAGGTACTGCGCAAGGCGGTCTGTGTTTTCCTCGAGAAACTCCCCTGAAACACCTCTAAAAGCCACGTGAGAAAAAAGTCAATTTAAAGCAGAACCGGGTCATGGTCAAACATATGCGATCTCACGTATAATAGTTTCACTTGTATATCACTGTCCGGGTTGACAAGATCATGTCGATGTGGAAGGGGGGCGTCGGCGTGGACTTGTCAATACCCGGCGGTGATACAATCCGCCAGACCACCGCATCAGATCCCGCCACCAGCCGATCCAGAAAAAACTTTGCCGTTAGATTCTCCTTTTTGCGCTGTCTATTGATATAGGAAGGCATGACTGTAAAGGACCGGTCGGGAAGCGGTGAGTGTTTTCTGGGGTTCCCGGAAATGCCCGAGAGCCTGCATTCACGGCGGGTCCCATCTCATCGCTTGCGCTCGCTGGGGGCAATGAGTGCTGGAGGGAGTTCACCGGGCTGGAGGGAGAGATGGCGCGATGGCTGACCGGAGAGTCCC
>JBLMZF010000035.1:0-16243 GCA_050258655.1 Deltaproteobacteria bacterium | reverse complement strand
TCGCACAGCGCCGGGTCCCTTTCGGAACAGTCAGCGAGTTTGCCCGGGAGCCCTCCGGAATCGAGCGCTCCCTTCCTGCGCGTAAGCTCGCGCGCCTTCCTGGCGGCTTCCCTGGCGCGGGAAGCGAGGATGACTTTGTCGATGATCTTGTTGGCGATCGAGGGGTTCTCCTCAAAGAAGCTGGAGAGCGCGTCGAAAACGGCGCTTGCGGAGAGGCCTTCTACCTCGGAGTTACCCAGTTTGGTCTTGGTCTGACCTTCAAATTGAGGATTGGGGACCTTGGCCGAGATGACCGCGGTAAGCCCCTCGCGCGCGTCATCGCCGGAAATGGTCAGCTCGTCCTTGAGCAGGTTCTTGCTCTTGGCGTAACCGTTGATCGCGCGGGTTAGCGCGGACTTGAAACCGGAAAGATGGGTGCCGCCTTCGATAGTGTTGATGTTGTTGGCGAAGGAGTACATGCTCTCGGAGAAGCCGTCGTTGAACTGCAGGGCGGCCTCGATCTCGATGCCTTCCTTCTCCTTCTGGAAATAGATGACCTTGTGTAACGGGTTCTTATTCTTGTTCAGGAACTCGACGAACGAGACGATGCCGCCGGAGAACTTGAAGACCGTGGTCTCGGCCTCGTCCTTGCGGTCGTCCTTGAGCGTGATCTCGAGCCCCTTGTTCAGAAAGGCCAGTTCCCTGAGCCGGTTGGCCAGGATATCATAGGAGTAATCGACGGACTGGAAGATCTCGTTGTCAGCCTTGAAGGTGATCTTGGTGCCGGTGGTCTTGGCCTTGCCGATGACGACGAGCTTGGAAACGGTGTTGCCGCGCTCGAAACGCATGTGATGTATCTTGCCGTCGCGCTTGACCTCGGCCTCCATCCATTCGGAGAGGGCGTTGACGCAGCTGACGCCGACACCGTGAAGGCCGCCGGATACCTTGTAGGCCGCGTGATCGAACTTGCCGCCCGCGTGCAGCTTGGTCAGAACGACCTCTATCGCGGGTTTTTTCTCTTTCGCCATCATATCGACGGGGATGCCGCGGCCGTTGTCGGTGACACTGATCGAGTTGTCGGGTCCGATGACCACGTCGATCTTGTTGCAGCAGCCGGCCAGCGCCTCGTCGATCGAGTTGTCCACGACCTCGTAGACCATATGGTGGAGACCGCGAGTGTAGGTGTCCCCGATGTACATGGCCGGGCGGCGGCGCACCGCCTCAAGCCCTTCAAGGACCTGGATAGCTCCTGCATCGTATTCTTTCTGTTCCGGCTTTTTCTTTTCTGGATCTTTGCTCATGTTTCTCCTTTTTTCGCAACTTTTTTCGGCCTTATCTCGCCGATGATGAAAACTAATTTGGTCAATTCCGGCAGCCGCTCTGCGATCTTCGCGGTCAGCTGTCCCTTGCGCAGATTGAAATAATACAGCCAGGCCGACGAGTCCACCGCCATGCGCAGCACTCCCTTGTTCATCGAACAGAACCGCGCGTGCGGGGCTTCCTTTTCCGTCAGCGCGTCGCGCAACGCCTGTTCCGGGTCTTTGGCCCCGCCCTTGAGGCGCTGCATCAGCGTCTCCAGCGGGGAGCTGATGCGCTCGACTGATGATTGCTTCGGAACCGCCATGTAAGGGCCTCGCAATAACTAGCTCAGGCGCATCGGCAGTACGATGTAGATGTACCCTGGCGCCCGGATAACGCCCGGCTTCTCGCTGCCGGAGACCTCGAGTTCGACCGCCCCGTCGGAAAGGACCTTGAGAACGTCGGTAAGGAATACAGGATTGAACCCGATCACCATCTCCTTGCCGTGATACTCCGCGGGGATCTCCTCGCGCGATTCGCCGACGTCGGGCGTGGATTTGGAAACGACCAGTTTATCCTTGAATATCTCCAGCTTCACCGCCTGATAATCCGGCGTCGCCAGGAGCGCGGCGCGGCGGATCGCCAGCAGGAACTGCTGCCTGTCCATCCTGACCTTGAGGTCCGACGACGCCGGTATGACCTGCTGGAAATCAGGGAACTCGCCTTCGATCAGCCGCGAGATGATGATCGCGTCCTTGAAATCGAACAGTACCTGGTTCGAACCGATGATCAGCGCCAGTTCCCCTTCGTCGGAAAGGTTGCGGTCGAGCTCCTGTATCGTCTTGAATGGGACGATGAACGAAAGTTCTTTGGCGACCGGCTGAGCCAGCCTGTTCTTGCTGACGGCCAGTCGTTTTCCATCCGTAGCGACCAGAGTGATGGTGTCTTTTGAGATCTTGAACAGGATACCGTTAAGGATATATTTTATCTCATCGAGTGAAACGGCGAAATTGGTCTGGGAAAGCATCTTTTTGAGCATGCCCTGCTCTATCTTGATCACTTCCTTGTCCTTGAACTCGGGAAGTTTCGGGAATTCCTCAGGAGGCAGGCCGATGATCTTAAAAACGCAGCTTTTGGTCTCGATAAGCACCATATTGTTCTTCTTGGTGGTTATCTCGATATCCTCATCCGGCAATTCCTTGATAATACCCGTAAATCTTTTGGCCGGAATCGTTATTGCGCCTGCTTCCAGGATATTCACAGGTATTACACAGCTAATACCTATGTTCAGGTCTGTCGCGGTAAGGCGTACCTTGTCCTTGAAAGTCTCAATGAGAATATTGGATAATATAGGTAAGGTGGCTTTTGCGCTGATTATGTTCTGGATGACATCCAATCCCTTTATCAGCGTCTCTTTTCCTATCTTTATCCTCATGTGAAGACTCCTTCTTTTATTATTAATGCATTAATTGAAATATCATATTAGACGTAGAGCACTTCCATTCCTGTTAAAAACCCCACAAACCTTTAAAACAGACGGCTTAAAGAACAATTGAACCTGTGGAAAAGCCTTTGAAACCCGCTGGTTACTGTTGAATAACTTTTTTAATCTTTTCCAGCCGTTCCTTAAGTTCCTCGCTCGCGGCCGCCTCACCCTTTATCTTATTATAAGAATGCAGGACAGTGGTGTGGTCCTTACCGCCGAAGAAATCCCCTATTTCGGGGAGCGAAAGCTCGGTCAACTCGCGGCTGAGGAACATCGCCACCTGCCGCGGGAGCACGATCGTCTTGTTGCGCCGTTTCGTCTTGAGGTCCGCGAGCGTCACTCCGAATTCCTCCGCCACGCAGCGCTGGATGAAATCCACCGTCACCAGTTTTTTCGGTTCCTTGATCAGGTCCCTGAGCACCTCTTTGGCCAGGTCCAGAGAGATCGGCTTCTCCTCGAGGAGCGAATAAGCGATGATGCGTATCAGCGCGCCTTCGAGCTCGCGTATGTTGGTCTTGATCAGCTGGGCGATGAAGAATATGACGTCGTCGGCGACCTGCACCGGCTCGCGCTCGATCTTCTTCTTGAGTATCGCCACGCGCGTCTCCAGGTCCGGCGGCTGCACGTCGGTGGTCAGCCCCCAGCTGAAACGCGAGACGAGCCTCTCCTGGAGGTTCTGGATCTCCTTGGGGGTGCGGTCCGACGAGATGATGATCTGCTTGTGCGCGTCGTAAAGCGCGTTGAAGGTGTGGAAGAACTCTTCCTGCGTCGATTCCTTGCCGGCGATGAAATGGATGTCGTCGAGGACGAGCACGTCGACCCCGCGGAACTTGTTGCGGAACGCCGACGTGGAATGGTGCTGTATCGCGTCGATCAGCTCGTTGGTGAACTTCTCGGAGGGCATGTAGCAGATGCGCGCCGACGGGTTCTGCGCGTGGATGTGATGGCAGATGGCCTGCATCAGGTGCGTCTTGCCCAGGCCCACGCCCCCATAGATGAAAAGAGGGTTGTAGCTTTTGCCGGGGGCCTGCGCGACGGCGAGCGAATAGGCGTGCGCGTGGCGGTTGGAGGCGCCGAGGATGAAATTGTCGAAGGTGTAGCGCGGGTTAAGGGGAAGTTCCGCCGTAGCCTGCCCCCCTCTGGGGCGCGGCGCCTGCTCCTGACGCTCACGGCCGGGTTCGCGTGTCCCCTCGGCGATCTCGAGCTTTACCGTGACGGGGTGCCCGAGGATCTGGCACAGTGTCTCGCCGATGGCCGCCTTATAATGTTTCTCGACCCAGTCCTTGAAGAACGCGTCGGGGGCCTCGATGACGAATTCGCCCCCCTTCTGCTGGCGGGCCCGGAGCGGCATGATCCACGTCTGGAACGCGATCTCGCCCACTTTCGTTTTTAAATGGCCTTCAGCTTCCTTCCAGATCGACGATATATCTGACATTGGGGGATTTATCAACTAAATCCACAGAATATTCACAGGTTGAATAACTCTGTGGAAAAGCGTACAGGAAAAGGGAAACGCAGAAATAATTATACAATAATTCGCGGGCCAGTCAACAAAAAAACCTGTTTCCCAGATTCCATTTGACCCGACCGTCTTTATATGTTACAATTTTGCTTAACTCAAAACATCAACTGTTGACTTGAGTTTGATTTGTGTTATAATTTTTAAATTATTTCTAACCCGCTCAACCAAAGGATATCCAGATGAAGAAAAACCTTAAGACCCCCACAAATATCAAGGCCAAACGCAAACTGGGTTTCAGGGCGAGGATGGCCACCAGGGCCGGCCGCGAAGTGCTCAATCGTCGTCGGAGAAAAGGCAGAAAAGTCATTTCCAAGTAATGCTTGAGCGGGTAGCGTTAGCGGTCATTGATATTTACCAGAAATCGATCGGTCCCCTTTTGCCTCGTGCGTGCAGATTTGTCCCGAGCTGCTCGGATTACGCCAGGCTTGCCATAGGAAAATACGGCTTTTTCAGAGGAGGCGTAAAGGCGGCGTTAAGGATACTGCGCTGTCACCCCTTTTCCGGAAGATCCGGCTTTGATCCGCTTCTATAATTCTAAATAGAGGGAAAATGGAAAAAAGACTTTTTGTTGCTTTGGCGCTTGCATTGCTGGTACTCTTTGTGGGACAAAGGCTTATGGTAAAGCCTGCGCAGCAGACCGCTGCCGTTTCTCCGGTCAACACCACCGCCAGGGGCGAGATCTCGCCGACCGCTCCCGCCTCTTCTATCGCTTCCGCTCCCGAGGCTCCTGCCCAGACCAAAGCCGAACTTACGGAATACGCCTACGCCAACGATCGTTTCCAGACGATCTTCATCGACCAGAACGCCGCGATCAAGGAGACGGTGTTCAAGCGATATAAGGATTATGTTTTCCCGCTGGTCAACGGCCTGGCCCTCAACGGCTACTCCTCCTTCGGCCGGGAAAATAACGTAACCAAAACAATTAGATATACTTACACAGACAGCCAGAAGCGTATTACCAAGGATTTCAGCTATTCCCGCTCAGATTACGAGCTCAAGCTGATCATTTCCGTCGAGAACCTCAGCGGGCAGCCGTTGAAGATGACCCTCCCTGTTTCTCTTGGTACCCTTAATCTGGCCCAGGGCCAGAGCGCAACCAATTACCAGGACGTCTGTGTTTCCCTGCCTGACAAACTGGTGTACCCGAATATACGCAAAGACTCGTCGTATTCCGACGTGAACTTCCTTTCTTTACGCGACCGTTATTTTTGCGCGATCATTGAGCCTCTGGGCAAGAACTACTCCGCGAGCATCAAGAAGAACAACAATAACGCGGAGATGGTCCTGCAATCGCCCGAGTTTGACATCCCTGTCGGCAACATCCTGACCCAGGAGTTCCGGGTTTTTATAGGACCGCAGGACCTGCGGGTCCTGTCAGCGGTGAATCCTGACTGGAAAGGGGTCGTTTATTTCGGCAAGATGGACTTTCTCGCCCAAATCCTGTTGAACTCCCTGGTCTTCTTCCATGGCCTGGTCCGCAATTGGGGATTTTCTATAATTATAGTCAGCATAATAGTTTACGTCATTTTATTCCCCCTCACTCTCAAGCAATTCCGCTCGATGAAAGAGATGCAATTGATCCAGCCGAAGGTCGAGGCATTGCGCTGCAAATACAAAGACGATCCCATGCGGATGCAGAGAGAGACGATGGAGATCTATAAGGAGCATAAGATAAATCCGCTCGGCGGCTGTCTGCCGATGATCCTGCAGATCCCGGTCTTCTTCTCTTTCTATATGGTCCTCTCTCGCTCCATTGAATTAAAGGGTGCGAATTTCCTGTGGATAAGGGACCTGTCCGAGCCTGATAAGCTGGTAGTTTTTCAACAGAACCTGCCTTTCCTGGGGAATGAGCTGAACCTCCTCCCCCTGCTGATGATCGCCGCTTCCTTTTTCCAGCAGAAGATGTCCATGGCGTCTTCCGGAATGACTGGACAGCAAGCCCAGCAGCAGAAGATAATGATGTATGTTTTCCCGCTGATGTTCGGTGTTTTCTTTTACCATATGCCTTCCGGCCTGGTCCTCTATTGGTTCACGAATACGGTCTTGTCTGTCGTTCAGCAGACAATGATCATGAAGTCAAAATGAGCGATTCGCTGGAAGTCGAAGGCAAAACAGTTGAGGAAGCGATAAAGAAAGCACTGGAACAGCTCAAAGCCAGCCGCGATCAGGTTAAGATCGAGATCCTGGTTGAGGAGCAAAAAGGCCTTTTTGGCATGCCTGGCGCGAAATTAGCCAAGATCCGGGTAACGAAGAAGTGAAATGTTCCACGGGAAACGTCCCCAAAATGTTCCAGTTGGCACATTTTGGGATGTTCCACGGGAAACTATTCTCGTAACTTATTATGGGCAAGATAATAGCGGTTTGTAATCAAAAAGGCGGTACCGGAAAGACCACTTCCGCGGTTAACATCTCCGCTTATATGGCCATTCTTGGTAAAAAGGTCCTGCTTATTGACCTGGATCCCCAGGCCAACGCTACCAGCGGCGTAGGCATAGATAAGCATTCCGTCACCAAGGGAACTTATCATATCCTGCTGGAAGAGGCCACTTTGCCCGAAATTTACCTCAAAACGCCTATAGAAGGCCTTACGCTAGCCCCCTCCTCTCTTGATCTGACCGGTGCTGAGGTGGAATTGGTAGGCGCTATGGGCCGAGAATATCGTTTAAAACGCGCTTTAGCAGTCGAAAAGGACAAATTCGACTATTTTATTATCGACTCCCCCCCCTCTCTCGGCCTGCTGACCATAAATTCGCTTTCCGCGGCCGATTCCCTGCTTATTCCGGTCCAGTGCGAGTATTTTGCCCTGGAAGGGTTGACCCAGCTGATGAATACGATTAAGCTGGTACGGGATAATCTTAATCCTAACCTGGCAATTGAAGGCGCGATCCTGACAATGGCGGATTTCCGTACCAATCTTAGCCGGGAAGTGATCAAAGAAGTCAGGGAACACTTCAATGAGAAAGTTTTTGACACTGTGATCCCCCGCAGTATCCGTTTAAGCGAGGCGCCGAGCTATGGCAAGCCGGTCGTCCTTTACGATAAGAACAATATCGGTGCGGTTAAGTATGAAGAGCTGACAAAAGAGATTCTGGGCGAGCCGAAAACGTCCAATTTGCCCAAAATGGACATTTCTAGCGGTGAAAGCGAAGCAAAAACGTCCAATTCTTAATGTCCAAAACTCGTTAATGTCCAAAAGGAGAGCCGATGGAACATAAGGCACTAGGCAAAGGCATTAGTGCGTTGATTCCGAAGACTCAGCCGGTTGTTGAGGAAGGCGGCAAAAGGGTCGCCTCCCTTAAGATCGAGCAGGTCAAGCCCAATCCCTTTCAGCCCAGGGAAGAATTCAAGCCCGAGGCTATGGAAGAGCTGGTGCAGTCTATCCGCGAAAAAGGTATCATCCAGCCGATCCTGGTACGGACCAAAGGTGATTCGTATGAATTGATCGCGGGCGAGCGTCGTTTGCGCGCTGCGCAGCTGCTTAACCTGAAGGAAGTGCCCGCGATCATCAAAGAGGTCGATGACCGCGACTCCCTGGAGCTGGCGCTGATCGAGAACATCCAGCGCCAGGAATTGAATGCCATCGAAGAGGCGCACGCCTACCAGTACCTGATCGAGAAATTCCAGCTTACCCAGGACGAGGTCAGCGAAGTCCTCGGCAAGGCGCGCGTCACCGTGACCAACATCCTGCGCCTGCTCAAGCTTCCCCTGGAAGTGCAGTCCGAGATCAAGAACGGCAGGCTTTCTTTCGGCCACGGCAAGATACTGCTGGAGATAGAGGACCCGAATCTCCAGCGCAGAGTGTGCCAGGAGGTTATCTCTAACTCCTTGTCTGTCAGGGAGTTAGAAACCATCATAAAAACCAAGCGTTTGCGCAGGCCTAAACAGTCGCCCCGCGCTGTTGCGGGAATAGAGCCCGCGACCAGGGTGATGGAAGAACAACTCCAGCATGCCCTGGGCACCCGCTGCAAGATCATCAAGAAAAAGAAGAGAGGCCATATCGTCATTGAATTCTATTCGCAGGAAGATCTGGACCGTATTGTACAAAAACTGAGAGGAGAAACCCCCACATGAACCAGGCCGTACTCATACTCATAAAGCCCGACGGGCTGAAGAAGTCACTGACCGGGAACATACTCACGCGTCTTTCTGAGACGAAGCTCGAGATCGTCGCCGCCAAGATGGTGCGCGTGAAGCGCGAGCTCGCCGAGGCGCATTACCAGCATCTCAAGGACAAGCCGTTCTTCGAGGAGCTGATCAAGTATCTCCAGGGCGAACTGCACGACCGCAAGAAGGTCATGGCGCTGGTCTACTGGGGCAAGGACGCGATCAAGAAATGCCGCGAGCTCGCCGGCGCGACCAACCCGGAGCAGGCCGATCCCACGTCGATCCGCGGTTCGTACGGACGCATCCTCACATCGGGCCTTTTCGAGAACGTCATCCATGTCTCTTCCGACGAGTCGGAGGCCGCGCGTGAGATCAAATTATGGTTCTATCCCGACGAGATCATCGTCGACCTGTATCCGACAAAGGACGCTGTCCTCAAGGAAGTGAAGGTAAAATCATGGGCGTGAAGGGAAGGGCGATGGAAAGCATGACCGGCTTCGGCGCCGGGGAAGTGAGCGTGCGCTTCTGGGGAAAGGTATCCTGCGAGATCCGCAGCACCAACCATAAATTCCTCGAGATCATCCTGCATCTCCCCGACGGCTATCTTTCGCTGGAAGAACGGGTTAAGAACGAGATAGAATCGCGCCTGAAGAGAGGGAGGGCGGTCTGCGTCGTCACCGTTATCGGCAGCCTTACCTCTGAGGTCAACGTCAACGAGTCGATGGTCGACAGCTACATCAGGGCCGCCCATCGGATCAATAAGCGGCTGGGGAACGGGGGAGAGATCAGCGTCGATACTCTGATGAACCTGCCCGGAGTGCTGTGCACGTCCGAGAACAAGATAGCGCCGACCAAGCTGTGGCCCACTTTGGGCAAGGCGCTCGACGGGGCGCTCGATAACCTGCACGCCATGCGCGTCAAGGAAGGCAAGCGGCTGGTGGCCCACCTGAACGAGCTCATCGTCGGGCTGGGGAGGGACCTGGAATTCGTCAGGGACCGTTTCAAGAAGTCGATCGCCGAGCGGCTGCCTCTGCTAAAGACCGACATCGAAAAGACGGCGTGGCTCAAAGAGAGCGATATCACCGAGGAGATCGAGCGGCTGGCGTTCCACATCGGCAATTTCAAGGCGAAACTGCGCGGGAACGGCCCCGCGGGCAAGGAAATGGATTTTATCTGCCAGGAGATGCAGCGCGAGGCTAACACGATGGGCGCCAAATCCGCCGACGTGAAGATCTCCGGCAAGGTCGTGCAGATAAAAAGCGATATCGAGAAGCTGCGCGAACAGGTCCAGAACCTGGAATGAGACCGTTATTGCGGGGAGGCCAAAGGCCGACTAAGCGATCCGGGACACTTTTCGTTCTGACGGGACCGTCCGGCTCGGGCAAGACGACTCTCGCCCGCGCCATTATCAATGACAGGGAGCTGAAAGGGAAGATAAGGGGTTCGGTTTCGTTCACCACCAGGCCCCGCAGACCGAATGAAAGACAGGGGAAAGACTATTTCTTCATAACGGAGAAAGAGTTCCGGCAGGGGAGGCGGTCCAAAAAAATCCTTGAATGGACGCGGTATTTAGGGTATTATTACGGAACCGCGAAAAAAACCGTTGACGACCAATTGCGGCGCGGTAAATCCCTTGTGCTCTGCCTCGACATCAGAGGCGCGCGCAGGATCCGCAGGCTATACCCCCGGAATTCAGTGCTGGTCTTCATCCTGCCTCCCTCGATAAAGGAACTGGAGAGAAGAATAACCAAACGCTGTAAAGGCACGTCAAGGGAAGAGCTTACCAACCGGCTCGCCAGGGCACGCGAAGAGATCAAGGAGGCCGGCGGGTTCGACTACCGGATCAAGAACCGGGACCTTGATGTCGCGCTGGGGCAGCTCAAGGATATAGTCACAGAACGGAGGTCGTAATGGCAGAACAGAGACAGGAATCGGACCAGGGCGAATCGATCCAGACCCTGCTTAACAAGAGCGGCAACTCGCTCTACAAACTGGTCGTGATCGCCTCGAAGAGGGCGCTCGAGCTGGCCGAGGGCAAGCCGAAGCTCATCGAGAATGTCAGCATTGTCAACACCAAACCCTCGACGATCGCGCTGAGAGAGATCAGCCAGGGCAAGGTCACGCTCAAGACTTCCTAACAGGCCCCGATGGCTAAAAACAGGGAGATCATCTTAGGCGTCACCGGCAGCGTCGCGATCTACAAGGCCTGCGATATCACCAGAAGGCTCAAGGAAAGAGGTCTTTCCGTGACCGTGGTGATGACGCAGGAGGCGACGAAGTTCATCAGCCCCGTTCTTTTTCAGAGCCTTTCAGGAAATAAGGTCTACACGGACATGTTCGGGCAGCCCGACGAGTGGGAGATAGAGCACGTATCGCTCGCCGACAGGGCATCCGTCGTCGCCATCGCCCCGGCCACAGCCAATATCATCGGCAAGCTGGCGGGCGGCATCTGCGACGACATGCTCACCTGCGTGGTCTGCGCCACGAAGGCGCCGGTCGTGATCTGTCCGGCGATGAACGAGAACATGTACCGTAACAGGGCGGTGCAGGAGAACTGCAAAAGACTCCGTTCCTTCGGCTATTCGTTCGTCGAACCGAAAAAAGGCGAGCTTGCGTGCGGAAAAATCGGTATTGGCTGCCTGGCGGAAGTTGATATAATAGTAAGAGATATCTCCGGCCTGCTGAAAAAAATTTAGCGGCCTCCGAAGCTTTCGGCGACGTAGCCAAGAGGTAAGGCAGCTGTCTGCAAAACAGCTATTCCGCGGTTCGATTCCGCGCGTCGCCTCCAAATATACCCACTGTGGGCGGAAGACGTAAGCAACTGAGTTTAAGCAACTGTGATCTCTGGTATCTGGTAGGTCTGATAACCAGTGACGGGAATCTTTCTCCCGATGGCCGGCATATAGATATCACCTCGGCTGACTTCGCTTTTCTTGAAGCCATAAAAAAGCAAACGGGCATAGAGAATAAAGTCGGCCGGAAGATAAGCGGAAACAAGATCCTCGGCTATCATATTCAGATCGGGAATAAGAATTTTTACGAATTTTTGCAATCCGTCGGATTGACCCCGAGAAAATCGCTGACAATAGGCGAACTCAGGATACCCGAAGAGTTTTTCCATGAGTTTCTCAGAGGATTGATCGACGGTGACGGCAACATCCGCCGTTGGCTTCATCCGCAGAACTTTAAGGAACAATGGAGTTTAAGGATCTATTCGGGCTCGGAGAGGTTTTTGCAGTGGTTATCCTCGAGTCTCGAAAAGAAATGGCGGATTAAGGGCCGGATCCACAAGGGTAACAGTTCCACCCTTACCTTGAAATATGGTAAAATGGCGGCCCGGGCAATCGTCGATAGATGTTACTATCAAGGTTGTTTCGGGCTTGATCGGAAAATCCAGCTGGCTCGGCAGTGCTCGATTTCTTACCATGGCTGGAGCAAAAGTCCGACGCTGATTGCTTGCACCAGACATTGTTATGGGGCAAGTGGTGGAATGGCATACACGTCTCCCTTAAAAGGAGATGACCGTAAGGTCTTGAGGGTTCGACTCCCTCCTTGCCCATAGATTTTAAATAGATCATTGATACTGCAACAGCAACTTTGGGCGATTAGCTCAGTTGGTTAGAGCGTCACATTGACATTGTGAAGGTCAGGGGTTCGAGCCCTCTATCGCCCACCATTTTATGCGTAAAGAAGCATTGGAAGAGCTTTATTACAGGAAGCATCTTTCCATGCTTGACGTCGCCGAATGAAAAAGAGTTGCTGCTTGCTGGATTGATGTTGTATTGGGCCGAGGGAAGCAGGCGGAACAAGCATGTAATACAGCTCTGCCTTACAATCCAGCTCTTTAAAGCATTCGATAAAGAAAAGACCAGAAGGTATTGGTCCGGGGAATTGGGGATATCGGAGGAATTCATCTCGGTCAACATCCATTCCGACCAAAGAAGCAAGCCTTCTCATCAGTGGTCCAGCTATGGCATCGTCCGGATCGAGGTCAGAAACGTCAAACTCAAAAAATGGCTGGATGAGAGTTTGGAAAAATATTTAGTGAAATGGAACTCGATACATTAAGACATTCCTGCGCGCACGTGATGGCCAAGGCTGTAAAGCAGCTGTGGCCCGACGTGAAACTGACGATAGGGCCGTCGATAGAGGACGGGTTCTATTACGACTTCGAACGCAAGGAGCCGTTCACCGACGAGGATCTGGCCGGCATCGAGAAGAGGATGTCCGAGATCATCGCCAGGAACGAGCCGTTCACGCGCGAAGAGCTTTCCAAGGAAGAGGCGATACAGCTCTTTGAGAAGAAGGGCGAGACCTTCAAGGTCGAGCTGATAAAGGACCTTACCGACGGCCAGATCTCGGCGTACAAGACCGGCGACGACTTCGTCGACCTCTGCAAGGGGCCGCATATAAAGTCCACCGGCGAGATCAAGGCGTTCAAGCTGCTTTCCGTCGCGGGCGCCTACTGGCACGGGATCGAGACCAATCCCGCGCTCCAGCGCATCTACGGCACCTGCTTCGAGAACAGGAAGCAGCTTGACGGGTATCTCAAGGACATCGAGGAACGCAAGCTGCGCGACCACCGCAAGATGGGTCCCCAGCTTGAGCTCTATGACATCTACGAGAAGGAAGCCGGTTCCGGCCTGGTTTTCTATCACCCGAAAGGCGCGGTCCTCAGGGGTATCATCGAGGATTACGAGAAGACCGAGCACCGCAAGCGCGGGTATCACACCGTGATCACCCCGCACATCATGCAGGCGGAGCTCTGGAAGCGGTCGGGCCACATGGACTTCTACCGTGAGAACATGTACGTCATGAAGATCGACGACAAGGATTTCGTTCTCAAGCCCATGAACTGTCCCGGCCACATCCTGATCTACCAGTCCAAGACGCGCAGCTACAGGGACCTGCCGCTGCGCCTCTTCGAGCTCGGGACGGTCTACCGCCACGAGAAGGCCGGCGTCATGCACGGCCTGATGCGCGTGCGCGGGTTCACGCAGGACGACGCGCATATTTTCTGCCTGCCGTCGCAGGTCAGGGACGAGATCAAGGGCGTCATCGATTTCGTGTTCCAGACGATGGACGTCTTCGGCTTCAAGGACATTTCGATCGAGCTTTCGACCCGGCCGGAGAAATCGGTAGGTACCGACGAGATCTGGACGATGGCGACCGCGGCGCTCGAGGATTCGCTCAAGGATAAAGGCCTTAAGTATGACGTCCACGAAGGCGAGGGCGCGTTCTACGGCCCCAAGATAGATATAAAACTGAAAGACGCCCTCAAGCGGACCTGGCAGTGCGCGACGATACAGTGCGATTTCAACCTGCCGCAGAGGTTCGACCTGAACTACGTCGATTCCGACGGGACGCAGAAGCAGCCGATCATGCTGCACCGCGTGCTCCTGGGCAGCGTCGAACGTTTCGTCGCCTGCCTGACCGAGCAGTATGCCGGCGGTTTCCCGCTGTGGCTGGCGCCGGTGCAGGCCGTGGTCATCCCGGTCCGGGAAGATTACCGCGAGTATGCCGAACAGGTCGTCTCGCAGCTGCTTCAGAAAGATATCAGAGCCGAGCTCAACGCCGGAACGGAGACCCTTAACAAGAGGATCCGCCAGGCCGAGCTCTCCAAGATACCGTACGTGCTGGTCGTCGGCGAACGCGAGAAGGCGTCCGGCGGCGTCAGCGTCCGGAAACGCAAGACAGGCGATCTCGGGGCCATGCCTCTCCCGGATCTGATCGCCAGACTGCAGGAAGAAACAGCTAAGAAGGCAACTTAAATCGAGGCCGCGTGCGTCGCGCAGGGGCGCGCGTACGGCAGGTCTTTTGTCAATGAGGAGGTGGTCGCCATAAAACGGTTCATACGCATCAATGACAGGATCCGCGTTCCGGAAGTAAGACTTGTAGGAGCAGAAGGGAATCAGTTAGGTGTCGTCTCGACGGACAAGGCGCGTGAACTGGCGGTGTCAGCCAGCCTCGACCTCGTCGAAGTCGCCCCCACGGCGAACCCGCCGGTGTGCCGTATCATGGACTTCAGCAAGTTCAAGTATGACCAGGAGAAGAAGGAGCGGGAGGCCAAGAAACACCAGCGCGCGGGACGTTTAAAGGAAATACGCCTTCACCCGAATATCGACGAACACGATTACCAGGTCAAAGTCAGGCAGGCGCAGGGGTTCCTGAAGAAAAAGGACCGCGTTAAGGTGGACCTGTTCTTCAAGGGACGGCAGATGGAACACCTGGATCTCGGGCGGAAGCTGATGGATAAATTCATCCTGGATACGCAGGCCGATTCGACAGTAGAGAAAGAGCCGTCGCTCGAGGGAAGGATCCTCGGATTCGTCCTCGCGCCAAAGAAATCCTAAAAGAACACGGAGAAATAGATGCTTAAGACCAAAAAAGGTGTCGCAAAGCGTTTCAAGCTTACAAAAAGGGGTAAGATCAAATATCATGCAGGCGGCAAGAGCCACCTGGAGACGAACAAGAAGTCGAGCCGTGTGCGCGACCTGCGCCATGGCCGCTCGGTCAAGAACAAGAAAGAGATCAAGTACCTGAAGCGCATGCTTCCGTACGGCTGATCCTAGAAGGAGTCACTCATGGCTAAGGTCAAACACAGCGCAGCAACCAAACAGAGAAAAAAGAAGGTCCTTAAGCAGGCGAAGGGTTATTTCGGCGACCGCAGCACGCAGTTCCAGCAGGCCCGCCGCGCCCTGATGCACGCCCTGGTCTATCAGTACCGCGACCGCAAGGCCCGCAAGCGTGATTTCCGCGGCCTTTGGATCGCCAGGCTCAACGCGGCCTGCAGGGCCGAAGGCATGACCTACA
Source organism: Deltaproteobacteria bacterium (assembly GCA_050258655.1). Classification (GTDB taxonomy): domain Bacteria; phylum Omnitrophota; class Gorgyraeia; order Gygaellales; family Profunditerraquicolaceae; genus JBLMZF01. The sequence goes on along the minus strand of JBLMZF010000035.1, from coordinate 1,040 downwards.
GCAGGTTCATGAACGGCCTCAAGAAAGCGAAAGTGGCACTCGACCGCAAAATGCTCGCCGATATCGCGGTACGCGACGCCGCCGTCTTCAAGAAACTGGTGGAGATGGCCAAGTCCTGATCCTCTCATGGACATCGAATCGGTCAAAAGATCTCTTGAAGAAGACAGCAAAACCATCGATTCTCCCGGGAAACTTGAAGAGTTCCGCGTCAAGTATCTCGGGAGAAAAGGTTTTTTCGCCGAGCTGACCGGCTCCATCCCGAAACTTCCGCCGGACCAGCGCGGCCCTTTCGGCAAAGCGGTCAATGAGCTCAAGAACCGGGCCGCCGCGGTCATCTCCGAGAAGGAGAGGTCCATCGCCGCCAGGCCTGTCGAGGCCGCGGGCGAGAAGATCGACCTGTCGCTGCCCGGCATCTCCCAGAAACAGGGCAAGACACATCCGATCACCCTGGTCATCACCGAGATCTGCGATATCTTCGAGAAGATGGGCTTCCGCATCGTGGAAGGCCCGGAGATCGAGACCGAGTTCAACAATTTCACCGGCCTGAACATCTCCCTCGAGCATCCTTCCCGCGAGGCATTCGACACTTTTTACCTCAAAGAGAACAATACGCACAACGAGCGCCTGCTCCTGCGCTCCCAGACCTCGCCCGTGCAGGTCAGGGTGATGAAGACGCAGAAACCTCCGCTTGCCATCGTTGCTCCCGGCCGCGTCTATCGTCCGGACGCCGTCGACGCCTGCCATTCGTTCATGTTCCACCAGATCGAGGGCTTCGTCGTCGACAAGGATATCCGTTTCAGCCATCTCAAGGGCGTCCTGGAACACTTCGCCAAATCCGTTTTCGGCGCGGATACGCGCATGCGTTTCCGGCCGCATTTCTTCCCGTTCACCGAACCGTCCGCCGAAGTCGATATTTCCTGCTTCATCTGCAAGGGCAGGGGCTGCCCCGCCTGCGGCAGGAAAGGGTGGCTGGAGATCCTCGGCTCGGGCATGATCCATCCCAACGTCTTCAAGAACGTCGGCTATCCCGCCGGCGAATA
>JBLMZF010000034.1:0-4226 GCA_050258655.1 Deltaproteobacteria bacterium | reverse complement strand
GTCCAGATGCTGGAGAAAGACACGGCGGATTACGCGCTCGAAGAAGCCATGGCAAAAGTGTTCATGGAGGTCGGGAAGATGCACCGGGATCTCGGTGAAGACAAGCAGGCAGAAAGGTTTTTTTCAAGAGCGATAGGCCTGGCTGCCCTGGCGGTCAGCAACAGCGCGGGTCTTAACAGCACCCTTCTGCTGCAGATCGCCGAGACCCTGACAGATCTGGGGCGCAAGGAGCTGGCCCAACGATGCTTTGAGCTCTCCGATCTGCAGCTGCAGAGCCTCAACAGAAAAGAAACGAGATTGAAGAGTTTGCTGCTCCATAGCTTCCAGGAAGGCGGGCGTTATGCGTTCGCGAAGGCATCAGCCAGGGCGAACGGGCTCATAAAAGCACGCACCGATCCCGGTGATCCGGCAATGAAGGCCGCGCTCAGCAAGCTCACCGAAGAAGGACGCGGGCTGATCGCGGGCGACCAGAGGTTCACCGTTTTTATTGCGTACAGGGAAACGTCCGAGCTGCTTTTATCCTTGGGCAGGACAGAGGAGGCCATGGCATTGTTGGGGGATCTCCCTGATGAAGAGAAGGATTCACAAATTACGCGGGTGATCTCAGACCTGTTGGAAAAGGACCAGATAACGGCGCACGATGCTGTCGGGTTGATGCGGGGAATAACCTCAGACTTATATAAGACCCTTGCCTATGGCTCTATCGTGAAGAAATTAAGCGAGAACGGAGACATCAAAAGCATATTGGAACTTATCGAGCCTTTGAACCCTTCATGGATGAGGCCGCTTGATCTCGACAAGGCGATAGCCGGATCGGCGAGAGAGGACCTTGGCAGGTTCGTGAAGCTGGTGAATGAGGCGGCGGCCGGAGAGGAAAGGATACGTCTTCTCCTTTGTCTCTCTTCCAGATACAGGGAGCAGGGGGAGCGCTTCATGAGCGAGAGCCTGCTTGCTCAGGCTGAAAAGGAATCGGAGACCCTCGAAGCGCGGGAAAGGCCTCTTGTTTTTGCGCGGCTGGCCGTACACCTGGCGGGTCTGCAGAGGGACTCTGAAGCACGGCGGTATCTTGAAATGGCCCTTGCGGCCCTTGGCACGGAGGGGAGGCCGGATCGCATGACGATCCAGTTCGTCCTTCAGGCTAAAAGGATCGACTGGGCCATGGAAATGGTCAAGGAAGTTTCGCCCCGGGAGAGAGCTTTGGCGTTTGCCAGAATAGCCGTTGCGCTTAAAAATGAGGCAAGAGAGGCTGAGGCGGCGGAGTTTGCCCGGCAAGCGTTTGCTGAGGCCGTGAAACATGAGAATACGTCATTTGTCCGTTTCCTGGCCGATGATGCCGTTCAGGAGATCCTTACTTCAGACTTTTATTATTCAATTAGCGGCAGACTTAAGGAATATTCGAAGGGAAACCAGTATGATTATACCCATATCAATAAGCTTATCGATACCTTCGGCAAAAGGGGAAGGTTCGATCTGGTCAGGGATTTAAGCCTGCTTTTGCCCTATTCGAAGGGGCTCGGTGAGGAAGAGGTCAGGGATTTTCTTGTTCCTTGGGAGACCGGCGGGAAAAAGACGGTAGCGGAACAGGTGCCGGAACGGGCGGCGGTTGAGATCGGCCGTTTCATCGATGAGAATTCTGAATTCTTTTCCCGCCAGCCGCATCTGCGGGATTTGATGCTGCGGCGTTTCTGCCTCCTCCACGACATGCTGGGCGGGGTACCTGTCCGGCAATTGCTTCCGTTGCTGCTGTTCGCCGATGAAGATCTGCTGGCCGTGCTTGACGGCGATTCTGCGGTGCAGTTGAGCCTTCTTGGTCAGGGATATTCGCTGGACGACATCGGCATTTTCACGTCCCTGCTTAATAACCTCGCCGGATGTTTCAAGGAGGACCCGCAGGCGCTGGTCAGGATCGCCTCGCGCTGGTCAACGCTTTATCCCCAGATCAAGGGAAAGTACAGCCTGCTCGAAGACCTGCTTGAGCTGTCGAAAGAGCATCCCTCCTTCTTCAAGGGAGCAGATACCGCCCGCCCGTTTGGACCTTCTTCTGCCACCGGCATGCTGGTCAAGTACCTGGTGTCGGGCGATTCCGGCATCCGGGACGAGCGATCTGAGATCGATGAGGATATCGCGGGTTCAGCCCCCGGCGATTCTCTTTCCGGGTTGCCCCTTGCCAGGGTGAACGAGGTATATAAGGCGGATCCCGGGGCGGTAGAATCCTCGCCGTCGATCGCCGCATACAAGGCGGCCCGGACGCGGACAGCCGGCTCGGCAGCATCGCTGGCCTCCATTGTCAAGAGGATCGCGGGTACGATCATGGGAGAGGATTCTTCCGAGGAACTTTATCTGAGGGAGCTTATCCAGAACGCCCGCGACGCGATAAGGAGCTCCGGCATCCGCGGAACGGTAAAGGTGAGGAGTTTCACGCGGGATGGTGCCGGCGGAAAAAGGCAATGGATCGTCAGTTTCGAAGACCCGGTAGGCATGAAGCTGGGCACGCTCCTCGGCCCCCTGCTGGTCCTTGACAGGTCCACAAAGGTGGGGGACGAGAGGCTTTCGGGGATGTTTGGCATCGGCTTCTACACCGTGTTCGCGAATCTCCATCAGGGGGACACGGTGAGGATAGAGACTTCTACCGGTGATGGAGTCATCTATTTTGCCGAGATCATCAAAAACGGGGATGATGAGCTGGTCATCAACAGGCTGGAAGAGAGGGCGGGTGATTATCAGGGTACCCGTATCGAGCGGATCAGATCATTCGAAGGTGAGGTTCCGCTGCTGGACGTCATTTTCAATGCCGAGAGCCTGCAGAGATACTGCGGCGCGGTGAGGGACATCGAGATAACGTTTAACGGCAAAAAGATAAACGAGGACCTGAAGGAAATGGGCAGGGTGAACACTTCCTTCGGCGACCTGGTCGTCTTCTCCTCTTCCTCGCGGAAGCAGAGGGTCTGCAAGGACGATCTTTTCGTCGAAGCGCCCAGACCCACCGTCTATTTCACCCTGGTGCCGGAGATGTTCCTGACGTTCCTGTTCAAAGCCGGGTTCGTTATAGAGCTGCCCGACGGGGTGATGCTCACCTCGAGCAGGAAGGAATTTGTGGATAAGGAGAAGACCCTGCCGGAGGTCCGCAAGGCGGTGGCGGTCGCGGTCCTCAAATATGTCGTCTCGAACTTCGTATTCGGTAACGTCTACCCTATCGGCCTTACACAGGACTATCTGCAGGAAGAGAAAGTGCAGGTGAGCCCTCAGGCCGAACAGGACGCGAAGCTGATAAACGCAGGGAAGTTCTCCGAGGCCGATTTCGCAGCCTATGTCCATTCTCCCGGTGATACCGAAGACGCGCGCAAGCAAAAGAATCTCTTGGTCGCCCAGTTGCTCACTTTGATCGAGATCCCTGACGGCAAGGGAGGGGTCACGTCGCTTGACGCCATCCGCAGGGATATCGTGGCCGGCAAAAAATCCGCTGTAAAGACCGACTCGGTAGCATTCAATTCTTATCAGAACAAGGCCGTGGAATTGCGGCAGCGGCGGGTGGATTATAAGGCTTTGAGTCCGGATGAGATCGCCGCGAATGGAAGCTATTCGGCATTCTATCGTCTGGCGTCGGCTTCGCTCAGGCGTCTCGGACTGCCTTCAGAAGTCACCGTTTCTCTGGGAAGGGGAGGGGACAAAGGCATACCGGAATTTTTCAGGCCGCTGACTAAAGAGATCTGCTTCAATCTCGATGTGCCGTCGACTGAACGCCTGGTGAACGACTGCCTGATGGCCCGCGATAATGCCGCCGACCCGTACGACTTCTTCCTGCGCTTCCTTGATGACCTGTCGCATGAGGGATCGCATTATTATTCCCTTGAGCACACGCGCGAAAGCAATAACGAGGGCAGCTTCGCCTATTATCAGAAAGGCCTATTGAGGAACTTCGCCCTTCAGGGAACGTCCCTCTCTGATCTTCTTTCCGACTCTCTGAAGGGGATCCCCGGAGAGGCGGTCAGTGGCCAGGTCCTTCAGCAGTCCGGCGAGGTGACGCCCGCCGGAAAGGATGGAGGACGGGAAAAGGTCCAGAAAGAGATCTTTGCGCCGCTCCTGGCGCAGAACCTTGAGGCGCAGGGAATGGGCACGAGGCTCACATTCGCCGGGACCGCCGAAGGGCTCCTGAGCGTTTCCCCGGAGAGCTACAATATCCAGATGCTCGACTGGCTCGCAGAGAAATTCACCCGGGGGGAAATGTC
>JBLMZF010000033.1:0-13595 GCA_050258655.1 Deltaproteobacteria bacterium | reverse complement strand
GAGGTTCGGATCATAACGGGAACTGGCAACGGGATATTATTCACGTTGCGAATCTTGCGTCAAGGCGGAAGATTCATCATCAAGGATTTCATTGAGCTCAAGGGTGACTACAAGGGGACGCTTGTTGAGCGGGTGAAGAAGCTGAATGAAAGTTGCTATTTAGATTCCATATTCGCCGAATATAATCTCCTGCGTTATGCGTCAGCGGTGCGGGATGTGGATATCCTTTACAATAATAAGAAGATCAATGAGTCTTTGGCGCTGGCCGGCATAGCCAGGACAAGTTTCGGTGAAGTGCGTATTTTTAGGTCGGATTCACGGTTCCGGCGCGTGACCCGCAATCATCTTTTTGTGGAGTATCCCAAGCCGGAAGAGTATTTAGCTCTGATTCCGAGGCCATATTTCCAGAATCTCCTCCCGGAGAACTTCGTGATCGACCTCCCTAAGAGGATGCCTCTGGTAAGGAGCAGGATGACGATAAGCGACAAAGAAAAAAATCTCCCTGTCGTGCAAAAATCGCTTTCCTCCATCGCCATGGAGAAGGTTTTGAACGCGTTCTATAAAAGCGGCACGATTGTCCCGGGATTGTCGGAGGATTATTTTTCCGATGAGGACATGACAGATCGGGCTGCGGTCGGGAGTGCTGCCCGGAACATAGAGGATGACGGCGCATTGATAACCGGGGGAAAGTCCGAGCAAGTCGACTTTTCCCGTTATATCATCCTCGATGGCGATTCTGACTCAGTAAAAGAAAGGAAGAACCGTTCGCTGAAATACCTTATGACCTTTATAGGGATCCCCGCAGCGCAGGGGAACTTGACCACGCTTGCGCAGATAAGGAACAGGGTTTTGGAGATCACGCAGAATAATCGGAGCATTCAGCCGGAGAAAGTCGTCACGATGCTGGGGTTGGAAGGTGAGGGTATCAGTAAATATGTGATCGACGGTGTTAAACGTATCAATAATAGCCATAAACGGCCTCCCGATACCATTGTCAGGGAGGATAATGATAAAGCATTGACGGATTTCGCCTTGTTGACCAGAACAATACTCGCTTTATGCGGCTTGACTGCTGCCCGAGTCTCTTTTTATAGTAATGATAAGGGGCTGGAAATAGCCCGATTTGGGAATAACAAGTTGGAATGGAACCTTCACTATGCGCAACGACTGGTAGACGGCTTTGCCGAGATTTTGCGCGGCAACGGGAAGAACGAGGAAGCCTTTTATGAAGAGATCCTGCACATTGTCACCCACGAGGCGGCTCATTCGTATGACCAGGGCAAAAGCTCTCACGAGGGAAATGAGCAGATCGAGGGGCTGTTCGCATCGAGGCAGCATGAATTGCTGGAGAGCTTTGACAAAAAGATGGTCAATTGGGAGAGCGTTGTGGATCGAGTGAAGAAAACGGTGGAGAGCAAGCCGGATGGTGGGAATACATTACTACAGCCAAATAACTTTAGAGAAATGTATGAAATCTGGAGCAAAGAGGAGAGTCAGGCTAATGATCAAAGAAATGAAAAGCTTAAGGATGGGGGGCAGACAGGCGGTATAGATTTCCGTTCTCTGCCAATTGTAAATCAGGCTATGAATGAATTGAGAGCTAAAATGGCTGTGATGCCAGTTGAAAAAGATTTTAATCCCGATAAAGAATTGATACAACTCCAGAAGATGGTTAAATCTGAGATTACTCCTTCAGCGGAAAGGATTGGGCACTATGTAAGAGCTTATTGTCTAAAAGGAGAAATAGCCGAAAATCGAGAAGGCATTCTTTTATGCATCGCGAGTATTTTAAGACAGGAAGAAGCGAAGAGTTGTGCGACTGATCCTGTTCTAAAGGACATCCTAGTTATCCTAGAAGCCCAGCCAAACGGCTTGGAGAAAGTGGTTCTAAGTGCTTTGAATTAGAGAGACGAATAGCCCTGATTGATCCATTCAGTCAGGGCTATTTTTATGTCTTTGATTTCTAAACATTTAAGCTAAATTTCTTCCCAAAAAGGCTTGACAAGATATTTGTAGCATGCTACATTTCTATCGTCGACTTCAAAAATAGAAGGTGCGAAATGAGGGAAAAAGAGTATTCATTACGAGAGAAGAAACACGCCAGGACCAAGCTGGCGATCATGCGTGCTTTTATGGAATTGCTTAAACGTAATCGTTTCGACGACATTTCAATAAAAAAGATATGCGGGAAGGCGGAGGTGGCGCAGGGCACCTTTTTCAATTATTTCCCTGAGAAGATAGATGTGATCAGTTACTACGTGCATTTAACCACTCTCAAGATGATATGGAAAGCGCAGCATGAGGCTCCTTCCGGCAGATACCTTCCCAGGATCGATTCTTTTTTCAACCAGCTTTCGGTTGAAATGAATAATTCCAACCTGATATATCAGATCCTTGCCGTTTTGTTGTTGCAGGCAGAGAAACCGAAGAAACCGGAAATCTCTGAGCTCGAGAAGAGGATCACGTTTCCTGATGAGAACATCGGCGAGACGCCGGCGATGACGCTGGATGAGTGGTTCAGGGAATGCGTGAGTTCGGCAAAAAAGAACGGGGAGTTGGTGGCCGTTGCCAACGTCGAAGACATAGTCATCTCCTTGACGTCGATCCTTTCGGGAACCTTATTGGCAACCCGTTTTATGAACGGTAATAGCCGTGGATATCATTATGTCCGTCAACTTAATATCTTATGGCATGAGTTTGGGGTGAAAACATGAGGAAAATCGGGATGAAGTCACTGCTTGTTTTTGCGGTAGTTTTTTTGACCGGAGGATGCGGTTCCCGTGAGGCACAAAAAGCCCAACAGGGCGGACCTGAGGTCAAGGTAATGACAGTCAGGACGGAGCGGGTGGAATTGACCAGGGAGTTGCCTGGCCGGATTGTCGCTGCCCGCGTATCCGACATCCGTCCCCAGGTGAACGGCTTGATCCTCAAGCGCGCTTTTGAAGAGGGTGCTTTCGTGAAGGAGGGGGATTTGTTGTACCAGGTAGATCCTGCTCCTTATAAGGCGGCGTTTGACCAGGCTAAAGCCGCCCTGGCGATGGCGGAGGCGAAGCTGCCAGCCGCCTGTTCGCAGGAAGAGCGTTTTAAGGAACTTGTCGCCTGCCGTGCCGTCGGACAACAGGATTATGATAACGCTCTGGCTGCCCGCCGTCAGGCGGAAGCGCAGCTGGAGGTAAGCAGGGCGGCCCTTGAAAGCGCCAGGATCAATCTCGCGTATACGCCGATCAAGGCGCCGATCTCCGGCCGGATCGGCCGTTCCGCCGTTACCGAGGGGGCGATGGTTACGGCCTACCAGCCTGTCGCTCTCGCCACGATACAGCAGCTCGATCCTATTTATGTGGATGTCCCGCAGTCGACGTCGGAACTGCTCAAGCTCAAAAAAGCTGTCGCCGAGGGCAAATACAGTTCCGACAGCGACGGCCTCAATAAAGTCGCCATACTTCATGAGGACGGCAGCCGCTATCCGAAGGAAGGGAAGCTTGAATTCCGGGAAGTATCGGTCAATCCGGAGACCGGAACGGTGATGGTGCGGATAATGGTGCCTAATCCGGACGGGATCCTTCTGCCGGGAATGTTTGTGAGGGCGATAGTCAAGGAAGGTGTCCTTGATAAGGCGATCCTGGTCACCCAGACGGCTGTAAACCGCGATCCAAAGGGAGACCCCTACGTCTTTGTGGTCGACGCCGACGGGAAAGCCATGGTCCGTCCCATCACTGTCGATCGTGCCATCGGGAATAGATGGTTGGCCGCCTCCGGTCTTGCCGAAGGGGACAGGGTCATTATTGAAGGTCTGCAACGCGTCCGGAACGGTGTTCCCGTGACTGTCGCCGGACAGTCCCGGGGTACGGATTAACGAGAGGAGCCTCGAGAATTATGCTGTCTCAATTCTTCCTGAAAAGGCCGGTTTTCGCCTGGGTCATCGCCATCGTCATGATGGCGATAGGCATCCTGGCCATTTACAGTCTGCCGATCTCGCAGTATCCGCCGATCGCGCCCCCTTCCATCGCCATCAGCGCGACCTATCCGGGAGCTTCCGCCGAAACCGTCGAAAACAGCATCACGCAGATCATCGAGCAGAAGATGACGGGTTTCGACGACCTTCTGTACCTTTCCGGAACGAGCGATTCTTCCGGTAATGCCCGCATCGAGTTGACCTTCAAGCCCGGGACCAACCCCGACCTGGCATGGTCGAAAGTCCAGAACAAGTTGCAGCTTGCCATGACCAGCCTCCCGAGCGTGGTCCAGCAATCGGGTGTCACGGTCAGCAAGTCCACGCGTAACTATCTGATCCTTGTCGGCCTGGTTTCCGAGGACGGCAGCATGGACAACAAGGACTTGCAGGATTACGCCAAGTCCAACCTGGAAAAGGTGCTGTCCCGAGTGCCCGGTGTCGGCGAGGTCGAGATATTCGGCTCGCAGTACGCCATGCGCGTCTGGTTCAACCCCGAACGGCTTACCGATTACAAGATGACCGTGGAAGACGTGATCGCGGCGCTGAAGGCTTACAACGTGGAGGTCTCAGCGGGACAGTTCGGCGGAATGCCGACGGTGAAGGACCAACGGTTGAACGTTTCTATTATCGTCCAGAACCTCCTCCAGACTCCTGAAGAGTTCGGGAATATCCCGCTGCGTATCAGCCCCGACGGATCCGTCGTCCGCGTAAAGGACATAGGCAGGACGGAGCTGGGAACGGAGATATACGATGTCGGCACTTCCTTCAACGGCCGGCCGTCTACCGCTCTCGCCATCCGCCAGGCCCCGGGAGCCAACGCGCTGGATATCGCCAAGGCCGTCAAGGGCAAGATGAAAGAGATGAGTGCCTACTTCCCGAAGGGGATGAAAGTGGTGTATCCCTACGATACCACCCCCTTCATCGAAGTATCCGTTCACGAAGTCACCAAAACCCTCTTCGAGGCGGTCCTGCTGGTTTTCCTGATCATGTGGCTGTTCCTCGGCAACCTTCGCGCCACGCTGATCCCCACCATCGCGGTGCCGGTGGTCCTCCTGGGGACCTTCGCCGTGCTCAGCCTTTTCGGGTTCTCCGTCAACATGCTCACCATGTTCGCGATGGTGCTGGCCATCGGGTTGCTCGTCGACGACGCGATCGTCGTCGTTGAGAACGTGGAACGCATCATGAGCGAAGAGGGACTCCCTCCCATGGAAGCTACCGCTAAATCCATGGAACAGATCACGCCCGCCCTGATCGGCATCGGCCTGGTGCTTGCGGCGGTGTTCGGGCCGATGGCGTTTTTCGGGGGTTCCACCGGGGTCATCTACCGCCAGTTTTCCGTTACTATCGCCTCGGCCATGCTTCTTTCGGTGATCGTCGCCTTGATCCTGACTCCTGTCCTTTGCGCGTTCATGCTAAAACCCGTAGTAAAAGGCCATGAGGCCGCTGAAGGGGCGAATAAGCTGATGCGTCCGTTCCTGTTGTGGTTTGACCGGGTCTTCTACAAGTTCCGCGACCTGTATGTCAGGCTTGTCGGTCGCGCCCTGTCGAGACGCAAGCGTTACCTGGCTGTTTTTCTCGTGATCGTGGCGCTCCTGGGACTCCTTTTTAAGCGGATGCCCACGGGGTATCTGCCCGATGAAGACCAGGGGATCCTTATGGCCCAGCTTCTGCTGCCGACCGGGTCTACGTTCGAGCAGACCAGCGTCGTATCCGACCGGGTAATGCAGTATTTCATGGAAAAGGAGAAAAACTGCGTCGAATCATGTATGGTTATTACAGGGATCGGTTTCTCGGGCAGGGCGCAGAATAACGGGATGGTGTTCGTCAAGCTCAAGGAATGGAAGCTGCGCAACCGGCCGGAATTAAAGGCCAAAGCGGTCGCGGGCAGGGCTATGCGTGAGTTTTACCGCGACACCAGCGCCATGATCTTCGTATTCCCTCCGCCCTCCGTCATGGAAATGGGCAATGCGCGCGGCGTTGACTTCCAGCTGGTGGACCGCGGAGGCCAGGGCCATCAAGCCCTTGTCAATGCCCGTAACCAGCTGCTCGGCATGGCCGCAAAAGACAGCCGTCTGATGAGCGTCCGCCCGAACGGCATGGAAGACGTGCCTGAATTCCGGATCGACGTGGACTGGGAGAAGGCGGGGACCCTGGGTGTTCCGATAAGCTCGATACATAACACCATCTCGGCCGCTTTCGGCAGCGCCTATGTCAACAACTTCATCCAGGCCGGCCGTGTTAAAAGGGTTTTTGTCCAGGCCGACGCCCAGTATCGTACCCAGCCCTCTGATCTCGATAAGCTCTATGTGCGCAATACCTCGGGTAAGATGGTGCCGTTTTCCTCGTTCGCCACGACCCGCTGGGCATCCGGTTCCCCCCGCCTGGAGCGTTTCAACGGTTTCTCCTCTGTAAACATCTGGGGCGAGCCTGCCCAGGGCAGGAGTTCGGGGGAAGCCATGCGGGCCATGGAGGAGCTGGTATCCAGGCTGCCGCAGGGATTCGGCTATGACTGGAACGGACTGTCATACCAGGAACGGCAATCATCGTCGCAGTCCGGTCCGCTGTACATGTTCTCTATTTTCGTGATCTTCCTGTGCCTGGCAGCTCTCTACGAAAGCTGGCCTGTTCCCATTGCGATACTGCTGGTCCTGCCGTTGGGCGTCATAGGCGGCGTCATCGCCTCTTCGCTGAGGGGTCTGCCCAATGACGTGTATTTCCAGATCGGCCTGTTGACCACTCTGGGTTTGACGACGAAGAACGCGGTCCTGATCGTCCAGTTCGCCAAGACGAAGGTTGAAGAAGGCATGGGATTGGTGGAGGCTGCGATCGAAGGAACTAAGCTGCGTTTCCGCCCGATCATGATGACGTCCCTGGCGTTCGGTTTCGGCGTCCTTCCTCTGGCGCTTGCTACGGGAGCCGGCGCGGGGGCCATGGTCGCCATCGGCACCTCGGTGCTGGGAGGCATGATCACCGGCACCTTGCTTGTCATTCTCTTCGCGCCTCTCTTCTACGTATTGATCGAAAGGACGTTTAAAAAGCGAAAAGCGGAAAAAACGGGAAACGCCATATGAGAAAAGATCCGGTAGTCCTGCTCACTGCTATAGCCTTGCTGTTTAACGGTTGCTCAATGATCCCGAAATATGTGCGGCCGAAATCTCCTGTTCCCGCCCGCCTGCCGGCTCAAAAAATATCCGCGGAGGGGGGCCTGGGAACAGCCGCACTTAAGTGGGAGAAGGTGTTCCCCGACAGGAAGCTGCAGCAGGTGATCGGCATCGCCTTGCTTAATAACAGGGATCTGCGTATCGCCGCGCTCAATGTCGAACAGGCAAAAGGTTTTTACGGCATCCAGCGGGCCGCGCTTTTTCCCTCGGTATCCGCCCTGGCCACAGGGGACAAACAAAGAGTCCCCGGCGATCTCTCCGGTACCGGGAAAGCGGAGACTGTCTCCCGGTACAGCGTGAACCTGGGGGTAGTATCGTGGGAGGTCGATCTGTTCGGCCGCGTGCGCAGCCTGAAAGAACAGGCGCTGCAGGAATATCTGGGTACCGAACAGGCTCGCCGCGCGACCCAGACAGCCCTCGTAAGCGAGATCGCGCTCGCATATCTTACCCTCGCCGCCGACAGGAAGAATCTGGAGCTTTCGCAGTCCACCCTTCAAGCGCAACGGGATACGTACGGGATGATAAAGGCGCGGTATGATAAGGGCGTTTCCAACGAAGAGGACCTGCGCCGATCCCAGACCCAGGTGGATACGGCTGCAAGGGACATAGCCCGGTACGAGCAACTGGTGAGCCAGGATAAGAACGCGCTGGATCTGTTGGCAGGCTGTGCTGTCCCCCGGGAGCTTTTGCCGTCGGACCTTTCGGGCATAAGCCCCCTCAGGGATATCTCGCCCGGCCTGTCTTCGGAGGTCCTTTTACGCCGTCCTGATATCATGGCCGCGGAACATCAATTGAAAGCGGCGTATGCGGTGATCGGAGCCGCCCGCGCGGCATTTTTTCCCAGCATCTCGTTGACGACCCTGTTAGGCACCGCCAGCAGCCAGCTTTCCGGGCTTTTTGATTCAGGTTCCAGGGCCTGGAGCTTTGCTCCGCAGGCTGTCATGCCGCTCTTCGACATGCGCACGCGTGCTGCATACAGAGTTAGCAAAGTCCAGCGGGATATAGCCGTGGCCGGGTATGAAAAGGCCGTCCAGACGGCTTTCCGGGAGGTGGCCGATACTCTTGCCGTGCGCAATACCATCGACCAGCAGTTATCCGCGCAGCAATCCATTGTCGACTCCGCGCAGAAGGTCTACGAGCTTGCCAACAAGAAATACCTCATGGGTGTCGACGGATATCTCAGCGTGCTTGACGCCCAACGGTCGCTTTATGGAGCCCAACAGGCGCTCACGTCGTTACAGTTGACCAGGTTGGCGAGCCAGGTAAGGCTGTACGCCGTGCTCGGCGGTGATGGAGAAGAGTATTAAAAAAACATTCGCGTATTTTTTCCTTTTATCCGTATTTTTCCTCTCAGGCTGCGCCACAGTCCGCCATCCGGTGCCGGTTTCTTTGATCAATGATGTCAGTGTTTCAGGCATGAGAGATATCCGGGCTTTCGGCGGAGAGCCGAGCCTTTCTTTCATGCAGGATTTCCTTGAATTACGCGAACAGGAAACAGAGAACATAACCTATTCGATGCTCGCGATTTCGGGGGGAGGCGCAAACGGCGCATTCGGAGCGGGATTACTGAATGGTTGGACGCAAAACGGTTCCCGCCCTGTTTTTAAGGTGGTCACCGGTATAAGTACCGGCGCCATCATTGCGCCCTTGGCTTTCCTCGGCAGTGAATACGACGACAAGCTGAGGGAATTCTACACGAAGTATTCGACAAAAGACATCCTTTCCCGAAGGAGTTTCCTGCGGGCGCTGTTGGGCGATTCCCTCGCCAGCAGCCGGCCCCTGGAACGCCTGATCGAGCGCAATTTCGATATGCGGCTCATGGAACGCGTTGCGGCCGAACACAAAAAGGGACGAAGGCTCTATGTGGGTACGACGAATCTCGACACTCAGCAGTCGGTCGTCTGGGATATGGGCAAGATCGCCTGCCGGGGCGATGAACGGGCATTGCGCTTGTTCCGTAAGATCGTGCTGGCATCGGCATCGATCCCCGTTGTTTTTCCCCCCGTGTACCTGTCAGTCGAAGCCAGCGGCTTATCCTATGATGAAATGCATGTCGACGGAGGGATAGCCCGGCAGGTATTTTTCCTGTATGACGTGATCCAGGGGATCGATAAAGCCGCGGAGAGAAGACACATCGATGCTTCTGGTGTGAGGTACAAGATCTATATTATCAGGAATGGGTATGCGGAGGCGGTGCCGCGGGAAGTACAGGACAATCTTGTTTCCATTGCGGGCAGGGCTGTCGACACCATAGTCAAATATCAAGGTATAGGGGATATATACCAGCTGTACCTATTCACGCAGAAAGGAAGGGGGGAGTTTAATCTCGCATATATCCCTTCTGACTATAAACGCCGAGAGAAGGAGCCTTTTGATACAACCGCGATGCGGGAGCTGTTTGAACTTGGATTTCAGGAAGCGAAGAAAGGGTATGCCTGGAAAAAGGTTCCCCCGGGGCTGGAGTAGGAGGTAAGCTGACCCTGGATCGATTTAGCAAAAAGGTTGCCAAATAGCCTCAAGGTGTTAAAATCTAAACGACAATTTGATAAGAGGTCCGGAGTGATGGTTGCTCCGGAGGATTGAGTCCGGATGGTCGGGCCGCCATCCTGCATGTTTTGATTGCGGGATGGCTTTTTTGTTTTTTGGAGGTACTGAATGAAGCTGGGATGCCTGGCGATAACGATTACGCGTCAATGGGATTGGCTTCTGATACGGGAGGCCCTGGCCGAGCCGTTGATAATAACAGGAGCAGTTTTTATCGCCGGCCGCTCGCCGGGGATCTCGTAGAACTTGGCTGCATGGGCGCCAATCATCCTTGAGCAGTCGTTAATGATTTATATCCCCTTCTTGCCTATCCTAAAGTAGTCAAAAAAGCCCTGATCGTTAGTCCGATCAGGGCTTTTTGATGTTTCGTGGTCCCGGGAGTGTCACTTTCCGGTCTTTTTCGCCTTCAGGGCTCGATGGTATTCCTGGAGGCAGCGGGTAGCGCCCAGGCCTTTGAGAGAGGCGGCGATTCCGTCGACGGTAGCGCGGGCGGCTGCCACCGTCGTGACATAGGGCACCTTGTACTGGATAGCAAGCATCCGGATATAACCGTCGTCATGGGCGCTGGTCCTGCCCACAGGAGTGTTGATGATCAGCGACAGCTCGTGGTTGCGGATAGCGTCGGCGATATTCGGCCTGCCTTCATGCAGTTTCTTGATGTGCGCGCAGTCCACCTTTTTTTCCTTCAGGAACCGGCAGGTGCTTTCGGTGGCGACGAGCGAAAAGCCCAGCGCGGCCAGCTTCTTCGCGACAACCGCTATGCTGTTCTTGTCCCTGTCATTGACGGTGATCAAGACAGTCCCTTTGACGGGCAATTTCGTCCCGGTCGATTCCTGCGCCTTGAAGAAGGCCTTGCCGAAATCCCGGTCGATGCCCATCACTTCGCCAGTCGCCCTCATCTCGGGTCCCAGCACGGGGTCGACCTCGGGGAACATGTTGAAAGGGAAAACGGCTTCCTTGACCGTGACGTAGGGGATCTTCCTGTGACGCAGCTCGGGGAAGTCGGGCAGCTTTCTGCCGAGCATGAGCAGCGTCGCGATACGCGCCACGGGAACGCCGGTGGTCTTGGCGACGAGCGGCACTGTGCGTGAGGCGCGCGGGTTGGCCTCGAGGATGTACAGCTCGTCGTTGCAGATGGCGAACTGGATGTTGATCAACCCCCGTACTTTCAGCTCTCCGGCGATCTTCCTGGTCCAGGCGTCGATCTGCTTCAGGTGCTTCTCACTGATGCTGCGCGGCGGGATCGTGCAGGCAGAGTCGCCGGAATGGATGCCCGCGTGCTCGATATGCTCCATGACCGCCGCGACGAAGGTCTCATCACCGTCGCAGAGAGCGTCGACCTCGCACTCGAGCGCGTTGTCGAGGAACCGGTCGATGAGCATCGGGTATTCGGGGCTTACCTGTATCGCCTCTTTCGCATACGCGTCGAGCATCTTCTCGTCGAAAATGACCTCCATGCCGCGGCCCCCGAGGACGAACGACGGCCTGACCATGACCGGGTACCCGATCCGCTGCGCGATCTCTCGTGCCTGCTCGAGGGAAACCGCCGTCCCTCCCTCAGTCTGACGGATCCCCAGCTCGATCATCTTCTGGCGGAACAGTTCCCGGTCTTCGGCGAACGCGATGCTCTTCGTGCTTGTCCCCAGTATCCGTACGCCGTTACGCTCAAGCTCGGCGGCGATGTTAAGCGGAGTCTGGCCGCCGAACTGCACGATAGCGCCTTCCGGTTTTTCCTTCTCCCAGATCGTCAGAACGTCCTCAACGGTCAGCGGCTCGAAATACAGTTTGTCTGACGTGTCGTAATCGGTGGAGACGGTTTCGGGGTTGCAGTTGATCATGATGGACTCGTATCCTTCGTCACGAAGGGCGAACGCCGCGTGTACGCAGGTGTAATCGAACTCGATACCCTGGCCGATGCGGTTCGGCCCGCCGCCAAGGATGAGTATCTTTTTCTTCTTCGAGACGGGGACGAGATCGCTGCCCGGGGCGTAGGTCGAGAAATAGTAGGCCGCATCCTTGACCCCGCTCACCGGCACCGGCTCGAAACGCGCGTTACCCGCCACTTTCTTCCTGCGCTCGCGCACCGCGTCTTCCTTTATCCCGAACAGCTTCGCCAGGTATCTGTCACTGAAGCCCCATTCCTTCGCCGTGCGCAGGTCCTCGTCGGAAAGCTTTTTCCATCCCGCGGCGCGCATCCGCTCCTCGAAGTCGACTATCTCCTTCATCTGGCCGATGAACCACTTCCCGATGAAGGTCAGGCCGTGGAGCTCGTCCACGGACATCCCTTTCCGCAGCGCCTCATACATCAGGAAGACGCGCTCGCTTGACGGGAAGGCGAGCCTGAGCTTGAGCTCCTCCAGCGGCAGGCTGTTGAAATCCTTGGCGAACCCGAGCCCGTACCTTCCGATTTCAAGCGAACGGATCGATTTCTGGAACGCTTCCTTGAAATTCTTTGCGATGCTCATCACCTCGCCTACCGCTTTCATCTGGGTGCCGAGCACATCCTTTGCCTTGCGGAACTTCTCGAACGCCCACCGGGCGAACTTGATCACGACGTAATCGCCCCACGGCTCATACTTGTCGAGCGTGCCCTTGCGCCAGTACGGCAACTCGGAAAGGGTGAGCCCGGCGGCGAGCTTGGTCGACACGCGGGCGATGGGAAAACCGGTCGCCTTGGATGCCAGCGCCGATGAGCGGGATGTGCGGGGGTTTATCTCGATCACGACGAGCCGGTCGTCCTTGGGGTTGTGCGCGAACTGGACGTTCGTGCCGCCGATCACGCCGATCGCCTTGACGATCCTGTAGGAGAAATCCTGGAGTCTCTTCTGCAGTTTCTCGGGCACGGTGAGCATGGGGGCGACGCAGAAACTGTCCCCGGTGTGCACGCCCATCGCGTCGATGTTCTCGATGAAGCAGACGGTTATCTTGTCATCCTTCTCGTCGCGCACCACTTCCAGCTCCAGCTCCTCCCAGCCGACCACAGCTTCTTCTATGAGGATCTGGTGGATAAGGCTGGCGTTGATTCCCCGCAGAGCCAGGACGCGGAGTTCCTCGTTGTTGTACGCGATGCCGCCTCCCGTACCGCCAAGCGTGTACGCGGGCCGTATGACGACCGGGTAGCCCATTTTTCCGGCTACTAAGAGCGCCTGGTCAACGTTCAGGCAGGTCTCCGAACGGGGAACCGGAATGCCCAGTTTTTTCATCGTCTCCTTGAACGCCTCGCGGTCCTCGCCGCGTTCGATCGCGTCGGCCTTGACACCGATGATCCTGACATGGTGCTTCTTGAGTACGCCTGCTTTATTAAGGGCGGAAGCGAGGTTAAGCCCGGTCTGGCCTCCGAGGTTGGGCAGGAGGGCGTCAGGTTTCTCTTTTTCGATGATGCGCGTCAGGCTTTCCACCGTGAGCGGCTCAATGTAGGTCCTGTGCGCCATGTCGGGGTCGGTCATGATCGTGGCGGGATTGGAATTGACCAGAACGATAGTATACCCTTCTTCCTTCAGCGCCTTGCACGCCTGGGTGCCGGAGTAGTCGAATTCGCAAGCCTGTCCGATGATGATCGGACCCGAGCCGATGATAAGTATCTTTTTGATGTCTTTCCTTCTTGGCATAGGTTTCTCCTCATTTGACTGCTTTTTGGGCGAAATGTGCCCATATTTTACTACTATTTTGTGTTTTACAAAAGCTTTCTCTCGTACCTGAATGGGCTTGCGCGGGTGTGCCTTTGGGCTGGTTGTGATGGCAGGGTACTTCTTAGTCTTGCTTCTTATGCAAGGGGGGGAGCGGCTTATTGATAATATCGTTCAATTTATTCATGTCCTGCTTATTCGCCAGGATCAGAAGAACATCCCCGCCTTCCAAAACCGTTCCCCCGTTCGGGATAAAATACTTTTCATCGCGGGAAATAAGCACGACCAGGCATTCGGGAGGCAGACCGAGCT
>JBLMZF010000032.1:0-16134 GCA_050258655.1 Deltaproteobacteria bacterium | reverse complement strand
AGGTCGAGACCGTGCTCAAGGATACGTTCAAGGGCAAGAAGCCGGAGATCATCGCCAGGAACTCGGCTGTGGCGCTGGCCTCGTACGACATGACGATGGACAACCGGGACCGGTTCTCGCGGATACGTTTCGACGTCCATCCCGAGGTGCCGGCCGAGAAACAGCTGTTCATGAGCGGGCACGACGGGGTGACGCTGGGCGCGGTCAAGGGAGGCTGCAAGTTCTATTCGGGGTACCCGATGACGCCGTCGTCGAGCATACTTGAGCTGATGGCGCATGTCGCGGAGAGATACGGCATCGTGGTCGAGCAGGCGGAGGACGAGATCGCCGCCATCAATATGGTCATCGGCGCCTCGTTCGCGGGGGCAAGGGCGATGACCGCGACATCCGGAGGAGGGTTCTGCCTGATGACCGAGGGGCTTGCGCTTGCCGGCATGACCGAGACGCCTGTGGTCATCTGCCTGGGCATGAGGCCCGGCCCGGCCACGGGTTTCCCCACCAGGACCTCGCAGGATACGCTGTCGTTCGCGCTCAACGCCGGCCACGGGGAATTCGCGCGCGTGGTCTATGCGCCCGGGTCCATCGAACAGGGTTTCCACCTGGCGGTAAAGGCCTTAAACATCGCCGAGAAATACCAGGTGCCGGTCATCATCCTCACCGACCAGCATTTCGCGGATTCATACATGAACATCCCGATGTTCGACACCGACAAGGTCAGGGTCGAGCGCTACCTCCTGCCGCCCGGCGACGCCAGGAACTACCGGCGATACCAGCTTACGCCCAACGGCATCTCGCCCAGGGCCGTGCCTTCGAGGATCGAGGGCGTGGTCTACGCGGACAGCGATGAGCATAATGAAGCCGGCCACATCACCGAGAACGAGGGGATGGGCGAGGCGATGGTCACCAAGAGATACTACCAGAAAATGGAAGACCTTTCGAAGGAGATCGAACAGCCTGCCGCTTTGAACACCGATGAGGCCGGGGTCATCCTCGTCGGTTTCGGCTCGACCTACGGCGTGATGAAAGACGCCTCTCTGGCGATGCCGTCCGAGCTCGGTTTCATCCACATACCCCAGCTCTGGCCGTTCCCCGGCGAGGCGTTGACCGCTCTTGTCGGAGAAGAGAAGACGGTGCTGACGATCGAGAACAACGCGGCGGGCCAGCTGGCGCGGCTGATCCTGCAGGAGACCGCCATCGAAGTCGACGGCTCGATCCTCAAATTCGACGGCCGCCCCTTCAACCTGGACGAAGTCCTCACCCAGGTCAAAGAAGTGATCGGCGGACAAAAAGCGGGGACGTTCCCAAAAGGGACACCCCTGGGCGCTGAAAGTCATTAAGATTATTAGAGTTAGAAAAGTAACTATAGATAAGATTTTCGCTAAAGTTAGTTTTATAAGAGATTAAGGATAAAGAGGTTAGAAGGAGGAAGGGTGTCCCCTCTGGGAACGTCCCCGTATTATGGTTGATAAGGATATTGCGTGGTGCCCGGGGTGCGGGAACTTCGGGATATTGACGGCGGTGAAGAGGGCGCTGGGCGAGCTCGGCAGGAAGCCTGAGGACGTGCTGCTGGTCTCGGGCATCGGCCAGGCGGCCAAGCTTCCTCACTATGTCGACGCCAACTGTTTCAACGGCCTCCACGGCAGGGCCTTGCCCCCGGCGGCCGGGGCAAAGATCGTCAACCGTGAGCTCACCGTCATCGTCACCACCGGCGACGGCGACTGCTACGGGGAGGGCGGCAACCATTTCCTCCACAACATCCGCCGCAACACCGACATCACCGTCATCGTCCACGATAACCAGGTCTACGGCCTGACCAAAGGCCAGGCATCACCGACCACGGACGAAGGGACCGTCACCAAGGTCCAGCCGAAAGGGGTCATCGAGGAGCCGTTCCGCTCGCTCGCGGTGGCCCTCGCCGGCGGCTGCGGTTTCGTATCGCGCGGTTTTTCCGCGCAGATGGACCACCTGGTCTGGCTCATCACCGAAGCGGTCAAGTTCAAGGGGTTCGCGCTGGTCGAGGTGCTCCAGCCCTGCGTCACCTTCAACCATATCAACACCTACGGCTGGTACAGCAAGCGCGTCTACAAGCTCAACGACGATCCCTCCTATGACATAAGCAACAAGATCTGGGCGATGGAGAAAGCCCTGGAATGGGGAGACCGTATCCCCATCGGCATCCTGTATAAGGTAGAGAAGCCCACCTACGAGGAAAAAAGCGGCCTCGACAAACTTCCCCCCGTGATCGACGAGCGTATAGAAGGCATCGACGTCCGTCCCCTGCTTGAGGATTTTCTATAACCGCCGTCCGCATTGACAAATGACGGTGAAAAATTCCTGCGCCAACCGGCTTGCCGGCGAGAAAAGCCCGTATTTGCTCCAGCACAGCCACGAGCCCGTGGACTGGCGTCCCTGGGGGCCGGAGGCTTTCGAAGAAGCGCGCCGGCGCGACGTTCCGGTCTTCCTTTCCATCGGTTATTCCGCCTGCCACTGGTGCCATGTGATGTCGCAGGAGTCGTTCAACGACCCTCGTATCGCCGGCATGATCAACGAGAACTTCATCCCGGTCAAGGTCGACCGCGAGGAACATCCCGACCTCGACAATTACTTCATCAAGGCCGTCACATCCGTCGCGGGTTCCGCGGGCTGGCCGCTGACGGTCTTCCTGACCCCGGACAAACAGCCTTTCTACGGGGGCACGTACTTCCCGCCTGAGGATTCCGACGGGACTCCGGGGCTTACCACTGTCCTTGGATCCGTCTCCAGCGCCTGGAAACAGAACCGCATCGACCTGCTTCAGTTCTCCAAACAGATAACATCGATCGTATCGGGCCAGGCCATCTCGGCGCGCGGCCAGTCCTCGGTCGACGAATCGCTCCTGCGCAAGGGGTACGAGCTCTTGAGCAACAACTTTGACCCGTCCAACGGCGGGTTCGGCGTGTTCCCCAAATTCCCGACGCCGTTCTATATCCAGTTCCTCCTCAGGTATCACAGGCGTTACCGTGAGCCGATGGCGCTGCGGATGGCCGAGAAGACGCTTTATTGCATGGCGGCCGGCGGCATCCGGGACCAGCTTGAAGGGGGGTTCCACCGCTACTCCACAGACGACCGCTGGTTCCTGCCTCATTTCGAGAAGATGCTCTACGACCAGGCGTTGATCAGCCGCGCCTATTTCGAGGCCTACCAGGCCACCGGCACCATGGCCTTCGCCGAGATCGGGCGAGAGACGATTGACTTTGTCCTCTCGCAGATGGCCTGGAATGAAGGAGGTTTCTTCTCGTCGCTGGACGCCGATTCGGTCTCGCCCAGGGACCCGCGCGTCAAAAAGGAAGGGATTTTCTATCTCTGGCCCAAAAGCGACATAGACGAACTCCTGGGCCGCGACTCGGAGGCTTTCTGTTACCGTTACGGGGTCAAGCCGGAAGGCAACGTCGCTGTCGATCCCGCGGGCGAATTCACCGGATATAACATCCTTTACGAAGCCCATTCACAGGAAGAGACAGGGGCTTACTGCAAATTGCCCGCGAAAAGACTCCTGCGGGTCATCCAGGCCGGCAAGCAGCGTCTGCTGGGAACGAGGGAAGGGAGGCCGTGGCCCGCCATTGACCAGAAGATCCTTTGCGATTGGAACAGCATGATGATCTCAGCGCTTTGCTTCGCGCACCGGCTCTTCCCGCGGCAGAACTATCGCCATCACGCCCTGGCAGCCACCCGCATGATCCTTGACCACATGCGCGACCCGTCAGGCGGCCTGTTCCACCAGATGCGCGACTTCGAGGCCGATATCCCCGGGATGCTCGATGACTATGCCTATCTGACCTGCGCGCTTATCGACCTGTACGAGACCGGTTTCGACATCCGCCATCTCAAGGAGGCCCTGCGCACCGCGGCCCTTATGGTCGAGCTCTTCTGGGATGACGAGCATAAGGGTTTCTTCATCAACTCGCCCCGCTCGACCGAACCCCAGTTCGTCCAGAAAGAGCTCTATGACGGCGCGGTCCCGTCGGGTAACGCCGCCGCGCTGTCGGCGCTGCTGCGCCTGTCGGCGCTCACCGGCCAGGCGGAGTGGAAGAGGCTCGCGGATGAGATGGTGCAGGCGTACTCCGGGGAGTTGATGTCCGTCCCGTACAGTTACGTGAACCTCCTGGTCCCGTTGTTCCTTTACTTCGGACCGGTCAGGCAGGTGACCGTCGCCGCGCCCAACGCGCGCAGCGCGTCGGTCTTCATCGACAGCATCGCCTGCCGGTTCTTCCCCGACACCGTGCTCGCGGTCAGACCGTGGCAGAAGGATAAAGCCGCTGAAGCGGTCCAGGTGATCCCTTCGCTCAAGGAACAGCAGACGGTCAACGGCAAGGCCGTGGCCTATGTCTGCTCGCAGGGGACATGCTCAGCGCCTGCCCGCGATACCGGTGAACTGATCAAGGCGCTTGACGGAGCGAAGAATGGCTGAAGGCACTTTGACTGAGATCAAAACAAGGATCGCCAGGGCGCATACGGTCGCCGTCACCGGCCATACCCATCCTGACGGCGATTCCATAGGTTCGATGCTCGCCCTTGGCATCGGTCTGCAGAAGCTCGGCAAGAAGGTCCATTTTATCAGCGAGGACGGCATCCCGCCCAAGTACCGCTGTCTGCCCTGCGCCGACAGGGTGGAGCGCCGTCTGCTGGAACGGGTCGACCTCGGCCTGGCGGTGGACTGCGGCACCCCGGCGATGATGGGTATGCGCTCAGGGATGCGCGAGAAGGCCGCGGCGATCATCGGCATCGACCACCATCAGTTCCGCAAGCCGTTCGGTTTCGAGGTGGTGGACGAGAAGGCGTCGGCGGTCGGGGAGATAGTATTCGTCCTGCTCTGGTCGATGGGAGTGCCCATCGGCCGGGATATCGCCCAGAACATCCTCACCTCGATCATAGTCGAGACCAATTCGTTCCGGCTCCCGAAGGTAAGGCCGTTCACGTTCAGGCTGTGCGGCGAACTGCTCAAGACCGGCGTCGATTTCCGTTCCCTCGTCAGCACCGTCTTCTGGGCCCGGTCGAAAGCCACGGTCATCCTTATCGGTGACTGCCTGGCCAGGGCGGGGTTCGCCGAGAGGAACAGGCTGATGTGGTCCTTCTTAAAAAAAAAGACCTGGAGCGCGCGCGGGCCAGGGAGGATGACGCCGACCCGGTCATCGAGGAGATGCGCTCGGTCAGCGGCGTCGAGGTATGCCTTCTGTTCCGCGAACAGAAACATGATTGGAGGGTGAGCCTTCGTTCACGGGGGAAGGTGAACGTGGGGAGGCTTGCCGGCCTGTTCGGAGGCGGAGGCCATATCGATTCCGCCGGGCTTACGGTCCCTAAATCCTGGAGAAACATTAGAGCTGTTCTGACGGTGGCCAAAAGAGCCGTACGGGCGCGCGGATAGAAGACCATGAAAGAGATACTGATCTATTCGGTGGAGACGGGAAAGCGCAAGGAACTGTACATGTCCCTGGCCGACAAGTACAAGATCTTTACCTCGATCAGCAAGGATGAAGTCCTTTCGGTGCTCAAGCACCAGAATATCGATCTCGTGATCCTGGACCCGATGCCCGTCGATGACCTGCTCGGATGCGTAAAGGAGATCAAAGGTATAAGGCCCGGCCTGCGTCTGCTCGCCTTTGCCAGGGAAGAGCAGCTGCCTGAGATGGAAAGCGTCGCCCGTGAAAGCGGGGATTTCGGCGTCCTGCGTTTTTCCATAGGGACAGACAAGCTGGTCGCCCTGATCAGGGACTTCCTGGGCGCGGCCGAGAAAAAGGGCCCGCTTCCGAGGAAGATCATGATCGTTGACGATGAGCCTGAGATCCGGTCCCTGCTCAAGGAGTTCCTGCACAGAAAGGGATTCGAGGCCTTTCCCGAGCCCAACGGGGAAGCGGCGGTCAAGGATCTGCCGTCGGTCAAGCCGTCAGTCGTCCTCCTCGATGTCAAGATGCCCGGAATGGGAGGCATCGAGACGCTCAGGAAGATAAAAGAATTCGACCGTTCGATCGCCGTGATCATGATCACCGGGGTGGGGGACGAGGAGACCGGGCGCCAGGCGATGCGGCTGGGCGCCTTCGACTTCATGCTCAAACCCCTTAACCTGCATTACCTCGATACCTGCCTGATGCTCAATATCTTCCTTGTCGGTAAATGACCCGCCTGTAATCTTCAATATTGATTTGCAAAATCGTCAAAAAGTGGTAGAATCCTGATGAAACGTCGTGGTACCCTTCCCTGACCCGCACCTGTACGTCAACCTTCCAGAGCAGCAGGAGTCATAATGGGACATGTCTTCGTACTCGATGATGAGCCGCAGATCGGGTTCATCATCAACCGTTACATGACCGCGATGGGTTTTTCCGTCACGTCGTCTTCGGATCCGGTATCAGCGCTTGAGACGCTCAAGTCCGACCGCCATTTCGATCTGCTGATCCTCGACATGAAGATGCCGAAGATGAGCGGAATGGACATCCTGACCAGCCTCAAGGAGGCTGAATTTGACCTGCCTGTCATCCTGCTGACGGGTGTCTTTGACTCAGAGAAGTACGCCGCCGACCTCAGGGCGCTCGGTTATAACATCGATATCGTCACCAAACCGGTCGATCTTCAGGTGCTGCTGAATATAATGAGGCAAAAACTCGGCCGGAAATAAACATGAAAAGAGCCTTTCCCAGCCCGTCGATCGCGACCAAGACCGTCCTTGGGACCTACATGATCCTGTTCGTGATCATGGCATTCGTCACGCTGGGCAATATCTACATGCAGAACGGCCTTCTCCTTGACGGGGAAAAACAGAAGGCGCGCGACATGGAGGCGTTCATCCTCACCGCGATGCGCCACCCGATGCTCGCCGGGGACCAGGATATCATCCAGCAGCAGTTCCAGCAGTTCAAGGGCCAGAAGGCGATACACAAGATCGACCTGGTCGACAGTGAAGGGACCGTCAAACGCAGCACTGATGAGGAGAGGATCGGCCTGAAGGAGCGGGAGGAAGGCGTCCGGAAGGCCTTGATCGGTATCGTCATCGAGAAGATCGAGCAGGGACGTGATGCCCGTTTCGTCAAGATCATCCCCATCTTCAATGAGCCCAAGTGCTATGGCTGCCATGGCAGGGAAAAACCGGTGCTCGGCGCCCTGTCGCTGGAACTGGACTGGCTGCCCGCGATCAAGGCTGTCGCAGCCACGCGGTGGTTCAATGTGCTGACATCGTTCTTCGGACTCGGCATCCTTGGTTTTCTGATTTACTTCTACCTGTTCAGGACCCTTATCCGCCCTATCCGCATCCTTAAAGAGGGGATGAGCAAGGCGGCTGGCGGTGACCTCCATCAGTCGCTTGCGATCCGGACAGGTGATGAGATCGGCCAGCTCACCCGCCATTTCAACGAGATGACGCGCAGCCTCGAATTGGCGATGAGGCGCGAGCAGAAAATGACCGTAGCCGAACAGCAAAGGAGCCGCGAGCTCGAGATCGTCAACGAGAACCTCAGTATAGAGATCGAGCAGCGTATCAATACTCAGGAAAAACTGGCGGATGCCAACAGAAAACTCGCAGATATCATAGATTTCCTCCCTGACCCGCTCATGGTCATAGACCAAAATGGCATCGTGATCGGCTGGAACAAGGCGATGGAGGAGATGGCGGGCGTCCAGAAGAAGGACATGATCGGCAAGGGCGACTACGAGTACGCCGTCCCTTTGTACGGCAAGCGGAGGCCTATCCTGGTGGACATGGTCCTGCACGATCTGCCCGATACCGAGGCCAGGTACAGCAGCCTGACCCGCAAAGGGCGGGCGATCTATGCCGAGGGCTTCTTCAACATCCCGGCTACCGGCGAACCTTCCTACAAGTGGAGCATCGCCGCTCCCCTTTATGACAACGGCGGCAACATCATCGGCGCCATCGAGTCCATCCGCGACATCACAGAACGCAAGAAGATGGAAGGGATGCTCGAGCGGGCCGCCGCGGAGTGGCAGACGACGTTCGATTCGCTCGATGAAATGATCTGCCTGGTGGACAGGGACGGCAGGATACTGCGCGCCAACCGCTCGTTCATCGAGGCGTTCGAGATGTCCTGGGAACAGATAAAGGGGCGGGAAGTCAAGGAGTTCATGCAGGCGATAAAGCACAAGCCCCTGGTCTCGGCACAGTCGGCCGCCGGCCGCGACGTGATGGAATTATACGTCCCTTCCTCACAGATGTACCTCGAGATCACGCGCACGCCTATAAGCGACGGTAAGGGACATCAGGGGAGCGCGGTGTTCGCGGCCAAAGACATCACCATGCGCAAGAACCTCGACCGGCAGGAGCGCCTGGCACAGCTGGGCAAGCTGGTCGCCGACATGGCGCACGAGGTGAACAATCCCCTGATGATCATTTCCGGCAGGGCCCAGCTCTCGCAGATGGAAGACGGTATCAAACAGTGCCCCGAGATCGACAAGAACCTGACGATCATCGTCGAGGAATGCCAGCGCGCCAAGGATATCATCCAGCGGCTTCTTTCCTTCTCGAAGCAGAGCAAGGGAGAGATAAGGGAGATGGACCTCGGAGAATGCGTGGAATCGGTCGTAGCGCTTGTCGAGCACCAGTTCATGCTCTCGGGTATCCGCATCGAACGCTCCTACGGGACGGAGGCTTCAGTGCTCGCGGACGAGAAGCAGCTGATGCAGGTGGTGCTGAACCTTTTCAATAACGCGCGTGATGCCATGCCCAAGGGCGGGCAGATCCGTGTCGAGATCGTCCGCCAGAGCGAGAAGGCCGTGCTGGCGATCTCAGACACGGGGACCGGGATGTCGGGCGAGACGCTTGAGCGCGTGTTCGAGCCGTTCTTCACGACGAAGGAGATGGGGACAGGCCTGGGCCTGTCGGTCTGCTACGGGATCATCAAGAATTTGGGCGGCGAGCTGGAGATGTCCAGTTCGCCTGGCAAAGGCACCACTGCCCGGATAACCCTGCCGTCCGGCGGGCCGGCCAACAAGGGGGAGAAAGATGTTCGGTAAGATCCTGCTCGCGGTCAGCGGCGTTGAGGAGAGGGACCGTTTTTACGAGATATTCTTCAAGCAGGGGCATAAGGTGGACTGCGTGCCTAACACCAACGAGCTGCGTCTGCGACTCGGCGACGACCGCCCCGACATCATCATCATGCATGAGAAGTTCCGTCCCGCGGGAGGGATCGCCGCCCTTGAGGCGATACGCGAGGTGGATAAGGACGTCAAGGCAGTGCTGATGACCGAGAAAGAGCCCGACCGCGCTACGGTCGAAAAGGCCCTGCTTCTGGGCGCCAGCGCCGTTTTTAAGACGGACTTTTCCGACAGCGCGATGATCTCCTCGATCGTTGCCCTGATGAACGGCGAGGAAGCGTTCAGGCGGACTGCCGGCGATATAAGCAGGGTGCTTGTCGTCGACGACAACGCCGAGGTCCGTAACGTGCTCGCGCAGTTCCTTTCCAGGAGGGGATTCACCGTGCGCGAGGCCGCCAACGGTGACCAGGCGCTCCTCGAGGTCAACCAGGACCGGCCGGAGCTGGTGCTCCTTGACCAGCGCATGCCGGGCATGGACGGCCTGGTCGTGCTCAAGAAGATAAAGGAGATAGACTCCAGGATACTGGTCGTCATGCTGACCGCCGTCGAGGACGCGGACGTTCAGGCGGACGCCAAAGCGCTGGGCGTGAGCGGATTCATGCTCAAGCCGTGCGACTTTAGGCGGCTGGAGCTGCTGCTGTATTCGATCCAGTTTGCGTGATATAATAAGATATACCCCCGCCTAGCGTATCCCCCCGACCGAAGATGAAAGATGACCGCCAAGGTTTTTGTAGCTGAAAAAGAGACCGGCCTCAGGCTTGCGCTGTACGAAGACCTGCTCAAAGCGGGTATTACCGTCAGCGCGGTCCCCAGCGTCTCCGAGCTCATCGCCCTGCTTGAGAATGACACGCCCGACCTCATCATCCTGGCCACTTCGCTCGCCGAAAGCGCCGACGAGGCCATGGTCGAGAGGATCAGGCGCTTCGCTCCCGAGACCCGCCTGCTATTCCTCCTTAAGGAAGACCGGTCGCCCGGGCTCAACCAGGCGGAGCTTACGATAGCTGAGATCGACGTTATCAGACTCGACCTGTGGACCAGGGACCGGATCGTCGCCGCGGTCGACCACGAGCTTCCTTTCCGAGAGGCGGGGGAGGAAACGGTAAAAAACTGTATCGTCAGGATCGGCCCCGTGCTTATCGTCGATGACAACGGCGAGGAACGCAGGCTGATCACCGACTTCCTGCGGAAAAAGGGGTTTAAGACGCTGGAGGCGGATAACGGCGAAGCCGCGCTGCGGGCCGTCCGCGACAGCAGGCCTTCGCTTATCCTCCTTGATGAGCGCATGCCCGGCATGGACGGCCTGCTCGTGCTCAAGAAGATCAAGGAGACCGTCCCGGGATCATCAGTCATTATGGTGACCGGCGTGGGGGAGAAGGACATCATCAGGGAATCGGTCGAGCTGGGCGCGGATGATTTCCTCACCAAACCGTTCGACCTGCAGAAGCTGATGGATGTCCTCATAAAACAGATGTTCCTGACAAAAAGATGAGCATACAGGACCAGACTGAGAAGACCGTTTTCGCCAGCCGCCTCCAGGCCGGCGAACTGCTGGCCGAAAAGATCGCGCAGGAACGCGCAAAGCTCGCCGATCCCATCGTGCTGGGGATACCCCGGGGCGGCGTGCCTGTCGGGTCAGCGGTCTCGCAGAAGCTCGGCTGTCCGCTTGACGTCATCGTCCTGCGCAAGCTGCCCATACCCCAGAACCCGGAAGCCGGTTTCGGGGCCGTGACGCTGGACCGGACAGTGGTTCTCAACGAGGATCTGCTCTCACAGCTTTTTCTGACCAAAGAGGAGATCTCTTCCGTCGTGGACGAGGTCTACGCCGAGGTCCGGCGCAGGGACGAGGTCTTCAGGAAAGGGAAATTATTCCCATCGCTGACCGGCCGCTCGGTCATCATCACCGACGACGGCCTGGCTACGGGCTACACGATGCTCGCGGCCATCGATTTCTGCCGCAGGAAGCTCCCCACGGACGTCATCGCCGCGGTCCCCGTATGCCATGAGGCCGCCTATGAGATGGTCAAAAAGCGCGCCGACCAGGTCTTTACCCTGCAGATCAGCCGTTCCCCGGTCTTCGCGGTCGCGTCGTTCTACGAGCAGTTCCCCGAGATGACCGACCAGGAGGTCGTCGCCTATCTGTCCGTCTGAAATATTCCTCCCGCCGGCATGATTTTGTGATATAATCCTCCCCATGAACGGCGAAAAGATCTCCACCAAGATACTTCTGGTCGAAGACAATCTCACCGTTGTCGCTCTCATCCGCGATATGCTCGCCAAGGACAAGACCATGGCGCTGGAGTCCGTCCATGCGGGCACTGTCGCCGATGCCCTCCGCGTCCTCTCCGAATTCCGTTTCGACATCATCTGCCTTGACCTGACCCTGCCCGACAGCTCGGGTTTCGAGACCTTCACATCGGTCAGCTCCGCGGCTCCCAATATACCCATCATCATCCTCACCGGTATGGACTCCGATGACATCGCGATAAAGGCGATGCGCGCGGGAGCGCAGGACTATCTCGTCAAGAGCGAACTGCTCCTGCCCCTGCTCCTCAAATCCATCCGGTATTCCATCGAGCGCAAGAACGTGCAGGAGGACCTGCGCAGGGCGCGCGACGAACTGGAGCAGCGCGTCCAGGAGCGCACCCACGAGCTTATCCGCGCCAACCAGAAACTCCATAAGGAGATGGAAGAGCGCCAGGAGACTCAGGCGCGCCTGATCCAGTCCGAGAAGATGGAAGTGGTCGGGAGGCTTGCCAGCGGCGTCGCCCACGAAGTGCGCAACCCTCTGGCCATCATCCTCCAGGCCGTCGAATACCTTACCACCCGCCTGCAGACCTCGGATGAGGATATCAAATCGACGCTGTCCGCCATCCTTGATTCGATAAAACGGGCTGATAGTATAGTCACCGGCCTGCTCGATTTCTCGCGCATTTCCAAGCTGACCCCGGCGCCGCTGGACATCAATGCCGTGCTCGACCATTCGCTGCTCCTGCTCAAGCACCAGCTCGACAAGGGCCACGTCAGGCTGAACAAGCAGTACGCGCTCGGCCTGCCGATGGTGGAGATAGACAAGAACAAGATCGAGCAGGTCCTGCTTAACCTGATGATGAACTCGATGGAAGCGATGAGCGGAGGGGGGGAGCTGGTCGTGCGCACTTCCCTTCTGGCGGGATCTGACCGCAGGGTCGTCGTCGAGATCGAAGACACCGGCTGCGGCATCCCTGAGACCAACAAGGACAAGATCTTCGACCCGTTCTTCACCACCAAGCGCGACCAGGGGGGGACGGGGCTGGGGCTTTCGGTCGTCAAATCGATCATCGATATGCACAAGGGTTCGATCACTATCGCAAACAAAGAAAGCGGAAAGGGAGTGCGGGCCACGGTCACGTTCAGAGCGTGACGAAAGGAGCGCTATGGCAAAAAAGAAGATACTTTTCGTTGATGACGAAGTTGATTTTCTGAAGATGGTCAAGCTCAACCTCGAGGCGACAGGCGCTTATGAGGTCCGGACCGAGAGCAAAGGCCTCAACGCGCTCACGGCTGTGCGCCAGTTCCGTCCCGACGTTATCTTCCTCGACGTCGTGATGCCCGACCTCGACGGCGGAGAGGTCCTCGAGCAGCTCAAGGTCGAACCCGAACTCAAGAATATCCCGGTCGTGTTCCTGACCGCCATCGTGACCGAGAAAGAGGTCTCCAACCACGGGCAGATAGCCGGCCGCTCGTTCATCGCCAAGCCCATCTCCACCGCCAAGCTCATCGACTGCATCACCTCGACCCTCGGCGGTTAGACCGTCATTGCGAGGCACGTCATATTGCCGTATCCGAAGCAATCCAGATCGCTTCGGATACGGTTTTTTTTATAGCCTCGCGATGACCGGATTTTATTTTATTTTGCCGTCGAGCCGGCAGGTTTGACTCCTTAAGGAAATGATTATATAATATTTATAAGAAGGATTTCTCCCCGTTTTTCTCTTCGTACAGCGGATTCCCCCCTAAGTA
This sequence comes from Deltaproteobacteria bacterium, assembly GCA_050258655.1. Taxonomy (GTDB): domain Bacteria; phylum Omnitrophota; class Gorgyraeia; order Gygaellales; family Profunditerraquicolaceae; genus JBLMZF01. The sequence goes on along the minus strand of JBLMZF010000032.1, from coordinate 3,060 downwards.
ACGTCCATTTCAATGGGTCACATTCCATTCATGCCTATTTTTCGCAGCCCGCCGGAGGTCTTTTTATTCGTTAAGGAGGTGAGTTTTAGATGGAACCTAAGATAAGCGTGGTTTTACCCGTGCACAACTGCGAAAAATACGTTGCTGATGCCGTCGAGAGCGCCCTTTCCCAGACCTACCCCGCCTGGGAGATAATCGCCGTTGACGACGGCTCTACCGACGACACGCACAAGATACTCGAAAGCTTCGCCGGCAAGATCACCATACGCACCATCAAGCGCAGCGGTTCTCCCGCCGTCCCCCGTAACGTCGGCATCCAGTGGTCGACCGGCAACTATATCGCCTTTCTCGACGCCCAGGACGTCTGGTTCAAGGACAAGCTCAGGAAACAGGCCGAGATAGTCCAGCGCTATCCCGAAGCCGGCTTCGTCTGCGGCGATTTCGTCACGCGTGAGGCTGACCGCAGGCTCCGCCGCCATTTCACCGAGCAGGCTTTCCCGCATGAGCTCGACCGGCGCCTCATCTGTTTCAACAAGCCGATGGAAGCCGCGTTCAAGCTTCTCCTGGAGATGGATTTTGTCGGCTGCGCCTCAACGGTGCTCCTGTCCAAGCGGGTCATCGACCGCATCGGAGGGCTGAACCCGATGTATCCCTGCGCCGAGGACTACGAATACTGGTTCCGCTGCGCCAGATACACCCGTTTCCTCATCCTTTCGGATATCCTCGCGTACAGACGCAGGCCGGAAGTGCTGGCCGCCAGCGATGATATCGGGATGCTCGAGAACCATAAGCGGGTCCTGCTTGAGGTCTTCTCCGACCACCGCGAGTATCTCAGGGAACAGCGCCTGCTTGACGACTGTTTCGCCCAGCTCGCGCTGATCAACCGCAATCAGGCGGTCTATTATTCGGGGATAGGAGAGAAGAAACAGGCGTTGAAGCTGTGCCTGCAGAGCCTCCTGTTCTCCTGTTCTCCCGATAACCTCGGTTTCTGGTTCAGGGCCTCGATGCGCATGCTCTCGCACAGGCTTTCAGGCCTGCGCAGGCGCTCGGGCATGGATATAACGCCCCGCAACCGGGTCTTTGACGAGTCGGGGACGGACGGAAGGTTGAACGCGAAACTGTAGGCATCCGGATGAGAGATCTTTTCGTTATCGCCGGCTGCGGCAGTTACGAAGACCGGGGCTGCGAAGCGGTGGTCCGCGGGACCGTCGAGATAATCAGCAGATATTACGAAGACCCTTTTTTCGTGGTCTGCGGCGAGTTCTCTTCGCGGGGGCAGTTCGAGCAGCAGGTGCGCAATGAAAAGGACACGCGCATCCGCCACGTGCGCATGCACCGCCTGCCCTGGGGACTGCTCAGCAGGATGCTGCCGGTGCACCGCCGGGAATTCAAGTACCGCAAGCTGGCCCGTTCCATCCCTAAGTCAGCGGCTGTTCTGTGGGCCGGATGCCGCGCTCTCGATTCGGACCCGGAGAAGCGCGAAGACTTATGCGACCTCGACGATCTTTCCGCCGCCTACGGCAGGAAGCTCGTGCTGTGGGGGGCTTCTTTTTCCAGGTCATGGCCGAAGCCGGTCTTTGAGCCGCCGATGAGCAGGAGGCTGGGTATCCAGGCCGCGCTGTTCTGCGTCGAAAGCTCATCCATCGAGTTCCTGAAGACGATCGGCGTTGAGAATAACGTGTTCCAGGTGTGCGACCCGGCATTCGCCTTGCAGGCGCAGGAGCCGGGGGACGCCTGGAGATACGGGGACCTTTCGCGCTCTATCGGCGTCTGCCTCGGGCCGGGCTTCGCCGACAGGCTGGCTCAGGGCGATAAAGAAGGGTGGCTGGAGACGGCCTGCCACCTTACCCGCGCAATCGCTTCAGCGGGACATCCCGTGGCGCTGGTTCCGTACAACTGCGAGCCGGACGCGAATGAATTCCTTTTCCTGCGTTCCGTGGCCAGCCGGCTCCAGAACCACGATGTCTGTCTCATCCAGCCTCATCATTCGGCGGCTGAGATCAAATGGCTGATCGGCAGGATGGTGCTTTTCTGCGGCACCAATCCCGACGCGATGGTGGCTGCCCTGACCGCCCGTGTTCCGGCCATAGCGCTTGCCTGCGGCCAGCGGGAAATAGGGATACATCACGATATCTTCGGCCACCGCGGATACTGCCTCGGACCCGGGGATACCGATCCGGTCAAAGTCATGCTTGCGGTGACCACCGCCCTGTTGAGCAGGGAGCAGGTCCGCGAGACTCTGGAAAAGAAGATGGGAGAGATGATCTGGGAGGCGTACAAGAACGGCAAGCTTCTCAGGAGCATCAACACCGTTTTCGACCGGCCGGACAGGATGGACAGGCTGTCCCGGTACGACGATTCACCCCGGCTCTACGGCCTGCGCACCGCCCGCGCGGCCAGACGTTTGTTCGCACAATCAGGCCAGGCCCTTTTCGGCCGTATTTTCCGTGGCTGGCGGCCGGAAGGGCGGACCTGATCCAAAATCCAGGAGGATTATGAACACCCCGGTAACCATAAGCGTGGTGATGCCAGTCTACAACAGAGAGAAGTTCATCCGCCAGGCGCTTGACAGCGTGCTCGCGCAGACACTCCCGCCGCTTGAGATCATCGTCGTGGATGACGGCTCGACCGACGGCACGCGGGACATCCTTAAGGACTACGGGCGCCGCGTCAGGACCATCCGCACGCGTAACAGCGGAGGCTGTTCCGTCCCGCGCAACATCGCCATACGGGAGGCCAAAGGGAGCCACATCGCCCTGATGGATTCAGACGATATCTGGTTCAGGAAAAAGCTCGAACATCAGGTGGACATCGCCCGGCTCCATCCCGGAGTGGATTTTATCTGTTCCGATTTCATCACGCGCCACGAGGACAGGAAACTGGTGCACCAGTTCGGCGAGAAACGATACGGCGCGGAGATAAGGGCGCAGGACCTGGTGTTCGACCGGCCGTTCGACGCGTTCCCGCTGCTGCTTTCGCGCAATTTCGTCGGCTGCCCGTCGACCGTCGTGTTCTCCAAACGCCTGATAGACAAGGTCGGCTATTTCACGGCGCTCTACG
>JBLMZF010000031.1:0-14074 GCA_050258655.1 Deltaproteobacteria bacterium | reverse complement strand
GTGAAGTTTGAGGCGTTTTCGATATTAGAAAAGGTGCGCGCGGAGAAACCGGTCGTGCACCATCTGACCAACTGGGTGACCATCTACGACTGCGCCAACGTCGTCAAGACGCTGGGGGCTTCCCCGGTCATGGCGCACGCGCCTGAAGAGGCCGCTGACATGGCGCAGATCGCCTCGAGCCTGGTGCTCAATATCGGCACGCTCGACCCCGCGTTCGTAGCTTCGATGAAGCTGGCGGCTAAAAGCGCCAACAAGAAGGGTATTCCCGTAGTGCTTGATGTCTGCGGGGCCGGAGCCACGAAACTGCGCGATAACGCGTGCGTTGACCTGCTCGATTCGGTGCGGATAGACGTGATCAAGGGTAACGCCTCCGAGGTCGCCAGGGTAGCGGGAAAAAAGGTAACCACCAGGGGCGTTGATTCCACCGAGGTCAGCCACAACCTGGCTGAGATCGCTGCTTCTCTGGCGGGCTACCGCGCCTGTACCGTCGTCATCACCGGTGCCGAAGATATCATCTGCGGTCGACAGCGGCTTTCTGTGCGCAACGGCCATCCGATGATGGCGGACATCGTCGGGACAGGCTGTATGGCCGCTTCCGTGATCGGCACCTTCTGCGCTGTAGAAAAAGACCTGGCCCGGGCGTCGGCCGCCGGCCTTGTCTGTTTTGAGGTCGCCGCTGAACTCGCCGCGAAGAAAGCGAAGGGGACCGGGTCGTTCAAGGAAGCGCTGTTCGACGAGCTCTACCGGCTGGGCAGAAAGACCGTCGAACGGATGCAGAAGGTGTCTCAGTGAAAGGATTTTATTTTGTCACGGACGCGGGATTGAGCCGGCGGGGAATTGCCGCGGATGTGAAGGCCGCGGTGAAGGCGGGCGTGTGCATGGTCCAGTACCGCAATAAGGAAGGGTCCACGCGCAAGATGCTGGAGGAGGCGTCCGCGCTGAGGAAGATCTGCCGGGACTGCCTTTTTGTCGTCAATGACCGCGTTGATATCTGCCTGGCTGCTGGTGCCGACGGCGCTCACATCGGACAGGACGACATGCCGCTTCGCCAGGCGAGAAGACTGCTGGGCAAAAAAGCGGTCATCGGCGTGACTGTGCATGACCTGAAGGAAGCGCTTGAAGCGCAGAAAAAAGGCGCGGACTATCTCGGAGTATCCCCGGTCTTCACCACGAAAACGAAAAGCGATGCCGGGAAAGCGGCGGGTATCGGCCTTATCAGGGAGATAAGACTGCGTACGCGCTTGCCGATCGTGGCTATCGGAGGGATCACCCTGGCCAACGCTCCTTCGGTCATCGCGGCCGGCGCTGATTCCCTCTGCGCTATTTCAGCCGTTCTCTCTGCCGGTGATGTCCACGCCGAGATCGTCAGATTCCAGCGTCTCTTTAAGTAGACGTTGTACATAAGTTTCTACAATAACTGATGTTACAAAACAAATACTTATGCCCGGAATTGTTTGATAATCCTAATAATGGCAACTAGTTATATACAACGTCTACTTAAGAAGGATCCGCGGGAGTTGTTCCGCGAGGCGGACCGCGTCCGGAAGAAATATATGGGCGACGGGGTCCACCTGCGCGGCATCATCGAATTCTCGAATCATTGCGCGAAGGACTGCCTTTACTGCGGCCTGCGCGCGGGCAACCGTTCCCTGGGGCGTTACCGGATGAGCGATAAGGAGATCCTCGCCGCCGCCAGGCAGGCCAAAGAACTGCAGATCCGTACGGTAGTGCTTCAATCCGGCGAAGACAGAGGTTTCTCTGTCGAAAGATTATGCCGTCTGGTGAAAGCGGTCAAGAGGTTGGGTGTGGCCGTTACGCTTTCAGTCGGTGAACTGAGCCGCGAGGATTACCGCAGGCTGAAGAAATCCGGCGCCGACCGGTACCTGCTTAAATTCGAGACATCCGACAAAAGGTTATACGAGAAGCTGCGGCCCGGGTGCAGGTTCGAGGAGAGACTGCGGTGTCTTAAAGACCTGCGCGAACTCGGTTACCAGGTGGGTTCGGGCTCCATGGTCGGACTGCCGGGACAGACGGCCAAGAGCCTGGCTGAGGATATCGCGCTGTTCAAGCAGCTGGATCTGGACATGATCGGCATCGGTCCGTTCATCCCGCATCCCCGCACCCCGCTTGCCAAAGCGCCGCAGGGAAAGCTGGAGCGGACGCTCAGGGTGCTGGCAGCCACCAGGATCATGGTGAAGGACTGCCACATGCCGGCAACCACTTCCGCGGCAACGGTCGATCCGAAGGGAAGGGAAAAAGCCCTTTGTTGCGGCGCCAACGTGGTCATGCCGAATATGACACCGGCGAAATACCGCAGGTTTTACGAGATCTACCCGAATAAGGTTTGTATAAATGAAGAGGCCGTGGAATGTCTGCCCTGTATCAAGGGAAGAATACTTTCCGTCGGACGAAAAGTAGCCAAGGGCCGCGGCGATTCGTTGAAAAGATGAAAAAGAAAAGAATAGCGGTAGCGATGAGCGGGGGCGTGGACTCGTCCGTGGCGGCGGCATTGATCGCCCGCCAGGGCCATGACGTGATCGGCATCACCATGTGCCTGAGCCTGCCCGATCCTGAATCGGGGAAGCCCGCCTGCTGCGGGGCGCAGGGCATAGACGATGCCCGTCGTGTCTGCGGTCTGCTCGGCATCCGCCATTATGTCCTGGATTTCGGCAAAGAGATGCGCGAGAAGGTGATCGCGGACTTCATCTCTGAGTACAAAAAGGGAAGGACGCCCAACCCGTGTGTGCGTTGCAACGAGCTGCTGAAGTTCGACGCACTGCTCAGGAAAGTCAAAGGTCTCGGGTTTGACTTCCTTGCCACCGGCCATTACGCGCGCATACGCAAACGCGGGAGCGTCTGCTATCTGACCAAGGCCAAAGACCTCTCCAAGGACCAGTCATATTTCCTCTACAGGCTTACGCAGGATAAGCTCCGGCACATCGTTTTCCCTCTTGGGGAGATGACTAAAACGCAGGTGCGAGATACCGCCCGGAAGCTCGGTCTGCCCGTCGCTGAAAAGAAGGAAAGCCAGGAGATCTGCTTCATCCCCGGCGATTACCGTAACTTCCTTGAGGCTAGCGGCGCCTTGGGCAGGGGGCCCGGCGATTTCGTCGATAAGGAGGGAAAGGTCCTGGGCAGGCACCGCGGCATCGGTTTCTATACCATAGGCCAGCGCAACGGGTTAGGCATCGCCAGGGGGTATCCGGTGTATGTTTCCGAAATAGACAGCGCAAATAATCGTGTTATCATAGGAGATAAGGACGCGTTGATGAAAAGGGAGTTTCTGGTCACCGACGTCGTCTTTCCCAGCGGCAGGCCGCGCAAAAAGGGCTATCTGTGCCGCATCCGCCACCTGTCCCGCGAGGCGCGGGCGTCGGTGGAGATAGGCGATAAGACCGTGACCGCGTGTTTCAGCTCGCCGCAGTTCGCGATCACGCCTGGCCAGTCCGCCGTCTTTTACGACGGGGAAACGGTCCGCTGCGGCGGGATAATAGATAAAGTGACGGGGTAAAACCCCGTCATCGCGAGTTTATTACATTTCGTTCCCGAAGCGATCTCATTGGAGGATAGATATGGCAAAGCGCAGGGTGTATCTCGACAACAACGCCACAACACCGCTTCATCCCGAAGTGAAGAAAGCGATGGTCGCGGCGATGGAGCACTACGGCAACCCGTCGAGCCTGCATGAGTTCGGCAGGCATTCCCGGGCGATGATCGAGCACAGCCGCGAGACGATCGCCTCTTTCATCGGCGCCTTCCCCGAGGAGATCATTTTCGTGGGCAGCGGTTCGGAAGCCAACAACACGGTCTTCAACCTTTTCAACTGCGGCGCGATGGTCTGCGGCAGCTCGCCCCATTTCCCCTGTCCTGAAATCATCACGACCAGGATCGAGCATCCCTGCGTCCTTGAGACCACTCAGTGCATGAAGGAACGCGGGACGAACGTCACATTCCTCGACGTCGATCAGCTCGGGAGGATAGACTTCGCGCAGCTGGAGCGGAAACTGAGGGAAAAACCCGCGCTTGTCTCGGTCATGACCGCCAACAACGAGATCGGCACCATCCAGGACATAAAGCGCATCAGCAAGATGTGCCACGACCACAGTTCGCTCTTCCATACCGACGCTGTGCAGGCAGTGGGCAAGATGCCGTTCAACGTCAAGGAGCTGGATATCGATTACTGCTCGTTCTCCGCGCACAAGATCTACGGCCCCAAAGGCGTCGGCGCCCTGTATATCAGGAAAGGCGCTCCGTTCTGCCCGTTCATCCACGGCGGACACCAGGAGAAGGGGCGGCGCGCCGGCACCGAGAACACGCTTGGCATTGTCGGTTTCGGCAAGGCGATCGAGCTGCGTAAAAAAGAGATGGCCGCCGAGGCACAGCGCCTGCTCGGCCTCAGGAAGTTCATGCGCGAGACGATAGAGAAGAAGATACCCAGCGTGGCGTTCAACGGGGACCCGGACAATTCCCTCCCCGGGACGCTCAATGTCTCCTTTGAGGGGGCGGAAGGCGAAGCGATCCTCCTGTACCTCGACCTGCAGGGCATCGCGGTCTCGACCGGTTCCGCCTGCGCGTCCGGCTCGCTCGACCCTTCGCACGTGCTCATCGCCACGGGTATCTCGGCGGAGAGGGCCCACGGCTCCATCCGCGTCAGCATGGGCAGGGAGACCACTCGTGAGGACATCGAATATTTCCTTGAGAAACTCATCGAGACGATCGCGCGCGTGCGCCAGATCTCGTCCGTCACCAATGAGGTGCATCATGGCTGATGAATTCGAATGGCTTTATTCTGATAAGGTCAAAGACCACTTCATGAAACCGCGCAACATCCTGATGGACGAGAAGGATTACCATGAGGACGGCAAGGGCGTCATCGGCAACATCAAGTGCGGCGATCAGATGGCGATGTACATCAAGGTCGACAAAAAGACCAACCGCCTGACCGACGTGAAATGGAAGACCTACGGCTGTGCCAGCGCCATCGCCAGCACCTCGATACTCTCCGAGATGGCCAAGGGCAAGACGCTCGACGAGGCATACAACATCACTTCCAAGGACGTCGCCAAAGAGCTGGGCGGTCTGCCGGAGCACAAGATCCACTGCTCGGTGCTCGGGGACAAGGCCCTGCGCGCGGCGATCGACGACTATTACACCCGCCAGGGTATGGTCGACAAGGTGCGCAAGGAGAAATCCCATATCATCTGCAACTGCCTCGGGATCACCGATAAGGAGATCGAAGAGGCGGTTCTCGAAGGCGCCCGTACCTACCTTGAACTGCAGGAGAAGACCAAGATCGGGACGGTCTGCGGCAAGTGCAAAGAGAAGTCGATCGAGCTGATGGAAAAATACAAGAAGGAGCATTTCGGCCAGGAATGAAAGCCATAGCGCTGTTATCCGGCGGCCTGGACAGCACGCTGGCTGCCAGAATAATGGACGACATGGGCATAGGGCTTATCGCGTTCAACACGATAAGCCCTTTCTGTCTGTGCAACCACCGTTCCTCGACGGGTTGTTTCCACGGCGCTTCGGCTGCCGCTAAACTGCTCGGTATCAAGTTCGTCAATATGGATGTCGGTAAGGAATTCATCGAGATAGTGCGTAACCCGGAGCATGGTTACGGCTCGAACATGAACCCCTGCCTTGACTGCCGGATCCTGCTTTTCAGGAAGGCTAAGGAGATGATGGAGAAGGAAGGGGCCTCGTTCATCATCACGGGCGAGGTGGTCGGGCAGCGCCCGATGTCCCAGCGCCGGGCGGCGATGAAGCTTATCGACCGGGAAGCCGGGTTGGAAGGACTGGTGCTGCGTCCTTTATGCGCCAAGGTGATGGAGGAGACCATTCCCGAGAAACAGGGGTGGGTCTCCCGTGAGAAGATGCTGTCCATTTCCGGCAGAGGGCGCAAAGAGCAGTTCACGCTGGCGCAGGACCTTGGCATAAAGGATTATCCCTGCCCGAGCGGCGGGTGTCTCCTGACCGATCCCGGTTATGCCCGCAAGGTAAAGGACCTTCTCGACCACGGCGAGTTGACGCTCGAGAACTGCCGGCTGTTGAGGCTGGGGAGGCACTTCAGGCTCGGGCCGGGGTTCAAACTCATCGTCGGCAGGGACCAGGCCGAGAATGAGAGGCTCCCGGAGTACGCCAAAGAAGGCGACCTTTTCTTCGAGCCTTCCGAGACCGCCGCCGGCGCGTTTGCTTTAGGACGCGGTGCCGCCGATGAAAAGATACTCGAGACCTGTTTCTCTATCCTTGCCCGCTATTGCGACGGTCCTGAAGGACAGCCGCGGGCGATCTCCCTGAGGGGCAGCGGTCTTGAACCCGTTTCTCGAGAGGCGATGCCGCTTTCCGAGGGAGAACTTTCCCGCTGCCGTTTATAGCCTGTTTGGAAAGCCTCCCGTTTTACGGTATAATAGAAGTATCCCCTTTCCTTTTCCCCCCGTTTCCCTTTTCCCTATGGAGCCTTTGCTTCTCAAAAAGCTGATCAGGGCCGACCTCTTCCGCTATTTCGGCTCGGAGTCGAAAGCCGCTTTTCTCAACTGCTTTTTCCGCCTCGAGGGATTCCGCTACACGTATTTCCTGAGGAAATGCAGGTTCTACAGGGAGAACAGGTCTTTCGCCGCCTTCCGCTTCTACGCCTTCCTGCTCAAGCAGTACAAGTACCGTTACGGGTTCGACATCCCGGTCGAATGCGAGGTGGGGCCGGGCATCTACATCTGCAACCATTTCGGCGGCATGGTTATCAATCCTGATGTGAGGATCGGCGCCAACGTCAATTTCAACCACGGCGTGACCATCGGCCAGACCAACCGGGGCGGCAGGGCGGGAGCCCCTGTTCTGGGGGACAGGGTGTGGCTGGGCGCGTATTCGATAATCGTGGGGAAGATCAGGGTGGGGAACAATGTGCTGATCGGGCCGGGCGCTTATGTGAATTTCGATGTCCCGGACAACGCCGTGGTGCTGGGCAATCCCGGGAAGATCGTCTCCTACAAAGGGACCGACGGATACCTGAACAATATCTGGGAAGAAAATAAATAGGGACAGAAACCATTTATTTCAGCTCGTCGGAGCAAAATAAATGGTTTCTGTCCCTATTTTTCAACGGGGTGTTGAAGCCGCGCCAGCTCCAGCGCGGACTCGATCACCGGTTCTTGCCGGACATCCGCGACAAAAGAAGAACGGTGGGAGCAGGAAGCGTCGATGCAGCTGGTGCCGCATTCGGGGCAGTTGAGCCGCCAGGAGATATGCCAGCGGTGGAAGGTCATGTTCGGTGCGCCGGCGTTGATGCAGTTACCTACCCAGTAGACGGTCACGGTCCTTCCTCCGGCAGCCCTGGCCAGGTGCATCGGGCCGGTGTCGTTAGCGACGATGACGGAGGATAGAGAGAATAACGCGGCCAGCTTCCCGAGAGGGAGCTTGCCGCAAAGGTTAAGCGGAGTTCCTTTCATCATCCCGGCCAGCCTGCCGCACAGTCCCGCCTCATGATCCGATCCCGATATGCACACCACGCAGCCGTCTTGAGCCAGCGCATCGCCCACGGCCGCGAACCGTTCCACCGGCCATTGTCTCCGGGAGTCATTGACCCCCGGATGGAGCACGGCGATCCTTCTGTTTTCAGGGACCAGGGCTTTCGCTTCGGCCATTTCCTGCGCGGTCGCCTCTATCCTGGGCGCGTTCGTGACAGCAGGTGCTCCCGCCAGCGCCACTACCTCCAGATAACGCGGCACTTCAGGATAATAATAGAGATAAGGGACCCAGCGGTCCAGACCCGCCGCTTCGGCATCATGCGCTTTCATGCCGACAGTAAGACGGGCGCCGAGCCGGGCGACGAAGGGATTGGAATATCTGCCCCCGCCGTACACCTGGCAGCAGATATCGAATTTCTCCCCCAGCGCCGACTTGATAAAGGCCTCTTCGGCCCCGGGAGCATGCGTCCCGCCGGGCCATTCGGAAATATGCGGGATGAACGGAAGGACGAGCACGCGGTCAACGGGCCCAGGCCTGCCGGCAAGGAACTGGGCGTGCCAGGCCTTCCCGAGCAGGACGATCTCCGCTTCCGGGTACGCCTGTCTGAGCGACTCGAGGGCGGGAAGGGTGAAGATATAATCGCCTATGGCGTTGGAGCGCAGAACGGCGATCTTCCTGACCCTTTCGAGCCGAGGCCAGCCCGCCATCAATCGAAGAAAAGCGAAAGTTCCTCGTCAGAAGCCGCCCGGGCGCCGTCTTTTACGGGAAGCAGGTCCGCGGTGACGGTATCGCCGTTGGAGCTGACAAGGAGAGGTTTGAAGGAAGGTATCCCCGGTCTTTGCGTGCAGAAGTACTTGAAGGATTGGCGGTTGAAGAACCTGACATGGGTGGGGTCCGCTATGGAGTTCACGCAGGGATGCTGGGGGACCATGATATGGGCGACCCCGAGCGGGGCAAGTACCCTGTGGATCTCCCGCATCGCGCTGATCAGGTCGGCGACGTGCTCAAGACAGTGCACGCAGAACACGTAATCGACACGGCCGTCCTTGAAGGGTAAGCCGCGGGAGATGTCGGCTACGATATCTACTTTGCCGCCGGCCTGCTTGTCGACCCCATACGCGCAGTCGGCCTGTTTATTGTTCCCGCAGCCGATATCTATGACTTTCGGCCGGCCTTTCCCAACGCGCAGGATGTCCCAGACGCCCTGGATACCCCTGATCATCGAGGCGACCTTACGGATCAGTACCGCGTATTCTTCGCCTGGCACCTTGCCGTAGATGTGGGCTACGGCTCCGTTCACGCTTATCTGCAGCCTGAGCGAGCGGATAAGAGGGTGCGCCGCAAAGACCTTCCGTATGACCTTTGTCAGAGCCTGGTCCCGTAATTGTCCCATTCCGGTCTTCATATGCGCCTCTTTGTTCCATTGTACCTCCTGTTCTCTGATCGGATAAACCGCCCGCCTCTTGTTTTTTCTGACATTTTTCGGGGCGTCCTGACTTGAATCCCGTCAGCCAAAAGCGGATTCGTGTGATTGAAGACGACTCCCCGGCGTGGAAAATAGATGTGAGGAGGTCATTATGGCTGAAAAGGACAAGATAACGAGTTTCATCCAGCAGTTGTACGGTGAGAACAAGAGCCAGGCGATCCCGAAGGAAAAGATCATCTCGCGCCTGAGTTCGGACGTGTTCCCGGCTGACGTCGAGATCCTTTTCAAGGAACTTCCCCAGCAGGCCTATGACGAGGGGAAGCTGATCGATGACCTGAATTCGATCATCTCCAAACGCGGCAGGGAACAGGCGTTAGGGGGGAAGATAAGTATATAAAAATCCTGGTGGGTCTCTGACAGTTTGGGGACGGGTTCATGGACGGTTGTGGACGTTCCCCTTTGGGATACCTCTAAAGAGATGTCCCGCGGGGAACGTCCCCTCTGATCTGTGTACCCGTCCCCTTCTATCTCAAGGCCGACCAATTTAACCAGAGGAGGAGACGATGGCACGCAAGATGACCAAAGACTACGCCATGTCCGACGTCGAGGCCGTCTGGAGACGCGGCGACTTCAACAGCTATCAGGAGGTCGAGCAGTGGCTTAAGGCCAGGGGTAACGCCGATAACGAGCTGACCCCCGGTGAGGTCATGGCGATGGAAGAGGACATCATGAAGCTCGAGCAGCAGAACGCGCAGTTCACGAAAGACCCGGATCAGGCCTTCACTATGATGCACAAAGGCCGCGGGAAATAGGAGCAAAAAAACGGGGTCAGAATTATTTTTCCGGAAAACAATTCTGACCCCGTTTTTAATTAGCTGGTTGCGAGGAATTCGGCCGCCCGGCGCGCCCTTGACGGCACGACTTCCCGTCCTTTCCTCAGCCCGCCCATCCCCAGGTTCCAGGCCTTATGCAGGACCGTGAACACTTCTTTCTTCTCGGCGTTGGCGGGGATAAGGTCGCTGAGGCTCTTGAGCATCCAGTCACAGAGGGCGCGGTTGGCCAGGTCATAGAGCTTCTGGGACCTGAGCACCTGCTCCCATGAGAAGGCGCGGAAGTAGGGATAAAGCCGCTGCACGTCCTCGTATGCCTCGGGCGAGAACCCGTACGCGCCGAAACCCCTGCCATCGGGATGGATATAGGACGGGGCTACGGCTTCGGGGGGCAGAAGGGGAGTGGGGCTTTCCAGATACGTCAGGCCCTTGCGCAGGTATGACCACATCTCGTCGGTCGCGGACTCGAAGCGCGGCGTTCCAGTGCCCGCTTTCTGCATGACCTGATGGCGGGCATGATGACCGTTCAGGTGCGAGTGGTAATCGATCGAGAGGGTATGAGGCAGGGCAGGTGTTATCGAGATCAGGAGAAAAGCCAGTAAACCTTTCATGAGTCCCTCTTGGCAACGCGGCCCGCCGTTACCGGCGCCGTCGCTTTGCGTCCCAGCATTACTGCTGGTTTGCCTTTTTCAAAAGGTGTTTCCCGCTGCTTCCAATTAAACTATGACACGCTGTCAAGGCGGTTGCCAGCATATTTCGCATCCTAAAGAAAACGTTTTCTAGAGGGGAATCGCGTCAAGAAAAAGGTGAAGGGCATATGTTTACGGGGGAGCGAAAACGGCTTACCATGGAAGTATCTTTACCGGAGGTAAAATGAAACAGTTCTTCATTATCGTTCTCGTAGCCGTTTCCCTGGCGATGTTCGGCCAGACCCTGTTCTCCTGTAAGCCCGCCCGTTCCTGCGACGAAGCTCTCGCACTTTCCGCCGACATGCGCCATTCTGACCGCGAACAATATCTTCTGGAGCAGGCTTCACGCTTCTACCGTCAGGGCAGGTTCGCCGACGCGTATTCCCTTTCCACCTATGCGGAGGAGATACTCGGCTCAGACTCGCCGGCAGTCAGGTCGCTGTCGGAGAAATGCCGGGAGCGCATCGAGGAAAGCGCGTTGACCGAGGCGGAGAAACTGCACCAGCGCGTCGAAGAGATGGTCAACGTCGAGAAATAGCGCGTTTACCGCGCCGGATGAGTTCCTCGCCCGCTTTCCACCAGCCTTCATCGCCGTACCGCACCCGCCGATAGAACCAGTATTCGACGCCCCAGAGCAGTATGGTGCGGATATTGACCGCCCGCAGGTCGTCGAAGAATCCGGTGAAGCTCTCCGGCACGCAGGTCACCGGCCATTCCTTGCCCACGTGCACGAGCTGTCCCGGTTCCCACGGTTCCGTCTGCAGCTCGGTCGACCAGGTGGGTTTTTTCTTCTCAGCCGCCATGCGTACGATCTTCCCCAGATAAGCCCGCCTGCGTTTCGGGCTCGTCCTCAGACACACGTTGAACTTTCCCCAGACCCTCTGTCCCACCGTCGGGTAGACGTTGACCGCGAGGATATCGCAGATCTCGATCGCTTCCCCTATCGGGTCATTGGGGATATTGAGCGTGGCGAAAAAACGGATCACTCCGTTCGGGTAGGTCGCTATGTTGACGACGACCGGTCTTTTCCGCACGGAGTCTATGCGTTTGGTCAGCTCGATCTCTTTTTTGAGGAATTCCTTGTCGATCCACCAGTTCTTCTCGCCCGAGCGGTTGAGCGGCTCGTTCTCGACCTGCCAGTAAAGCACCGCCGGCTCGCTGCGGTAATGGCAGACGACCTCCGCGACGAACCTGAGCGTGCGTGCGGCCAGTTCATCGTTGTCCGCGACATCCCCGCCGAACTTGAGGTAGATCCTCTGCATCAGCCAGTCGGGTATGAAGAACTCCGGCCAGCGCGGGGCTTTCATGCCCACGGTCAGCAGGACCGGTATCTTCTTTTCCTTTGCCCGCGCGATCTGCCAGTCGAGCCGGGAGAAGTCGAAGACCCCTTCCTGTTTCTCTATCTCGTTCCAGTACGCCCCCAGCCGGATGATCCCGAGGCCGAGGTCCAGCGTCTGCCGGTAGCAGTTCACCCAGTCGACGCCCAGATACGCGCACTGGACCGCGCTGAAGGTCGTCCCGACCCTTTCCTCTGCGAAGACAGGGGAAAAGACGAACAGGACGCACAGCGCCGCTGACAGGAGACGGCGGATCATTTCTTTTCCCTCCCCGTGAACTTCGGCGTCACGAAGAATTCCAGGTATCGGCCCGTCATGAGCCGGGTCTGCGCCTCCAGCGCCGGCACCGCGCCGAGGAAGATGCTGACCAGAGGGACGGTCAGCCACTCCGCGATGTGCAGGAGCTTGCGCCGCAGGCTGATCCCTTCCTTTTCCCTCGGCAGGAGCAGGAAGCTGATCGCGATGCACGCGGCAAGGCCGGTGAAGGAGAGGGAGAAGATCACGAATTTGATGCGGGGGGCGCTGTAGAAGAACAGCGAGTCGTTGATGGACCGGCCGGCGCACAGCAGCGGCAGCCACCCGACGAACGTAAGGATGAAGGACCATGTCGCCCACGACAGGAAGCCTTCGAAGAGGCGGAACGCGTCGCGGGATTTTCTCGCCAGAGGGATGCTGCGGTCGCGGATGAACGCGCGCATGACGATGGGGAAATTCTCGATCCCCCAGGCCCATCTGCGCTTCTGCTTGTACACGTTCCCGAAAGCCCCGGCGAAGCTCTCGCCGGTGGTGACGTCCATCGACACCGTCGTGTAGATGGGTACGACGCGGTAGTCCCCGTCGAAACGTATCAGCGATTTCCAGAATATAGCGGAGTCGTCCGAGATCATGTCGACCGGCCAGTATCCGGCCTCAGCCAGGGAGGAGAAGCTGATGCTGTGGCTCGAGAAGCTGACCAGCTGCTCGGGATTGGTCGCTTCCACCAGCTGGAAGAAGGAGGCGCCGACATCGAGGATGCGCGAGAAACCGGGCACGTCCCAGAAATTGTTGTGGTAGACGGGGATGGGCTGGAAGCCGGACCTGAGACGCCGGGGGGTCACCAGAAAATGGTAGGTAAGGCAGCTGAAATAATCCGGACCAACGACGGTATCGGCGTCGAAACACGATACGATCACTTTTTCCGGATCGATCCCCCGCTCTGTCAGGTACCGTTGGGCCTGTTTCGCCCCGAACGAGCAGTTAGCGCCTTTCACCGCGGCCTCTCCCGGGACCTTATCAGGATGGACGACGACCATGAACCCTGCGAAACGGTGGCCGTAGGACTCTTTCAGCGCGTTGACGTCGCGCAGGATCCCGTCGCCCGACCGTTCCTCTACAGATAGCACTACGATCATCCGCACGGGAGGGAAACGGCTGGAGGCTATCGCGGCTACGCCGGGCTCGAGGGTCTTCTTCGTCTCGTTCGCCACGGGGATGATCACCAGGTGATGGATATCCGGAGACCGCGGAGGCGCGCTCCCTTGCGCCTCACGCATCTTCTTTTCGTGGATCCTGCGTGAGATCAGCGCGCGCAGCCCTGGCGCCCGGGGACCGGGCAGGTACCCGCCGTCTATCTCCCGTATCCGCTCCATCCAGTCGGTCTCTCTCTCGACCCAGAGACGCATGTACGACAGCGTCAGGAAGATGGTCATGTACAGGACGCGCAGGACCCAGTACAGGTAGAACGCGATGAACAGGACCGAGGCGGTGAGGGGCCGGAAGAACGAAAGCAGGCACATTCCCCCGAGCAGGGTCCAGCTCGCCGCCCCCGGTACGATCTCGAAGAGCCGCTCGAGCTTCTTTTCCCGTCCTTCAAGTCCCTGGCGCGAATAGGCATAATCCATATCAGTGCCCGATCCTGATCCGGCAGAGCCGTGACCCGTTCGGCTCCAGGAAGTAGAGCCAGCCTGAGCGCTCCGAGTAGAAGAACCGGGAGGAAGGCTGTATGGCGCAGATCTCCGCGGGTTCGGGCCTGACGGCCGTCGAAGAATCGATTATGAAGACCTTGTCCCTGTCGGAGAACAGCAGTGCCGGGCTTTTCTCAAGGCGCTGGCACTGCCGGATGGAAGTCCCATTTTTAAAAAACCAAAGCACTTTCATTTCTTCAAGAGAGGCGTCAAGCCATCCGATCCTGTTCCTTCCCCACACAAGGAAGCCTTTCGCCCTGGGGAAATCGATGATGTCCCTTATGCCTTTTACCGAGAGGGAGCCGGGCGGGTACCCGCTGTAAAGCGAACCGTCGTCGGTGAGCACGAAAAACCTGTTCGACGGGAAGGGTTTTATCAGCGGCATCCT
>JBLMZF010000030.1:0-10174 GCA_050258655.1 Deltaproteobacteria bacterium | reverse complement strand
GATCAACCGGATGTCTATTGAACAGGCATTCTTACAGGGCAAGGACACCGCCTACCTGATCACGCCCGAAGGCGATATCGTCAAATATACCCGCGATTTATGGAAAAAGACAGGTCATGTTGATCTTGCCAAAGATGGAGAGTTCTTGCCGGAGAAAGGGATTAACGGCAATGAAATGAAGCCCAAGGACCAGCTGGAGAAAATCCTTTGTTATGAAGAAAAGCCTAATAGCTATACTCATAAAGAGAACACTATGGTCATATTTTCCAGGAACCAGCTTTTCGGCTATGACCTGGAGATCACGCAGAACAAGGCTATCAAATTCGTAGTTGCTGTTGACAAGGATACTACCGGGACCGAGTTCATCCAGGCCGTAAGAAGAAACCGTAACTATGCCGAACCGAAAGTAATGGCCGCCGAGCAGATCTGGATGGTGGATGGATGTAACTGGAACAAGAACACTCTTGTAGAGAAGATGGTCGGGACCAACACCGATACGCTGAAAGCAAATGAGATCTCCAACGAGGCGATCGCCCGCAACGACAACTTCAGCAAGGCCTTTCATGAAGCGGCCAGCGAGTCGGTGATCAACCGCTTTGAAAGAGGGAAGATCCAGACCGGTAAAATGGATATGTATCTGGCGATGATGAAGGAGTTCCAGAGCATCCATAAGCCGGACGATATGCTGGCCCCGCGCAACAAGTGGTCCAACCTGGCGGATTCTATCCGGGGCATGTCCAAGACCACCGCTGAGAATTTCCTCGAGGTCTACAAGATGTTCGATAACGGTTATGTGGATGCTGAGTCCGGCAAGAAATACATCCTGACCTCCGAGGATAGGGCTCTCATGGGCGACTGGGTCAAGTTCGACAAGCAGCTGGTCAAGTCCAACGGCATCCGGTTCACAGGGGAATGGGGCAAGAGCATGCCTAAGACGGTGACCGGTGAGGACGGACAGCTGATGCTGCTGCAGCAGAGGGCTTCCATCCTCCCGCTTGCCCGCTATGAATTCAGCGACCTGATGACCCTGTATTCGAAGGCATTTACCCATGATTTCCTGGCAGGCCGCAAGATCTCCTCGCCTTCCATGCGCATGGCCGTGGTTGATGCCGCTAAGTTCGAGGCCGGCCAGTCGAGGGAGGAAGTAGCGCGGGTGCTCGAGCAGGGCATGAAGGATCAGGGTGTGTCTTCCCGCGTCGCGCGTCAGCAGACCAGCCGCACGATCGAGTTCATGAGCAGGGAAAGCGAGCGTCCGATGTTCGCCTCGCGCCTGACCGTCGAGAACGGGAAGATCGTCCGTCCCGGACAGCTTACCGCTACGGGTCTTAAGTTCTTCCAGGAATGGAACGCGCTGGCTCAGGACGGCGGCTACAGACAGCAGGTAAGGAGTTCGCTGGTCAAGGGCATGCATTTCAGCCAGGACCAGGTGAGAAACGGCCCTGAGCTTTCCGATATCGTCAACGATCAGCTCAAGCGGCTGGAATACGATCCCGGCTTGAGCGCCTACTACCTTGCCATGCAGCAGTCAAGCATGGCGGACGGCAATGACGCCAAATTGGCCCAACTGGAACAGATGGCCGATAAGGTTGTCAACAACACGCTCCAGAAGCTGGCTGTCTACCATTCGCCTGACCTCCACAATTACGTGATGGATCATATGCGCCGCCAGGGAATGATCATCTCGGAGGAAGCAGGCAGGATCAAGGTGAACGCGGACGGTTTCCTGCTCCTGCAGAGGCTGGATAACCTTAACAATCTGTCTGAAGTGCAGAAGACCGACGTTCTCAGGTATTTCGACGGAACGCTTAAAGCTCCCGATCCGAAGGTCGAGCGTTACGATTTCAGCGAAACGGGTAATTTCGCTGACCGGGCGAATACCCAGAAACGTTTGTTCGACGCCGCCCGCCAGATGGCGGAGAACAAGGTGACGGTTCCGAGGCTTCTCGCGGCCATCGATAACGGTAAGCAGAACAAGCTTCTGATACCGGAGATCTCCGTGCTCGGTAAGATGGAGAACGAGAGGGATGTCGCCTACTGGGCCCAGTACAAGTCCCGGGAGGCCGGCATCAAGAACGGGACCGTCGAACTGGCGCAGAAACTCATCGGGGATTATGACCGGAACCAGGATAAGATCGCCAAGATCCGTTATTACGCGGATAAATTCACCTATGTAATGCCTGTCGGCAAGAACCTGACGGATAAGGTGGTCAACGCGGTTGCCGATTCCATAGAGAGGCATTACACCAGGCAATATAACAAGAATCTCAGCTGGGACAGGATCGGGGAAATAAGCAATTCGCTGGGTCTTAAGGGACTTTCCTCCTGGGCTTTCTTCGCTCCCGGCCTTTCCTCAAAAGAGACGGAACGCCTTGAGCGCTTCCAGGCCGCCTATGGCGCCATAGTCAATACCTCCAAAGTCAGCTTCCTTGATATAAAGGACAGCGAGGATTTCTCGAAGATCAAAGGCCTCCCGTTCTACATGAGGGATTATATGCCCGAGATAATCCCTGATTTCAAGATCCCCGTCCTCAAGCGTTTCCTGCTTCCGCACGGCATCAAGTATTATGCCAAGGGATTGACCAACATGGTCATCTATAATCCCGCTTACGCCTATCACCTCAGGCAGAACCTTGACAATGCCAACCTGGACATTGAGAAGGCTGCTACCGTGAATATCGCCCTGCCTTCCAAGATCACTGCCCGCGGAAAGGTCCAGAACGCGGTGAAGGAAGCCAAAACAGGCGATCTTATCGTCGTCAAGGGCGTCAAGGCTCCTGTGGCCATGGTCAAGACCTCGACCGGTTTCGATCTCTACCTTGCCACCGGCGAGGTCATCAAAGACGCTGCGATCGGACAGGTCCTGCCGCATGTCACGGCAATACGCCTGAGCAAGCTGGACGCGAAGGATAACAAGAACATACAGGGCGGCTACAAGAAGCTGGTCAATACGGTCAAGGACGGCATGAAAGGCGTTCAGCCTGTGGCCGGCAACAAGTTCTCGACTCCGATGCTGGTTCCCAAGGCAGAAGCCCCTGAGCTCTCGGAAGCGACTTCGAAAACCGTGGGCCAGAATGGCTACGAGATGCTGGACATCAAACCGATCAAGGCCGATGTCTTTACCACTTACAATATCATCGGCGGCTACAATGTGGCCAGGGGCCAGTATGACGCCAGCCGGATACTTAAGCTTTCGCAGAACCTCGCCAAGGATACGGGCTTCGAGGTCGTTCCGATAAAGGTTGACAGGGATATCTATGCCACTGACAGTATAGAGCTTAACCGCATCTTCGGTCTTGGTACTGACGGTGGCAGTGGTCTTTGGGGATGGAAAGAGCGTTTCGGTCTTGCCGATTCAAAGCGCGGCGCCATCATCTCCTCCTTCCCGCTGATGTACAAGATCGACGAGTTCATGACTCCGGCCCTGGACGAGCGGGTGGATAACTTCCTCGCGGAATACAAGGTCGATACCTCCAAGCTTACCAGGAAACAGCAGTACGAACTCTACTGGACCACCAACGAAGCGATACATGAGCTCGGTCACGCCTTCGGCCGCGTGCACGTTTCCAATCCCAACGACATCATGTACAAGACCTCGACCGTATTCGATGTCTTCCTGCGCGGTTCCAAGATGCAGGAGCAGAACGGTTCCCTGGCCGGCATGAACAAGTATATAAAGGAACAGCTCAATGAGAAGAGAGGACTTGCCTTACCTCAGATCTCTTCGAGCTCCTCGCTTTGGGCTGGCGGCATCTTGAACGATATCAAAGTTGACGATTACGACCAGGTCCCGGCGGCCAAGATGCGCAACGGCACTCAGGTATATATCGCCGGCAATGCTCCTTCCGCCGGTTCTGAAGCATTGCTGGTCGTGGCGCCTCAGGGAAACGGTTTCTTCGGCAGGATGACGTTCTTCAACGATAAGATCAAGGTCCCGAATCCGCAGGAGATCGCGGCATACAGCATGACCATCGGGCATGCTGTGACCCACAGGTATAATAAGGTAATAGATTACCTTAATTACTGCGTTGAGAACAAGATCGCCCTTAAAGCCGAGGAACAGGAGTTCGCGCAGCTCCTTAAGGACCGGGGCCTGATAAAGCAGGAGAACGGTGTCTTCTCCGCCGTTAAGGAATTCTCAGTGATCGGGGTTGAAGAAACCGGTGTGGCATATGGAAAGACCGGACTTCTCAATTCGATCCCGTACGTGGCTTACCACCTCATTCCTTCTTACAGACAGGAAGTGGACAGGGTCTGGGAAGGACTCAGCGGTGTTGAGAAAACCCAGTTCAAGGAGAAGTTGACGGAGATAACCGGCTCAAACTTCGAGGGTCCGGAAGGGGAAGCGCTTTTGATCCGCGAATTCCTCACGCATTTCCGCAATGATCAGGAAGGACTTCTCAGGGCGGAACGCATCCATAGCGATGAGATCAAAGCTTTCTTCAGCAAAGAGAACAGGGTCCAGGCGCCGGTAGTCCAGACCAATGATGTCGCCGGCCGGCATTTCCGTACCACTACTACAATTGAAAACGGCCAGAAAGTGACGCAGACGGTTGAAGAGGCGCCGCTTCCCGATTACACCACCCTTAGGATTCCCGCTCCCGTTACTGTTCCCGCGACTGTAACCGCCCCTGTAGTTAAGAATTACACCGGCAAAGAGACCCGGGTCGGCGACCGTATCTTCAAGGAATACAAGGTGACTGAGAACGGCCAGGAAGCGATCAAGCTGGAAGAGATATCTGCTCCTGTAGAGATCGAAGATCTTCCTACGCCTCCCGTCGTGCCTGCTGCTGCGATGCCTGCGCTTAATTATACCGGCCGGGAACACAGGGTAGGAGACCGTATATTCAAGGAATATCGCGCTGTCGAGGACGGTGTAGAAGTCCTTAAGATGCAAGAGACTCCCGCTCCTGCCCCCGAGGTCGTTGAGCATGTCGTTCCTGTCATACTTAAAGATTACACGGGCAGGGAGATGGCCGCAGCCGGCCGTATATTCAAGGAATATCGCGTAACTGAAAGCGGCAGACAGACGTTCAAGTGGGATGAGACCCTGATGGTCGCGCCGAAGATGGCCGAACCGAAGGCTCCCAAGCTCGAAGTCAAGCTCGACAATGATCTGGAAGAGGGCATCCTTATGGTCCGCGACGAGCAGGCGGGGGCCTTCAGGGTCAACGCTATGCTCAATAATGCCCCTGAAGTCATGGCCGCACTGGTTGCCAACGGCTTCCAGAGAGCTGTCCTGGCTCCCATACAGAATCTGGCCGCTATTAAAGAGAACGAAGTGGTCGAGTTGAACGCGAAGGCTCTGCAGCAGCCGAACCACGCGAGGGTGGCCCAGTTCTTAATAAATAACCAGATCGGCGACCTGAAAGACGCGGAAAAAGACGGCGGAAATCGCAATATGGCCGAGGTTCCCGCTCCGGAATCGGTTCCCGCTCAGACCGCCAAGACCGTCCAGGCAGCCGACAACGTCATGCCGCGCATCGAGTTCCTTGAGATCAAGGATTACAACGACGCCCTTAATTCCTTCGGTAAGCTGGTCAGCATGATCAGCAGCGCCAAATGGCAGTGGGAAGAGATCCTGCCGGCCGACATCGCCGCACGCCTGGGCAAGATGGGCGCGCAGGAGAAGGCCAGGGTCATCGAGGAGCAGTCTAAGAACATAGCCGCCACAATTATCAGCTTCTTCAATCCCAGCCTGGCCACTACTCAGCGGCCGGAGCTTAAGAAGTTCTATCAGGAGATTCTGCCTAAGATCCAGCTGCCCGGACAGGCCCAGCCGCAGGCGATGAAGATTGAGAAGGCTATTGGAAAGATCGCGGTGGCCAATCTGAATGGTAAACAGGTGCCCGTGGGCTTCAGCGTAGCGGTCACCGGCAAGGTCAACGGCGAGCCGTCTATGTATATTGCCTATACCGCGCTCTCTAAAGAGGGCGAAAAGGGCAGGGTCTGGCATCAGGGCGCCATGGAAAAGCTCAGCCTTGACCTGCTCAAGCCTCTGCTTAGCATGGCGGAAGTCAGCGGTATGCCGGCTTACCTGCACGTCTTACCTACTAATACCAGGGCCTTCACCAACTATACCAAGCTTGGTTTCTCCGCTGTGGGGATGAACAATAAATCGCTTTTAATGGCCAAAAACGCGCCTATCCAGCTGCCTGCTTCCGAGTCTAAGAACGTTCCCGAAAACAGAGGAGGCAACGGCACTCAGGGCCTGCCTGTTGGTCCCGGCAACGGTCCCGGCGGACGTCCGTATGTTCCTCCTGTAAGCAAGGACGGCGGCATGGGCTGCCTGCTGGATACCGTGGGCAAGCAGAGTATCCTTTACTTCAACAGCCTGTTCAAACCTACCGATCCTGTGATCGCAATGCTTATCGAAGGACACTTTAACAGCCTTTCCATCAGCCACGTCCACCGAGCTTTGAGCCCGGGTATTAGCTTCGCGACTGGCGTTCTGCCCAACGCCTGGTCGTGGATACACCTAGAAGGGCAAAATATAGTAACGAAATTTTCAAGTTTCGCGAGTTTAGCGTCAGGAATTGCAAGAAAAGCAGTCTCAGATAACGTCAGAACCGTTTATGGTGCTGTTATCGGTGGTTCGGAAAGTGCGTCTCAGGGATCCAGCCAGGGAACCAAGAGTGCACCTGCAAGAAAAGCAATACCTGTAAATAGTGGCAATGGTTCTACCGGTACCAACGGTGATTTTGGTGCGGTTATTGTAGTAAAGACGAGTCAGACAGCACTGAACTCAGGTGCTGCGTCCGCCGTCCTTGCCGCGAATCTCGGCAGGGTCTTGACCGTAATCGGCGGATTGTTTACGCATGCTCCACCTTCTTGCGTCGCTGCGTTTACAGATGGTGGGATCGGTGGCGGGAGAACTGCGCCTACCGAGAGTGCCCAGAGTGCGTCCAGAGGAACCGATGTAACAGGCAAAGCCTACGGAGCGGTTGTGGGAATGATCCTTAAGGTCGCCCAGATCGCTCAGGCCGCATACAGCGTCCTTGCGGGGAAATCCAGCAAGGAATTGTCGGTTATCAGCGGATCCGTCAGCGCCCGGGGCCAGCCGTCTAGCGAAAGCGAACAAACAGAGGGTGGGAAAACTGTTTCCTCCTCTGCCCCGTATAGTCCTTCCTTAAAGAACGGCGCTGTAGTCGCCTGCTTCTCGTCCTCTATTTCCAGAATAATTAGCTCCGGCTTAGCCTCTATCAATTTGCTTAACCTTCCGTGGCTGGTGGTGGGCAAAATTGGGGCGGCCGGAGCTTTTGATTTCAGGGGTAACAACGGGCGGGTCAGCCCGAACGTCAACCGTCACAACAATATAGGAGGTGCGTCATGGATAAGATCACTCTTAACCACATTGTCCTCTTCGAAAAGGACGGCTATATCTACGCCGCAGGTCGGGAGCGTGATAACAACCATATTAAGCTTTTTCTTATCAAAGAGCAGGACGGTACTGTGTTCTCTCGTAACGGACGCAAGGAATCTTGGGAAGAGATTTTTGGCAGCGATCGTGGCGATGTTATCGGCCAGATCATCTCTGCCCGCAATACCCGCCGCATTCCTGTTTACAAGATCAACTCCTCGTTCAACGCTTAACGACGGCGGTCTCACCTCCGCAATAGCCAGCTTCCTGTTCGCGCATCCCGAATCGATATATCTCGGCGGCACTGCCCTGTTCGTGGCGGGCCTGTTCTCGCTGGCCGTTTACAAGCGGTACGGGAAAGCCGGCATGGCCGTGGCCCTGGTGGTCTTCTCCGCGCTTATTATCGGCGGGATCGGGGTCATCGCCTTCATGGGCGCCAACGTTCCTCCGGTCGGCCGCGACGGCGGTCTGAGCGCGAAGGACGGTGTCATGGCGGGCCTGTTCGGGGCCACCGCGACCTTCACGATCATCGGCACGATGATCCTTTACGGCGGTTTCTATCTGCCTGGCTTCGCGGTCCTGCTGGTGGGCGGTCTCTTCGGGGTCTTCAGCATCGTCTACCTGTGTAAGCAGCTTAAGAATAACGAGGCTCAGCCGGCGAAGGACGGCGGCAAGGTGGGCGCGCTGGTGGTCAACACCATGACCGTCGGTTCCATGGGCAGCGAGTTCCTCTCAGAGATCAAGCAGAAATACATCTTTGACGGCGGCGACAAGACCGTCAAGAAGGGCGTCAAGCGCCAGGTGAAGCTGGAACTGGCCCGCAGGTACTACAAGAGGTTCGGCATCAGGCTGGATATCGATGATCTCACTCCCGAAAGCGTCCTCATGTTCGAGCTCGAATTAAGAGGCCTTATCCAGCCTTCCTGGACCGTCGATTCCTCGTATTATTTAGGCACTGACGAGGGCCGTCTCCTGTTCGGCTCTGCCCTGCGCAAGGGCCTGAGCTTCGTGCTCCTGCCGATGGTCCTGACTGGTACGGCCGGCCTCGGGGCCATCCTCACGTCCCACCTGGCCTCGGCTTCCGTGGCAGATCACGGCGATATCAATAAGTGGCTGCAGGAACACCAGGGACACAGCGACCTCTATGTCAGCCATCCGGGCGATGCGATACTTTCGGATTGGGCGATGACTTATGATCAGGCGCTGGTGGCGATCTACTTCGTCGAGCACAACGACAGCCAGCACGCCTCCCAGATCCTCGACTTCTTCGCTTCTCATCAGGACCACAAGCTTTATTACACCGCCTATCATGCCGATAACGGCGCTGTGGCCGAATGGCGTCAGACCGCCGGCCCCACCGCCTGGATCGGCATCGCCATGGCCCAGTACGACCAGACTTTCCATACCGATAAATATCAGGATTCCATCAAGGCCATCGGCGACACCCTTATCCAGTACCAGAAAGACAACGGCGGCATCCGCGGCGGCACCGGCAATGACGGGACGTATGCCAGCACCGAGCACAATCTCGATGCGTTCGCTCTTTTCGATTATCTTGCCAAGACCACCGGCGATCCCAAGTACAGCCAGGCGCGCGACGCCGTGGGCAACTGGCTGGTCACCGTCGCCTATGACAAGGACACCAAGAGCTTCAAGAGAGGGGAGAACGACCCGATCTTCGCCACCGATGTCCAGGCATGGGGCGCTTCCATGCCCGGCCTGCCTTCCGCTATCGACAAGAACGGGTTGATCTCAGCTGCCGAGGACAACGCGAAGGTCACCGTAATGTATAACGGCGACACCATTACCGGCTTCGATTTCGACAACAGCATCCAGCCGCACACGCCGGTAATGATCAGCGGCGAGTGGACCGGCGAGATGGTCATCGCCTACAGCGTTAACGGCAATCCTACTGAAGCCCAGTATTATGTCGGCCAGATGGATAAGATGCAGAATGCTGACGGCACCATGCCTTACGCCACGCTTAAGGGCGCCGATACCGGCCATTACTGGAAGACTCCGGGTTCTTCCGCTTCCATCTCCTCGACCATTTATTGGGATTTCGCCCAGGATTCTTATAATCCGCTGAATATCTATACGCCGGTCGTTCCGACTGTCACGCCTACCGTCACTCCTGTTCCGACCGCCACGCCTACGCCCGGTTTTGGTTTTGGCGAGCTTTTAGCCGCTGCCGGCCTGCTTATCGGCGGAGCGAGAATAATTAAGAAGAAGGACGGCGGCAATAACTTTGGTATAACTTTGCTGCAATTCTCAGAACCTTCCGTGGCAGGTGGTCTGAGGTCAATTGCGGCATTTGGAAGCCTCGCGAAGAGTCCCTACCTCCAGGGAACTGACCCCTCTTTTGTTGGGGCTTCCATAAATTTGAACGAATTGCTGCGCATCGCTGGACCCTACCGTGGCTGGAGCTTCCAGAGAACGATCGCGGCAAATACGGGAGACCTCGCGCAGAGTCCCTTCCTCCAGGGAACTGACCCCTCTGGCGAGGTCTCCAATTTAATTTGCAACGACGGCGGCATCAATGTCGCCAAAGTGCAGCAGAAGCTGCTCAACACCGTCATCGTGCTGGCCTTCGTCGGACACTCAGCCGCCGGCAAGACCGAGTCGATGGTCGAGATGAGGAACCGCTATCCGGAGATCATCGCGATCCCGACTAAGATCACCACCCGCAAGGAACGTGAGACCGAGGATATCGAGCGTGGGATAGTAGAGAGCATCGATGAAGGCGAATTCCTCGTAGGGCAGGCACTTGAGAGACTGGTCTTCACCCGCGTCGAGTTCAATGAAGCCCTTAAGGAG
>JBLMZF010000029.1:0-10571 GCA_050258655.1 Deltaproteobacteria bacterium | reverse complement strand
GTCAAGCCCCCGGCGCATCATGAAGCGCCGGGACGGCCCTCTGGCCAGCCCCCGGTGCACGAAGCTCCGAAAGCCGCTCCGGCTGCTCACGCTCCCGCGCATCCCGCGGTCAAGCCCCCGGCGCATCATGAAGCGCCGGGACGGCCCTCTGGCCAGCCCCCGGTACACGAAGCACCGAAAGCCGCTCCGGCCGCGCACGTTGCGCCCAAGGCGGCTGCTCCCGTTGCTCCAGCGAAACCGCAGCCGGCTGCCGAAGCTCCCAAGCCCGTCCAGCCCGCGGTCCCGCCTCGCGAGATCGAGATGGACATACCCATCACGGTGAAGGATCTGAGCATTAAGCTCCAGGAGAAGCCGTCGATACTGATCAAGAACCTGATGGTGATGGGGATGATGGCCGGCATCAACCAGCCGCTGGGCAAGGCCGAGCTGGAGAAGATCGCCCAGAAATACAATTTCAAGATCAAGGAAGCGCCCGGCGTCGAAGAGGCCGCGCTTTCCGCGCACGATATCGTCGATACTGTCGAGATGCTTAAGCTCCGTCCGCCGATCGTGACCTTCATGGGTCACGTCGACCACGGCAAGACCTCGCTGCTGGACGCCATCAGGAAGAGCAAGGTCGCCGAGAAGGAGCACGGCGGCATCACACAGCACATCGGCGCGTACAAGGTCAACATGGACAAAGGGTCCATAACCTTCCTGGATACTCCGGGTCATGAGGCGTTCACCGCGATGCGTTCGCGCGGCGCCAAGGCGACGGATATCGTCGTCCTCGTCGTCGCCGCCGATGACGGCCTGATGCCCCAGACCAGGGAAGCCATCGACCACGCCAGGGCGGCGGGCGTCTCGATCATCGTAGCGGTCAATAAGATCGACAAGCCGTCAGCCGACGTGGACAAGGTCAAGAAGCAGCTTTCCGCTCTCGACCTGGCAGCCGAAGACTGGGGAGGCAAGACCATCACAGTCCCCGTGTCAGCGAAGACCGGCCAGGGCATAGATAATCTCCTCGAGATGATCGTCCTTGAATCGGAGATCCTCGAGCTCAAGGCCAACCCCAACAGGCTCGCCAAGGGCGTCGTGCTCGAAGGCAAGCTGGTCAAGAGCAAGGGTCCTGTCGCGACCCTGCTCATCCAGAACGGCACCCTGCACCTCAACGACAACATCATCGTCGGGTCGATGTACGGCAAGGTGCGCGCGATGTTCAACGACAGAGGACAGCAGGTGCAGGTAGCGCCTCCTTCGACGCCTGTCGAGGTGCTCGGTATCAACGGAGTGCCCCAGGCCGGCGAGCCGTTCTTCTCTCTGGAAGACGAAAAGGTGGCCAAGGACCTCGCCCAGCGCAGGCAGGAGCGCGAACGGCAGAAAGCGATGACGCCGGTAAAGCGCATGGGCCTGGAAGACCTCTATTCGCAGATCAAGGAAGGCAAGCTCAAGGAGCTTAACATCGTCCTTAAGGCGGACGCCCAGGGATCGACCGAGGCGATCAAGGATGCCATCGGCAAGATCGAATCGCCCGAAGTGAAGCTTTCCATCATCCATGAGGGCATCGGTAACATCAATTACTCGGACGTTATCCTCGCGCTGGCTTCCGACGCGGTCCTTTTCGGCTTCAACGTGACCGCCGACGACCAGGCCAAGGCCCTGATCGACAAGGAAGGCCAGGATGTCCGCACGTACAACGTCATCTACGAGATCGTCAACGACATCCGCGCAGCCCTCGAAGGCATGCTTGAGCCCAAGCTCAAGAAGGTGTTCGTCGGCCGCGCCGAGGTCCGCAAGGTCTTCAAGCTCTCGACCTCTGGTACCGTCGCTGGCTCGTTCGTCACTAAAGGCAGGATCGAGCGCAAGGCGCACATCACCGTGATGCGCAACGGCCAGGCCGTGCACGAAGGGGAACTTTCCTCGCTCAAACGGTTCAAGGACGACGTCCGCGAGGTGGAGGAAGGTTTCGAGTGCGGCATCCAGGTCAAAGGCTTCCCGGATGTCATGGAAGGCGACCTCATCGAGGCGTATCAGATACAGAAGATCGCTCGAACGCTCGAATAAAAACGTAAAACGGGGACGTCCCGAGAGCAAATAGAGGGGACGTGCCTTCTCAGGACACACCTAAAGGTATGTCCCTCGCAGGCACCGTCCCCATCGCCTTCGGGAGCGTCCCTTATAAATATGCCCCCTAAGAATAAGATCCTCAGCGGCATGCGCCCCACCGGCGGTCTGCACCTCGGCCATCTCGTCGGGACGCTCGACAACTGGGTCCACCTGCAGGACGAGTACGAGTGTTTCTTCATGGTGGCGGACTGGCATGCGCTGATGGGCGAGTACGAGCATCCTACCGCAGTCTCCCAATACTCCATCGACAACGTCATCGACTGGATCGCCTTCGGCATCGACCCGAAGCGTTCGACGCTTTTCATCCAGTCGCACGTCCCGGAGCACCTCGAGCTTTTCATGGTCTTCTCATGCCTGACCCCCCTGGGCTGGCTTGAGCGCTGCCCGACCTATAAGGAGCAGCTGCGGGAAGTCACAACGCGCGATATCAACACGTACGGATTCCTCGGCTATCCGGTTCTGCAGGCGGCCGATATCCTTGTTTACAAGGCCAACGCGGTGCCGGTAGGGGAGGACCAGCTTCCCCATCTCGAATTGACGAGGGAGATCGCGCGCAGGTTCAACGGCCTTTACCGGAAGGAAGTGTTCCCCGAGCCCAAGGCCATCCTGACGAAGGCCGCCCGCCTCCTGGGTACCGACGGCAGGAAGATGAGCAAGAGCTACGGCAACGCGATCAACCTTTCCGATACCAAAGAGACTATCACCAGGAAGGTGATGTCCATGGTCACAGACCCGCAGAGGATCAGGCTCTCCGACAAGGGCCATCCCGATATCTGCGGCGTCTACGCCTATTTCACGATCTTCGTCCCGGAAGCGGTGGCTGAAGTCCGCCCCGCCTGCGAAGGAGCGAAGATCGGCTGCACTGAATGCAAAAAGCGGCTGGCCGCCCTGCTGGCGGACAAGCTTGCCCCGTTCCAGGAGAAGCGCCGGGAGCTCGAGAAGGACCCGGACAAGGTCCGCGACATACTCCAGGACGGCGACAAGAGAGCGCGCTCCGCGGCCAAAGCGACCATCGACGAAGTGAAGGCGGTGCTGACCTTATGAGCTACCGGATAAAGATAGAACTTTTCGAAGGCCCGCTCGACCTGCTGCTCTACCTGGTCAAACGCGACCATCTCAATATTTACGACATCCCGATCTCGACCATCACCGGGCAGTACATGGCGTACCTCGAGCTGATGAAGATACTCGACCTCAACATCGCCGGTGAGTTCCTGGTCATGGCCGCGACGCTGATGCAGATAAAGTCCAAGATGCTCCTGCCGCCTGACGAGTCCGTTCAGCCGGAAGAGGAGCTCGAGGACCCGCGCGAGGAGCTGGTCAAGCAGCTGCTCGAGTACGAGCGGTTCAAGGAGGTCGCGCAGGAGCTCAGGAAGCGCGAGGACGGCCAGCGCGAGGTGTTCCGCAGGCCGCAGATAAACGAGAAGGAACTGCCCGAGACCGCGCCGGAATATTTCGAAGCCAGCATCTTCGACCTGATCACCGCGTTCTCCAAGGCGCTTGAAGAGACCCCCAAGGAACTTTTCTACAACGTCATCAAGGAAGAGTTCACCATCGAGGACAAGGTGCACCATATCCTGCACCGTCTCCTGGTCGTCTCGTCCCTTACCCTGACCGAGCTGTTCGCTGAGGCGAAGAACAAGCTGGATATCATCGTGACGTTCCTGGCGGTCCTGGAACTGATCAGGCTCAAGGAGATCACCGCTCTCCAGCGGGAGCTGTTCGGCGAGATCGAGGTGCTCCGTAACCAGCAGAACATCATCCCCGATACCAATGGAACAGAGACCAAGGAAGAAGGCCCGGCCGCAGAATAACGACGGCATAGAGTTCATCAACGACGACCTCGACGCGGTCCAGGCGAAGGCGAGCATGCTCCTCAGGGATGCCCAGGACACGGAAGAGGATGCCGTTGTAAACCTCTCCCTGCGCCCCCGCAAGCTCTCGGAATTCATCGGCCAGAAAGAAGTGGTCGACGGCCTCGAGGTCTGCCTCACCGCCGCCCGCGAACGCAAGGAACCCCTCGAGCACGTGCTCCTCTCCGGGCCTCCCGGCCTCGGCAAGACCTGCCTTTCCCACATCGTCGCGCACGAGATGCATTCGAAGATCACCGCCACCTCCGGACCCGCGATCACGAGGGCAGGCGACCTTATCGGCATCCTGACCAACCTCGAAAAGGGCGATGTGCTTTTCATCGACGAGATCCACAGGCTCTCGAAGGTCGTGGAGGAGTTCCTCTACCCGGCGATGGAGAACTTCGAGATAGATTTCGTGATCAACGAAGGCCAGTTCGCCAAATCGATCAAGTTCAGGCTCAAGCCCTTTACGCTGGTAGGGGCGACGACCCGTTCGGGGCTGCTTTCGTCCCCGTTGCGCAGCAGGTTCGGCATTTTCTACCACCTTGATTTCTATGACAGCGACAGCCTCTCGAAGATCATCGAGCGCAGCGCCAAGCTCCTCAATGTCTCGATAGACAAAGAGGGCGCGCTTGAGATCGCCCGGAGGGCACGAGGGACGCCGCGTATCGCCAACAGGCTGCTGCGCCGGGTCAGGGATTACGCCCAGGTCAACAAAGCGGCCGAGGTCAACGCCGGGATCGCCGCGAAGAGCCTGGATGAGCTCAGGATCGACCGTAACGGGCTCGATGAGATGGACCGCAAGGTGCTCAAGCTCATCATCTCGACCTTTGACGGCGGACCGGTGGGCGTCGAGTCGCTTGCCGCCAGCCTCAACGAGGAAGTCGACACCATCGCCGACACCGTGGAGCCGTATCTGCTCAAGGCGGGGTACCTCAAGCGCACCTCGAGGGGGCGCCAGGTGACCAGGCTGGCTTACGATCATCTCGGCCTGTCGCTTCCCGAAAAGCAGGGTGAGCTTTTCAATCAATAGCTAATTAGGGGACGGGTTTCCTCTGGACACTCCTAAAGGAATGTCCCTCGGTAACCCGTCCCCCGTCAATCTATGCAGGATATCGGTAAAGCACTTATAATCTTCGGCATAATACTCGTCGGGCTGGGGCTGCTGCTCACCTTTGCCGGCAGACTGCCCGGTCTGGGCAGGCTTCCGGGAGATATCCTCATCCGGAAAAAGGATTTCACGTTCTACTTTCCGCTGACCACATCGATCGTCATCAGCATCATCCTCTCGCTGATTTTCTGGTTATTCTCTAAAAAATAATGAAACTGAGCGATTTCGATTACGATCTTCCAAAGGAGCTGATCGCGCAGCGCCCGTTCAAGGAGCGCGAACGCTGCAAGCTCATGGTCGTCGACCGGGCGGCGGGGACGGTCTCGCACCGTCTTTTCAGCGACCTTACGGGCTATTTCTCCGAGGGTGATGCCCTGGTACTCAACGATACCAAAGTCCTGACGTGCAGGCTGATCGGCAAACGCGCCAGCGGCGGCAGGGTCGAGCTCTTCCTGCTGTCAGCCAAAGAACAGGGCGGCTCTACCGTCTGCGAGGCGATGATCAGCCCGGCGAGGGTCAAGACCGGGGAGAAGGTCTTTTTCGACGGCGATATCCATTGCACGGTCAGCGACAGGCACGCGGTCGTTTTTGAGGGCATGGATAGACAAGCGGTCTACGCCCTCGGGCAGATCCCGCTCCCGCCGTACATCAAGCGCGACCCCGATGCGGAGGACAGCGTCTATTACCAGACGGTGTTCGCGCGTGAGGACGGTTCGGTCGCGGCTCCGACGGCCGGCCTTCATTTCACACCGGCCCTGCTGAAAGAAATAAGCAGGAAGGGAGCTGATGTCGCTTATCTGACCCTGCACGTAGGCACCGCCACGTTCAAGCCGGTCAAGACCGAGGAGATCGCGGAGCATGTCATGGGGAAGGAATCGTATCATATCCCCGCGGAAACGCTCGCCCTGCTTGCGAAGAAGCGCCGTGTCTGCGCCGTCGGCACGACCGCCTGCCGCACCCTGGAGACATGGGGGAACGAGGGCGCGGACAGGGGGGACACCGGCCTTTTCATCTACCCGGGCTACCGGTTCAAGATCGTCGACCGCCTGCTCACCAATTTCCATCTTCCCAAGACGACACTCTTCATGCTTGTCTGCGCGTTCGGCGGGACACAGCTCCTGAAACAGGCCTATAAGCAGGCCGTCGAGGATAAGTACCGTTTCTATAGTTACGGCGACGCGATGCTGATCATTTGACGCTGAGCGTCTCCTGTGGTAGTATTATGGCGCCTCCCCTCAAGGAGAGATCTATGGAACAGAACGACCCGCGTCTGGTCGCATCGTTCAAGCATGCCTCGCGTTACCTCGGTTTCGGCGTGCTTTTTCTCGGTTTCCTGGTCATCGCGGGTTGGGCTTTCGACATAACCCTCCTCAAAAGGATCTTTCCCGGCCTCAATCCGATGACTCCCCTGACAGCCGCGAACTTCGTGCTGATGGGGGCGTCGGTCTATCTCCTTGCCGCTTTCGAAGGACGCAGGCCTGCCTCGAATGCCGCCTCTGTCCTGGCCCTGACCGTCTGGTTCACCTCGTTCCTCACCGTTCTCGAATACTGCCTCAACATATCGCTTGGCATAGATCGGCTTATTTTCCCTTCCAAGCTGGGGGAGATAAAGGTCTTCCCCGGAAGGATGTCCCCCAACGCGACGTTCTGTTTCCTGCTTGCCTCGGCTTCGGTGCTGCTTTTCTCATTATATAAAAAACGTACCGTGTCGGCCTACGCCTATATCTTCCTGCAGGGCACGATCGCCCTGCTGGGCCTTATCGGTTACGCCTACGGCATAGAATCCCTCTACGGCATCAGTCTGTACAAGCCGATGGCCTTCCATACCGCGGTGGGCCTGCTGATGCTCTTTTTCGCGCTGGTGTTCCTGCGTCCCGACGCCGGCCCGCTCAAGATCGGTGTTTCGCGAAGCGAGGGAGGACTCTCCCTGCGCCGCCTGCTTCCCCTGGTCATCGCGGTCCCGTTCCTGCTGGGCGTGGCAGTCATCGTCGGTTACCGTTGGCATTTCTACGGCATCGCCTTCGGCCTTTCCATACTGATCGTGCTGATCATCGTCGTCTTCTCCGGAGTGGTCTGGAAGAACTCGCTTGCCCTGCACCGGACCGACCTGCTCAGGGCCGAGGCGGAGAAGAAAGCGGAACTTGAGAAAGAGTTCACCGCCGAGCTGCTCAAGAACACGACCACCCCCACGTTCGTCATCGATAACAGCCACCGCGTGATCGTCTGGAACAGGGCATGCGAGAAGCTGACCGGCGTCGGCGCCGGGGAAGTGCTCGGCACAACGGACCACTGGAAGGCGTTCTACAACGAGCGCAGGCCCTGCCTCGCCGATATCCTGCTTGACGGGGAGTGCGCACGCCTCTGCAAGTACTACACGATGTATGCCCGCTCGCCTATCCTGCCTGAAGGCTGGCATACGGAAGGCTGGTACAGCCTGAGCGGCCAGAGACGGTACATCGTCTTCGACGCGGCCCCTGTCTGCAGCAAGGACGGCGACCTTATCGCGGTCATCGAGACCCTGCAGGACATCACCGCCCGCGTGATGGCTGAGGAATCCCTGCACGAAAGCGAAGAGCGCTATCGCGAGCTTATCCAGAACCTCCCGGTCGGGCTTTTCCGTTCCACTACGGGAAAAGAGGGCCGTTTCATCATGGCCAATCCCGCTATGGCGCGCATGTTCAAGTACGATTCCGTGCTTGACCTGGTCGATGTGAACATCGAGCGCCTGTTCGGCGACGAGAAGCAGGGCGACGACGTGGTGCGCAGGCTCAAGGAAGAGGGCAACATCATCGGCGAGGAGATCTTATTCCGCCGCTCGGACGGCAGCTCCTTCTGGGGCGCGGTCACCGCCAGGATCGTCCGGAGCGCCGCCGGGATGGCGATGTTCTATGACGGCATGATCGAGGACGTCACCGAGCGCAGGCGCATCGAGGAGATGAAAAGCGATTTCGTCTCCCTGGTCTCCCACCAGCTGAAGACCCCAGTCGCCGAGATCAAGGGTTATATCTTCAACCTGCTTTCAGGGATAACCGGCGAGATCAATCCCAAACAGCGCCAGTACCTCGAGGACATGCAGGATATAAGCGAGAAGAACTACAAGCTTATCTCCGACCTGCTCAACGTCTCGCGCATCGAGCGCGGGGTCATCGAGGTGGCCCTGCAGCCCGTGGATCTCAAGCTGGTCGTGGATACGGTGCTCAACGAGTATTACCCCGCGGTGAAGGGCAAGGGGCTTGATCTGTCGGTCGAGGGGCTTGACGACGGCATCAACGTCCTGGCCGACCGGGAGAAGTTCCAGGAGGCGTTGATAAACGTGATCAACAACGCCCTCAAGTTCACCGAGAGCGGGACGATCTCTTTAAAAGTGCGCTCGGACGGGACGTATGGCATACTTGAAGTGGAGGACACGGGTCCCGGCATGCCTCCCGAGACGCTCGATCGCCTGTTCCGCAAGGATGTGGCTCTTTCCGGGGCGCCGAAAGCCGGAGGAAGCGCGGGCCTGGGACTTTACATAGGCAAGAATTTCATGCTTTTGCAAAACGGGGATGTTCTGGTAGAATCTACAGTTGGGAAAGGGACGAAATTCACCTTCAAGATCCCGCTAGCCTGACACCCGGCCCTCTATGAGGGGCCGGTGTGCATCCGTATGCAAGGAGGTCCAGATGGAAAAGAAAGGCAAGATTCTGATCATAGAGGACGAGCCGGGTTTTCGCCGCATCTACAGGGACCTCCTTGAAAGCGAGGGATATGAGGTGATGGAGGCCGGTGACGGCGAGAAGGGGTACATCCTGGCGAAGGAAGAGAAGCCCGACATGCTCCTCCTGGACATCGTCGTCCCCACCCTCAACGGTTTTGAGCTCCTCAAGAGGCTTCGCGGCGATCCGGCGACGAAAGAGCTGCCCGTGATCATCTTCTCCGTCCTCGGCGACAAGGAGACGATAAAGAAGGGGCTCGAGCTCGGCGCCAACGATTACGCGGTCAAAGGGTTCTACTCGCCCGGCGAGATGATGTCGAAGATCCGCGCGCTCCTGACCAAATCGGATATCCGCAAGCACATCCCTACCTACAGGCTTGAGCTGCACGAGGGCAGGGCGGACGCGGCGAAATTCCAGCACGACCTGGCGCTGACCAAGCTGTTCGACTGCCCCCACTGCCAGAGCAAACTGCTGATTGAGCTGATGCCCGATTATTCGCGGACGGAAGGCCGCTGGTTCATCGCGCGCCTGATCTGCCCGCACTGCAACCGGGCTTTCTGACGGCCTTTTTTCCTGCTATAATAAGTGAGACATCCCCCGTCTACCGTCCCCTTTTTTCCTGCAGATGAGAATAGGCTATTGCTGCATCAACCGCACCCTCGGCTGCCGCGGTAACCGCACCTTCCGTCTCGGTAATTATTCGCAAAAGCGGCTGATCGAGACAGTGGACGGCAATCTCGCCTGCCTTCAGCAGATGCTCGAATTCAACGCCGCGCACGGCATCCGCTTTTTCCGGATCACCTCTGACCTCGTCCCGTTCGCCTCGCACCCCGTCATGGACACCGACTGGCAGGGGCAGTTCCGTGACCGCCTGAAAGAGATCGGCCATTACATCCTGGAGAACGGCATGAGGGTGAACATGCATCCGGGGCAATACACGCTGATCAATTCGCCCAGCGAGAAGGTCTTCGAGAACAGCCATAAGGAACTGCTTTATCACGCTCAGGTGCTGGACCTGCTCGGCCTTGACCTGACCTGCAAGATACAGATCCACGTCGGGGGAGAGTACGGCGACAAGGACGCTTCGATCGGGCGGTTCGCGCAGCGTTTCCACGGCCTCGACAGGGCTGTCCGCAGGAGGCTGGTGGTCGAGAACGACCACGTCAATTACAGCATCGAGGATTGCCTGAGGGTGCATGCGCTCTGCGCCATCCCCATTGTGTACGATACCCTCCATCAGGAAGCCCTCCGCGGCAGGATGGACCCGAAGAAGGCGCTGGAGATGGTGGAGCCGACCTGGAAAGAGCAGGACGGGATCCCGTTCATCGACTACAGCCAGCAGAAGCTCGGCGCGCGCACGGGACTGCACAGCGAGTCCATAGAGCCGGATGATTTCAGGAAGTTCCTGGCCGAGACGCGGCCGGTGGATTTCGACGTGATGCTGGAGATAAAGGACAAGGAGATAAGCGCGGTGAAGGCGGTCGATATCGCCCGTACCGATCCCCGCTTTCAACACCCCGTTGAAAAATAGGGACAGAAACCATTTATTTATGAGTAAAAATGTGGTTCAGTTGGTAGTAATTTTTTTCGCCGTTTTCTACCAGCACCCGGCTTTTGCCTTTCCGCTTAAGAAAGCCATCGAGAAGGCTGACAGTATGAAACAGGAGCCCGCGGGAGTGGAAACGCTGCGCAGGCAGGCCACGGCCGAGGATCTTTTCGCGGCCGCGCTGATCTGTCTCGACAGGCACAACGAAAAGGAAGCGCAGGAGATATTCAAGCAGCTGGGCGCGATGGAGGACGGGCGGA
>JBLMZF010000028.1:0-2834 GCA_050258655.1 Deltaproteobacteria bacterium | reverse complement strand
CGATCATTGGCGGCGTAGTCAGGAAAGAACTGTGTTTCGAGTTCACCGATGCTTCGCTGCGCCAGATCATCGCCCTGACCGATATCTGCACTCTCTTTATCGGCAACAATACAGGCCCCCTGCGTTTCGCCGATGCGCGGAACAAGAAAGTCGTCGCTATCTGCGGCCCTGTGGATGAGCGCGTGTACGGGGCGTATCCGGCTGAGCCGGGCAGGGTCAGGCAGATCGTCCATAAGCTTGACTGCATGCCCTGCTACAGGAATTTCCGCCTTTCCCAGTGCCTTAAGGAGCGCGAGTGCCTGAGCGGGATAAGCGTGGATGAGGTGTTCGACGCGGCCCGGGAGCTGCTCGGCCAGTCTGAGGGAGCTCACTCAAGATGAACGGAATAAGTGCGGTAATAATCACTAAGAACGATGAGGCCAGGCTGGCTCGCTGTCTGGATTCGCTGACCTGGGTTGACGAGATCATTGCGGTAGATGATCTTTCGACTGATAGGACCGTAGAGATCCTGGAAAAGTATAAGGCCAAGGTCATCCGGCGTGCTTCGGAGTTTGATTTCGACACGCAGAGGAACACGGGCATCGACGCGGCGTCGGGCCCCTGGATCCTGCAGATGGATTCGGATGAGGTGATCACGCCGGAGTTGCGCGGCGAGATACTCGCTTCGGTCACGGTTGCGGGACAGTACGCCGGTTTCGAGATCGAGCGCAAGAACTTCTTCCTCGGGAAGTGCCTGGCCTGCGACCAGGGACAGGCGCTGACGAAGTTATTCCTCAAGGCCAGGGGGCGGTATTACGGCCATCACATTCATGAGCAGTTCCGTCTTGACGGAGCGGTGAAGAGGCTCAAGGAGCCGGTCGAGCATTATCACTTCGAGTCCGTCTCGCAGTTCGTGCAGAAGCTCAACGTCTACACAGAGCAGGAGGCGCGGGTGATGCTTGCCGTTGAACGGAGGCTCAACCGCAAAGACCTGGAACGCCAGATGCGGGCGAATGCGTTCCAGGTGTTCAACAATACCTATTTCAAGAAAAAAGGGTACAGCGACGGTATGTACGGGTTGATCTACGCCGGTCTTAAAGCGGCACGCCATCTTATCCTTTACGCGAAGTACTGTGAGCTGATAAAGGACGAATGAAACGGGATATCATCCTTATCGGTCCCGGCAGTGATCCTTCGCAGGCATGCGTAAAAGAGATAGAAGCTGCCACCCGTCAGCCTTTCAGGATCATTTTCGAGAGCGGTGATATCGGCCGGGTCAAGGCGGTAAACAAGGGCATCGAGCGTTCGGACGCGGACTTTGTCTGCGTTCTTTGCGCAGGATCGACTTTGACCCCCGGATGGCTGGACGAACTGACATCGGTGGCGCAAAAGAGCGAACGTGCCGGTCTGGTCTGCCCGTCAGACGGTTTTGCCGGCGGCGCGGTCCATCTGATCATGAATAAGGGCCGCAGCATCGAAGTCAACTGCGTCCGGCATGATTGCTATCTTATCACCAGGGCCCTTATCCGCCGCATCGGCGGCCTGGACCTCGAATTTTCCCCCGAGTATTTCGAGGCGTGCGATTACTCGTTGAGGGCGGTCAAGTCGGGGTTCATCTGCCTGAAAGCGCTGGGATCACGTGTCGGCGGCGACAAGGCCGCGGCCGATCAGGAGAGAAAAAAGACCGACGACCTGTACCGCCGGAATAAAGCTTTGTTCTTTCAGCGGTGGGGGACATCGTTACGGATATTGATCGCCGGCACCCGTCCGTGGGACCCGGCTGTCCTTTCCCGCACATGTCTCGATCTGCTGCGGGACGGCCATGAAGTGGTTTTCCTCAATGACGGGCCGGCGACGCGGATCCGCCACGAGTCATTGCATGAGGCGCGGCTTCCCGGATTCCTCTGCGGATGGAAGGCGATCCGGGTCCTCAAGGAGCGGAGATTTGACCTTGTCGTCTGTTCTGAAGGGCTGAAAAAGTCCATCTGTCAGGCGAAAGGTTGTGAGGATTACCGATTCTTTACTACGAGCACCAGGGACAACAGCTTCGTTTTGCTTAAGACCGTCAATAACCTGAAACACCAGAAGAGGCCCGACCGATGAAGACCACTTATCTCGACCTTGGATGCGGTAAGAACAAGTTCCCCGAAAGCGTGGGGGTTGATCTGTACGCCGGTTCTGACGCTGATGTCATCTGTGACCTCAACCGGATCCACCTGCCGTTCCGGGACGACACGTTCGAGTATGTCGTCTCAAAGCAGGTCTTTGAGCACGTCGAGGACGTGGAGCGGCTGCTTACCGATGTGCGCAGGGTGGCAAAGAAGGGAGCTTTGGTCCGCATCGAGGTCCCGCATTTCTCCTGTTTCTACTCTTACGGTGACCCCACGCACAAGCGTTCCTTCTCTGTCTTTGCCCTGGACAAGATCGCCGCCAGGCTCGGCTACACAATAGTGAAGAAGGAGATCAAGTTCCACAGGGCGTTCAGGCAGTTCCTGATCCATCGCCTGGCGAACCGGTTCCCGGCGGCCTACGAGCGTTTCTGGGCATTCATGCTTCCGGCCGAGCATGTCTATTTTGACCTGAAGGTCGGTAAATGAAGAAAAAAGCCTGCGCCAAGAGATCGTATCCGGTGGCGTTCCTGGACAGGGACGGCGTGATCAACGCCTTTCCCGGCCAACACAGGTACGTCTGCGGCCTTAAGGATTTCCATATGCTCCCCGGCGCAGCGGAAGGCGTACGGCGGCTCAACCGCGGCGGTTTCAGGGTGGTGGTCATATCGAACCAGGCGGGGGTCTCAAAGGGGCTGTATTCACGCCAGACCCTGGACGAACTTACCCGCGTCATGCTCGACCGCC
>JBLMZF010000027.1:0-31878 GCA_050258655.1 Deltaproteobacteria bacterium | reverse complement strand
ACGCCCTGCCAGCTGTCCACCTTGGGGCGGTAGACCAGGTCGATCCCCCTGCTGGCGTCCAGGCTCGCCTTGAGCGAGCCCATACCGAAGCCGATCGCAGGGAAAGTCATTCTGCCGTCGGTGACCCAGAACTTGAGGGCCCCTCTTCCCAGCACCCGCGACTGTCCTTTGACTGAAAGACCGCTGGTGTAGAAAACGGGCTCCGGATTGCCTTCGCCGAACGGCTCCAGACGCTTCATCTCCGGCATCAGTGAAGGCGTGATGTCGGAAAGATTTATCTGCATGTCTATCTCTACGCTGGGTATGAGGTCGTTTATCTTGAGCTTCTCGAAAGCGAACTCGTTGAGCCGCTCCCGGAAAGCCTTGATGTTCTCCTGCATGATCGACATACCCACCGCGTGCTCATGGCCGCCATAGTTGTCCAGAAGGGAGCTGCAATGATGGAGGCCGTCGAAAAGGTGGAAATTGCGTATTGAACGCCCCGATCCCCTCCCCTTGCCGCTGGCATCCATCGATATCAATATGGCCGGACGGTAGAACCTGTCCGCCAGCTTGGAAGCGACGATACCCAGGCAGCCGGGATGCCATCCTTCCTTGGCCACCACGATGACCTTGTGTTCCTTGAAGTTTATCTCGCTGTCGATCAGCGCCTGCGCCTCCTCGAGTATCTGGCCCTCGACCTTCTGGCGCTGGCGGTTGCAGCTCTCCAGCTCGCGCGCAAGCTTCTCCCCCTCAACGGCATCGGCGCACAGGAGCAGCTGGAGCGATCTTTCAGCGGTATCCATCCTCCCTGAAGCGTTGATGCGCGGGGCGAGGATGAAGCTGACTGTCTCCGCGGTTATCTCCTTGTCCCCGATGCCTGCCGTCTCCATCAGCATCCTTAAGCCGGGACGAGAGGTCGAGGCGATGCTGCGCAGTCCCTGCGCCGCGATCATCCGGTTCTCCCCTGTCAACGGCACCGCGTCTGCCACGGTCCCCATGGAGACGACATCGAGCTGACGGTAGAGATCGTCACCGGTCAGAGCCTGGCAGAACTTGAACGCCACGCCCACGCCCGCCAGATCACGGTAACGGTATCCGGGAAGCTTGGGGTTGACGATCGCCGAAGCGGGATGGTCGCCGGAAAAAGACGGCTCGTGATGGTCGGTGACAATGACGTCGACCCCGGCCTTGCGCAGGTCGGCGATGATACGCGTGCTGTTGGTGCCGCAGTCCACTGTAATGAGAAGGCCGATCCCGCGGGCCTTTGCCATCTCGACCACGTTGGCGTTGAGGCCGTAGCCCTCCCTGACCCTGTGGGGGATGTAGTGTTCCGCTTCGATGCCGCACGAACGCAGCGCTTCCTTAAGGACGACCAGAGAAGTGACCCCGTCGACGTCATAATCGCCGTAGACGAGGATCTTGCGTTTCTCCCGGGCAGCTTTTTTCGCCAGGTTGACGGCAAGCCCCATCTCCGGGAACGAGAACGGGTCGTGGAGCGCAGTGATCGAGGGCGAGAGGAAATCCTGAGCCTCCTGAGGGGTCTTGACCCCGCGGTTGAACAGGAGCTGGGCGGTTATCGGCGATATCTTGAGGGACGTGCTTAAAAGGGAACGGACCTCAGGGGAAGGGACAGCGATATTCAGGAGCTTAGGGGGCATTAGATTGCTTCGGAGACGCCGCGCGGACGTCTCGCAATGACGCTACATTTTTTCAGGCGCCGAAACACCGATGAGCCGGAGCCCGGTGGCGAGTACTATCCTGGTCGCCATGATAAGGTACAGGCGCGCCTGCGTCAGGTCCTTGTCCTCGTTGCCGAGCACCCGGTGCTTGTCGTAGAAACGGTGGAAGGATTCCGCCGTCTCCTGCAGGTACACCGTCATCATGTACGGGTCGCTTGTCTGAGCGCAGATGAAGAGAATGAAACCGAACTCCCAGAGCTTGCGCAGCAGGTCCTGCTCCTCTTTCTCCTTGAGCAGGCCGAGCAGCTGCTCCTCCGGGAGCTTTGTCGGGCTTTCCTGCCTGAGTATGCTGCTGATGCGCGCGTGCGCGTACTGGACGTAGTACACCGGGTTCTCCGGCGTCTGCTTCTTGGCGACCTCAAGGTCGAACTGGAGATGACTGGTCGTGCGCCGCATCAGGAAGAAGAAGCGGCTGGCGTCGACGCCGACCTCATCGAGCACTTCCCTGAGCGTGATATACTGTCCCTTGCGGGTCGACATCTCCACGGCCTTGCCGTTCCTGAAGATGCTGGCCAGCTGGACGATGACGACATTGAGGCTGTCCGGGTCATGGCCGAAGGCCTGGACCGAAGCCTTCAGACGCGCTATGTAGCCGTGATGGTCGGGGCCGAGGAAGTCGATTATCCGCTTGAAGCCGCGGTCGTACTTGTCCTTATGATAGGCGATATCGGGCGCCAGGTAGGTCTGGGAACCGTCGCTCTTGATGACCACGCGGTCCTTGTCATCGCCGAACTGCGTGCTCCTGAACCAGAGCGCACCCTCCTCCTCGAACAGGAGCCCCTTCTTCTTGAGCTCCTCGAACGCCTTCTCGATCTTGCCGCTCTTGGCCAGCGCCTTCTGGCTGTACCAGTTGTCGAACTGCACCTGGAAATCCGCGAGCTCCTTCTTTATCACCGCAAGGATCTGGTCGCCCGCCCACTGGCCGAAGTCGTCGATCTTGAGCTTCTTCTCCTTGATCTCGCGGGCCATGTCGGTGATATAGTCGCCCTGGTAGTAGTTCGCGGGGAACTCGACCTGCTCGCCGTTAAGCTGCTGCAGCCGGGTCTGGACCGACCTGCCGAGAATATTGATCTGGTTGCCTTCGTCGTTGAGGTAATATTCCCGCGCGACCTTGTAGCCGATGAAGGACATGATGCCGGCGAGGGCGTCGCCGACCGCCGCCTGACGCGCATGGGCGACCGAAAGCGAACCGGTAGGATTCGCGCTGACGTATTCTATGAGTACGGGAAGGCCCTTGCCGATGTCCTGGCGCAGGAAATCCTCTTTCTCGGTCACCAGCCCCTTGAGCATCAGCGTGTAGTACATCGTGCTGAGGTAGAAATTCACGAACCCGGCGCCTTCGGCTTTTATATCCTTGACGAAAGCGGCGAGCGGGCCGCCGGCCAGGAGCTTTACCCCCTGCTCCGATATCTTCTGGGCGAGGACCTTAGGCGGCTGCTTGGCGCGGCCGGCCAGCTTGAAGGCGACGTTGCAGGAGATATCGCCGAACCCGGACGCGAGGGAGAACTCGAATTCCTCCATCCGTTCCAGGCCAAGCGCCTCGAGCGACTTCAGGATAAGTTGACGTAGTTGCGGCTGGATGTCCTGCATCTGTCTTCAGCAAAAAATGCCTCCAAGGGTCACCTGAAGGCATTCTTTGCTCTTGCGTACGTATTTACTTCGTGATCCTTACCTTTTTGGCGTCGGACCAGAGTTTCTCAAGCGCGTAGAACTCCCGCAGCTCCTTAGTGAAAATATGAGCTACTACGGAACGGTAGTCCAGCACCAGCCAGCCTGATTCGTCAGTCGACTCCGGCATGGATACAGGCCTGATGCCGGCTGCGTCGAGCGACTCCTCTATGGCTTCGGCTATAGCATGGACCTGACGGCTCGTGGCGCCGCTGGCGATGACAAAATAGTCGCAGAAGCTCGAAACCTCCCTCATATCGAGGATGACTGTCTTCAGCGCCTTCTTGCTCTTGGCGGCGTTAGCTATCTTAAGAGCCAGCTTACGAGGATCTAGGGGACGTTCTGTCTTAGGCACAGATCTTATTTCTTGCCCAGGATCTTATACATACCGGTGCCGCAATCAGGGCATTTGCCCTTGACGGCGGGGCGGTTATTCTTCATGGTGACCTTCTGCTCGTCCTTCATCTCTTTCATCGCCTTGCACTTTACGCAGTAGCCTTTTTCCGCCATAACTCCTCCTTTAATAAGATATTTTTAAAGCCTGTTCAAAGATTTCACCCAG
Source organism: Deltaproteobacteria bacterium (assembly GCA_050258655.1). Taxonomy (GTDB): domain Bacteria; phylum Omnitrophota; class Gorgyraeia; order Gygaellales; family Profunditerraquicolaceae; genus JBLMZF01. Next base: position 27,927 of record JBLMZF010000027.1, on the reverse strand, counting down.
TATAGCACTCTTTGTATACCCTGTCAATCGCACCGGACCCTTTAGCGGTAGCGGGTGTACTGCTCCTCGATCTCGCCTACGATCTCCTCGGTCAGGTCCTCGAGCGTCACCAGGCCGAGCGTCCTGCCCTTGTCGTCTATCACGATGCCGATCTGTATCTTCTCCGCCTGGAACTTCCTCAACGCCTCGTTAATCTTCATATCGGGCGGCATATAGAGCGCCGGATGGATGAGGTCGGTGAGCACGAAAAGCCCTTTGTCCCTCAAAATGTAGAGCAGGTCGCGGGCGTAGATGATGCCGATGATATTGTCTATGGAATCCTTGTAAACGGGAAGCCGGGCATGCCCCTGCTCCACAAAAGTGTCAAGGAGCTGTTCGGGGGTGGAACCGGCGTTTATCGCGACTATCTTCTCCTTCGGCACCATCACGTCGCCCAGGCGCGTATCGCCGAACTCGAAGATACGGTGGAGCATGCGCCTCTCCTCGTCCGTGAGCACACCCTCCTCCTTGCCGACCTCGATCATCAGCCGCAGTTCCTCTTCGGTGATGAGCGCCTGGCGCTTGGGGAGCTGGATACCCAGCACGCGCAGAAAAGAGTCGCTGACTGCCGTGGCGAACCTGCTGATAGGGTTGACGATCTGCACGTAATAGACCATGAACGGGGACACGAACAGGGCCATGCGTTCGGGGTTCTTGATCGCGGTGGTCTTGGGCAGGATCTCGCAGACGGTGAGGATGAAGAATGTGGTGGCTACGGTGGCGATGAAGACGCCCCACTGGCCGCCGAAACGGTCGACGCAGATCGCCGTGACGATCGCCGAGAAAGCGATATTGGTGAAGTTATTGCCCACCAGGATGCCCACGATGAGCCGGTCGGAATGCGTGATCAGCTTCTGGATATCGGCGGCATGGCGCACGCCTTTGCCGACCATGTGGCGGAGCTTGATCTTGTTGATGCTGATAATGGAAGTCTCGGCGAGCGAAAGGATGAAGGAAACAGCCGCCAGCGCTATCAGCAGCAGGACACCGGAGAAATGGGATAATATCTGCATTTAACGGAGGAGTCCCTCCAGGCGTTTCTCCCTGCCCTTGAACGGGCCGATCAACGCCAGCTGCCCGGTCTTCTCAGGCAGGATGAGCTTCGCTACGGCCTGTATGTCCTCGCTGGTGACCTCCCGTATCTGCCGGACCACCTCTTCAAGCGTGTAGGTCTTGTCCAGCGTCACGGTGGGCTCACCGATCCAGAGCATATGGTCGAGGGTATCTTCCAGTGAAAGGAGCAGCTGCCCGGTGTAGAATTCCTTGGCGCGCGAAAGCTCGCTTGCCTGCACCGGTTTTTCCCGTATCCGGGCGAGCTCGCTGAAGATGAGCTTTATTGCCTCCTCCAGCTTGCTGTTGGCGACGCCGGCATGCACGATGAACGCCCCGTCATCCTTGAGGCGCTTGACCTGTGTGCCGATCTCGTAGGCGAGCCCGCGGTTCTCGCGGATCTCGTTGAAAAGGCGGCTTGAGCTGTTGGCGCCGAGTATCACGTGCAGGAGCGACTGGGCGTACCGCAGCCTGTGGCCCCGCGGTACCGCATGGAAACCGAGCGCAAGGTGGGCCTGCTCGGTGTTCTTGTTCAGCAGCTTGAACCGGTCCTTTTTCGCGGCCTTCTTGGCGGGCGCGAACGGGTTCAGGGAGCTCTTTCTAAGGAGATCGAACTTCCTCTTCACCTTCTCTTCCACCTGCTTGAGCTCGAGGTTGCCCGCGACGCTCAGGACGATGTTGGCGGAGGTGTAATGGCTCTTCTTGTACTGCATCAGGTCGTCCCGCGAGATCCGCTTCATGGACTCGTTGGTGCCCAGCACGCTGCAGCCCAGCTGCTGGCCCGGCCAGAGCAGGTCGTCGAGCATCTCGTGCACGAAGCTCTGCGGGAGGTCCTTGTACATCTTGATCTCCTCGAGAATGACCTGCCGCTCCTTCTCGACGTCGGAGAGCTTCATCAGGGGATAGAGCGCCATGTCGGAGAGGATATCCACCGCCAGCTCCCAGTACCGGGCGGGGATCTTGACCAGGTAGCAGGTGACCTCTTCGGAGGTGAAGCCGTTGAAGGAACCTCCCACCCCCTCGATCGATTCCTTTATCTTCCTGCAGGAGTAATGCGTGGTCCCCTTGAAGACGATGTGCTCAAGGAAATGGCTGATGCCGGAGATACGCGCGTTCTCGTTGCGCGCGCCGGTATTGAGCCAGACGCCGACGGAAAACGAGTTCTTGTCGGCCATAGGTGCCGCGACCAGGCGGACGCCGTTATCCATTATCTTCTTCTGATACTGCATATTACCTCCGGTCTCCCGATAGACGGGCGACATATCCGGCCACGTCCTGCGCCAATCCGGGCATCCCGATATGGTCGCGGATACGCCTGATGATCGCCGAACCGACGATCACGCCGTCGGCGAACGAACGCAGGAAACGGACCTGTTCGGGGGAAGAGACTCCGAACCCCACGCATACGGGGACGCTCGTCCCCGCCTTGACCTTCGCCACCTGATCCTTCAGTCCTTTCGGGAGGCGCGAACGGGGTCCGGTGACGCCGGCAAGCGAGACATAGTAGATAAAACCGCGCGACTGGCGGCAGATCCTTTTAAGACGGTGGGGGGTCGTGGTGGGAGAGACGAAAGAAATAAGGGCGACGCCGGCGTGATGAAGTCCCTCCCCGAGCTTCCTGCCTTCTTCCATCGGCAGATCGGGTATGATCACCCCGTCCACCCCGCAGGAGCGGCAGGCGGCGACGAACTTCTCCTCTCCCATCGTGTAAATAGGATTGTAGTAGGTCATGAAGCAGATCGGGATGTCCGTCGAGCGGCGGCAGGCCTTCACCAGCGCGAAGATCTTCTGCAGGTTGACCCCCTTGCGCAGCGCATGGTTCGAGGCATCCTGGATCAGGGGGCCGTCCGCGAGCGGGTCAGAGAACGGGATACCCAGTTCGATGATATCGACGCCGCTTTCCGGGAACGTCCGGACCAGTTCGCCGGTAGTCTTAAGATCGGGATATCCGGCGGTGATGAAGGCGATGAAGGCTTTTTCGCCTTTCTTCCTCAATTCCCTGAATTTCAGCTCGATGCGGTTCATATATTTAGTTTAGAACGTAAATCTAGCGCCGTAAAGATGTGTTTCGGCGGATGATCTCCATATCCTTGTCGCCGCGGCCGGAAAGATTGACCACGATGATCGAACCCCTGCGTAACGTTTTGGCGAGCTTGGGGATATACGCGACCGCGTGGGAAGACTCCATCGCGGGGATGATCCCTTCGGTCTCCGCCAGCATCCTGCAGGCGTCCAGCGCCTCGCGGTCGCTGACCGTCACGTACTCTGCCCTGCCGGAGACCTTGTAATAGGAATGCTCGGGACCGACGCCCGGATAATCCAGGCCGGCCGAGACCGAATGGGTCTGGGTGATCTGGCCGTCCTTGTCGAAAAGCAGATACGATTTCGCCCCATGGAGGATGCCGACCTTCCCGCGGCTGAGCGACGCGGCGTGCTCGCCGGCCCCTGTCCCCTTCCCGCCCGCCTCTACGCCGATGAATCTGACCTTCTTATCGCCGAAGAACGGGTAGAAAAGGCCGATCGCGTTGCTGCCGCCTCCCACACAGGCTACCAGGCAATCAGGGAGCCTGCCTTCCCTGGCCATGATCTGCCTGCGCGCCTCTTTCCCCAGCACGGACTGGAAATCGCGCACGATCATGGGATACGGGTGCGGACCGGCTACGGTGCCGAAAATATAGAAGGTATCGTCGATATTGGTGACCCAGTCGCGCATCGCCTCATTGATGGCGTCCTTGAGCGTCCGGGAACCGCTCTTGACGCTGAAGACGCCGGAACCGAGGAGCTTCATGCGATAGACATTGAGGCTCTGGCGCTCCATGTCCTCTTCGCCCATGTAGATCAGGCACTCGAGGCCGAAAAGGGCGGCGACGGTAGCGGTGGCGACGCCGTGCTGGCCGGCGCCGGTCTCGGCGATCACACGGGTCTTGCCCATGCGCCTGGCCAGGAGCGCCTGTCCGATGGTATTGTTGATCTTGTGCGCGCCGGTATGCAGCAGGTCTTCCCTCTTAAGATAGATCTTCTGCCCGAGCCGTTTGCTCAGATTGGCGCAGAAATAAAGCCGGGTGGGCCTTCCGGCGTACTCGTTGAGGTAATACTTCAGCTCTTTTCTGAAGGAAGGGTCGTTCTTGAAACGGGCATAGCTGCGCCCGAGCTCGTCCAGAGCCGCCATCAGCGTCTCCGGCACGAACTTCCCTCCGAACTCCCCGTAATATCCTCTTTTATCCGGTAACATTACTTCTTCCCGATTCTCTTGCGTAGGTCCGACCTGCGCAGTCGTTAGTGGATTACTTTTTGCGGTAGGCTTCAAGGTACGAATCGCAGTAGATCTGCTTGTTCATGATCAATTCCGCGGTGATCATCGAATCCATCAGAGCGGAATCAAGCGGGTCAAGGATGGCGGCATCGAGCCCGAAGGCGACCGCCATCGTCAGGAAGGTCCGGTTGACCAGGCTGCGGTTATGCGTGCCCTGCGATACGTTGCTTAAGCCCACCACCGTCTTCGGCTGGGGCTCCGAGATGATCTTGAATTCCCGGATCGCTTCCAGTATCTGCCCCATCTGCTGCTGCCCTACATTGACAGGCATGACGATCGGGTCCAGGTACAGGTCCTCTATCGGAAGGCCGGCGTCAAGGCAGGCGGAGACGACGGTCGCCGCCAGTTCCAGCCGCTGGTCCTTGTTCTGCGGGATCCCTTTGCTGTCCATCGCCAGCCCGATCAGCCTGGTGTTGTACTTGACCGCCAGGGGCACGAGTATCTCGAGCTTGGACTGGTCCGCGGTCGTGGAATTGATCATGCACGTGCTCTTGGCGGCCTTAAGCCCCGCCTCGATCACCTGGGGCTTGCTCGAATCGAGCACGAGCATCCTGTCGGTCACTTCCTGGACGGTCTCGACCAGCCAGGGCATATCGATGAGCGGCTGTTTGGAAGCGGGACCGCAGTTGAGGTCGAGCGCGTCAGACCCCGCCTTTATCTGGTCCAGCGCCAGCTTCTGTATCGCGGCCTTGTCCTTTTCCTTCAAAGCGCGGGCTACCGAGACATACATCCCGTTGATCAGCTCACCGATGACGAACATCAGCGTCCTCCCATCATGGCTTCGATATACCTGACGGTCTCCTCGACCGCTTTGGGATGCCTCATCACCAGCAGGTCGCATCCGGCCTGCAGGAGGGCGGCGGCGGTCACCGCTTCCCAGGCGATCCCGCGTTCCTTCTGGCTCCCGAACCCGGGGAACTCCTGCTCGCCGCTCTTTGCCTCCTTGGCGCGCCAGGCTTCCTGTCCTATGAAACCGATGAAGGGCATGGCCAGCATCTTGTCGCCTGACAGGGCCGATAGACGGCAGCGTTCCATGATCGAATACGCGTACTCAAGGCCGTAACCGAGGGCGCCTACAGTCGGGTTGATGACGATCTTCTCGGGGGCAAGGCCCATGTCGGTGATCAGGATGTTGAGCTGCTTGGCGATGTTGACGTCGATGGGCGACTCGGCGATGATGTCATGGCCGTCGGCCAGGCAGGCGGCGACAAGCGTCTTGTAGTTGTCCTGCACGGCGGAACCGATCAGCAGGCGCTCTCCCTTAGCCGCTTCGCTGATGACCGGGAATAAAGCGTTATCCTTCTCGTCGTCACCGCATCCCTGCACGATCAGCGGCACGGCAACGGCCTTGAGCACCTTCTGCAGTATCTTCGCTTCCTCGTCCGGGCTCCTGTTGCCGGTATCCGGATGCGCCCCCTGGAGTCTCAGGCATATCGCTTTGGCGCCGAATTTCTGGACGCACTTCTGCGCCCATGCGGCCGGGTCGCCGGAAACGTCGGAGAACTGGTCTGCCAGCTCCTTGGGCCAATCGGCCGGCGCCGTATCCCAGACTTCGAAGGCCACTGCCGGCTTATGCGGCATCTCGCCTTCCTCATACAGAAAAGGCAGGCACGACTGCCCTCCGAGCGAAAGGACTGAAGAGCGGGTGCCGCCCTTCTCTTTGGTCGCACCGATCTCCACCCCGAGCACCTTGCCCTGCCACTTCTCTTTCATCAGTTCGACAGCCATCGGTTGCAGCTCCTCTTATTTTTTATTGTTGTCAGCCCTCTGGACCTTTTCGATAATATCCCTGACGGCGGCAAAAGCCGCCGATGATGTCTTGATCTGAAATACAGGCTTGTTCTCGCGGCCGGCCCGGGCGATCTCCTCGTCCTCGGGCACTGTCCCTCCGAACTCGAGGGACGGTTCTTCTTTATCGAGATAGCCCTCGCCGCCCTTGCCCTCAACCCGGTTGACCACCAGGAACCGGCGGGAAAACTTGAGATTAAGCTCGTCAACCAGGCCGTTGATGCGTCTGGCCGCGCGAAGCCCCGCTGCCGAAGGATCGGACACGATCAGCAGGACATCAGCGCTCCCGGCGGTCTTGCGCGCCAGATGCTCCAGCCCCGCCTCGTTATCGATCACACAAAGATCATATCCCTTGACCAGCTTCTCAAGGACGCCGCGCAGTACATTATTCACGTAACAGTAGCATCCCGGCCCTTCGGGCTTGCCCATGGTCAGGAGGTCGAAACCTTTGGCTTCCTGGACGATGGTCTGGACCTCGAACTCGATGTAACGGTCCTTGGTCATCCCTCCCGGGATCTTATCCGGGTTCTTTGCCACTTCGTCGATGATCCGGCCGATGGTCTTTTCAGGCCGTTCACCGAGCGCCTCGCCCAGGTTGCTGTTGGGGTCGGCGTCCACGGCCAGCACGTGGCCGGCGTGTTTCCCGGAAAGATACCGCACGATCAGGGCGGAGATTGTGGTCTTGCCCGTCCCCCCTTTTCCCGCGATCGCTATCTTCATCTTCACCTTTCCAACTTCGTAAGTTGGCCGATAATACTTACCTTTCCAACTTACGAAGTTGGATCGGTCAGGGACGGGAAACGGCCCATGTCCGTATGGGGGAAGAACAGCGCCGCCGTATATTCGTCCATGTATTCGTGGTCGCCCGAAAGCTCGAGGTACGTCGTCTTTCCGGCGACATGGCCTGAAATGCGGTACAGCTCCTGCGCAAGCAGCATCTGGCGCGCCCCCGCGAGCGAGGTGTTCCCCACGAACGAGAAAACACCTTTTTCCGCGTCAGGCAGAAGGCCGATCGCCACCGCCGAAGCGATGTCGAGCGACGTGCCGAAACCGCCGGCGACGAATATCTTCTTTATGTCTCCCATGGAGAACGACATCTTCCTGACCAGGATCGAGACCGCCGAATAGATCGCGGCCTTGGCGCGCTTGATGTTCTCGATATCCGCCTCGTTGATCACGATATCCCTCGCGGACCCATGATCCCCTTTGCGGCAGAGGACGAACTCGGCTCCCTCGGAGGTCTGTCTTACCCTCGGGGAAGAACCGGTCACCAGCCTGCCGTTCTTGTCCATGATGCCTTTGGCCAGCAGCTGGGCCACGCAATCGATATATCCCGAGCCGCAGATCCCTTTCGGCGCCGCTCCCTCGATGCAGTCGAGCTCTATGGCGTCACCCTCGCCTATACGCACTTTCTGTATTGCCCCGGCCGCCGAACGCATGCCGCTCGACTGTCCGGAACCCTCGAACGCGGGACCGGCTGAAGCCGATGTCGCGATCAGGAACTCGCTGTTGCCGAGGACGATCTCGCCGTTGGTGCCGATATCGATGAGCAGGCACAGCTCTTTTGCCGTGTCCATGCCGCAGGCGAGTATCCCCGCGGTCACGTCGCCGCCGACGTAGCTCGATATGCCGGGAGCGATGTAGAGCAGGCCGCGCGGGTTGATGAAGACCCCGACCTCCTGGGCCCTTATCCCCGGAAAAGAGCTGAACGCGGGCACGTACGGATCGCGGCGGATATGCCGCGGGTCCACCTGCAGGAGCAGGTGCATCATCGTGGTGTTGCCGGCGATGAAGACGCAGGTGATGGTGTTGAGGTCCAGCGAATATTCCCGGACGAAACCGTCTATGATCAGGTTGAGGGTATCGGTCACCGCGTCATGCAGCGTCTTGAGCCCCTCTCTCTTCTGTGAATAGATGATGCGGGTGATGATGTCGGGACCGTAGGCCGCCTGGCGGTTATAGGCTGCCTTGGTGCCGAGAACCTTTCCCGTCTTGAGATCGATCAGCTGGCCGGAGACAGTGGTAGTGCCGATATCGAAAGCGATGCCGAGATTGTTCTCGGAAGTATCTCCCGGCTCGAACGAAACTATCTCTGAACGGGTCCTCCTGCGCGCGATGGTCACGGTGACCTTCCAGTCCGCGTCCCTCAAAAGACGGGGCAGCGAGCGCAGGTTCACCAGGGCGGTGGTCGGGGAAGTGATCTTCCCGGTCTTGTCCATCTCCCGGTAAATACGGTCGAGGTCACTGATATTGTCATGCGCGTCAGGCTTGGGCAGCGAAAGGAACATCTTCTCGCACAGCGGCAGGAGCTTCTCACGGCGTCCTTCGACGGCCCGGGGAAGTCGGATCTCCTCCGCCTGCTCCCCCTCGCCGGCGGCGCAGGCCTTGGGCACCTCGAACTCGATGCGCGATTCCTGCGGCACTTCGATCACCGCGTCGCTCTCGAAAGAGGCAAGGCAGGCCAGATAAACGTTCTTCTCCGTCTCTTCCCTGCTGAGCATGCCTGTCGAGGGCGACGAAAGAATACCCTTCCTGAGGATGATCTTGCATTTGCCGCAGACGCCGTCCCCGCCGCAGACCGAGTTAATATAGATGCCCGCTGAAATAGCGGCGGAGAGCACCGTCTTATGGCGCTCCACCTCCACGGTCTTTTTGTCCGGGAGGAACGTTACCTTGAATTTATCCATGGTACGCCTCTACGACTTGAGATTTTTCAGGAACGACGGGATGCCCGAGGCCTCCTTGGGCCCGACGACGACCTTCCACCCCGACTGTTCCTCGAGGTCACCGCTCATTACAGCGACATAGCCGGGGATGATGATCTGCTTGTGGCTGACCATGCTCCCGAGGCCGCTCTTGTTCATCGCCGCGGCCACTTTCTCCGGGGTGAACTTTTCCGAAGCCCAGGCGGTGAGGACCGACTGACCTTCGGTGTCGACGCTGAGGATGTACGAGGGGACCTTGCTCGCCTCGACCTCACCCGCGACGGTATAAAAGGAAAGCGAAAAATTGGTGGTGACCATGACAGGAGACTTCTCCGTGACCTTGCCGAAGCTGTACACCTTCGGCTCGATCTGGAGCGGCTTCTGCGGGTCGGTGTAGATATTCTGGCGAAGCGTAAGCAGCGCCAGCATCTCCCAGGTCTTCAGGCCGTTGACCAGCACTATCGAAGCGTACTTGACCACGTAGGTCGCCGCTTCCAGCGCCTCGGCGCAGGGATCCTCGTTATCCGCGATGGTGATGACCGGATAGCCAAGCGTGCGGTTCGATTTCTTGAGCGCAAGCCTCCTGATCTGGGTCAGGTCCCAGAGCTTCTCTGATATCTTCTTCTTCCCGGTATCGAGCACCAGGTCCTGGACGCCTTTGCCGGAGCATTCGGTCGAAAGCGCGCTCAGGGCATCAAGGTCGGGCGCCGAGACCACCATCGGCACGTTGAATTTCTTAGCCAGTCCGCAGACTTCAGCCGCGTTGGCTGCGGTCGCGCCGTAGATAAGCGGTCTTAAGGCCGCGGCCGCTTCCAGCGCCAGGGAAAGCGCCTTGGCATCGGAGCTGATCAGCACCAGGACCAGGTCCTTCACGTCCGCACAGGCCTTAACCGCCTTCACGAAACCGGCGGCGTCGCCTTTCTGCCTGATCGCGACGATATCGGGTTCGAGGAGCTGGCCGATGCGCTCGAGCTTGGCCGCGCGGATCTTCTCGACGGCGGATTTGATCCCCGCCTCGCCCAGAGTGTCTTCAAGGATTATACCGAGGCCGCAGGGATTGCGGAATTTCTCCTCGTGCCTGAACATGACCGTCTCGTTGCCGGCCTCGACCTTCTTCTCCTTACCGATGGTGACCTGGCGGATCGGAGGAGCGCTGGCGGCTTCGAGCTGAGCCTTGACCTGGGGGCTGATGAAAGGACATTTCTCGATGCTCACCGCTTTCTTGGCGAGCTGCATTGCGAAAGCCAGGCAGGTGGGGAAACCGCACTGTTTGCAGTTGGTCTTCGGCAACAGCTTATAGATGTCTAGTCCTGAGAGGGCCATTTCCTATATCTCCTTTTGTATTAAAAGCTTCTGTTCCTCGAAAAAGCCTTTTTATTCTAACAGAGGGGCTATCCCCTGTCAACTGCCCGCATGAACTCCCTGATCCTGGCCGGATCCTTCTTTCCAGGGGCATTTTCCACGCCGCTTGAGACGTCCACCCATTGGGGTTTAAGCTTAGCGATAGCCTGCCGGACGTTGCCGGCATCGAGCCCGCCGGAAAGGAAAAAAACCTTTCCGGTACCCGTGGAAGCCGCCGCCAATGACCAGTCAAAGATCTTCCCCGTGCCTCCCTGCGCTGCGGGAGAAAAACTGTCGAAAAGGTAGCCAAAGGTATCGTAATCGCTTACTCGAGCGGTATCTGAAGGACCTTTGATCCTGAAGGCCTTGACCACCTTGACGCCCTTAAAGCGGCCGCAGAACTCCGGCGACTCGTTACCGTGGAACTGGAGGATATCCAGCCGGCATTCTTTCATGATCCGGCGGACTGTCGTCTCTCTCGCGTTGACGAAGACGCCCACCTTCATCGTCTTCTTCGGGAGACGCCCGGCTATAAGCTTTGCTTCGGTCGGAGTGATATAGCGCGGGCTCTTCTCTGAAAAAACGAACCCGATCGCGTCGCAGCCGGCTCCTGCCGCCGTCTTCGCGTCTTCCAGGTTCGTTATCCCGCAGATCTTGACTTTAACCATTCTAATCCCTTGTCATTGCGAGGACGGCGCCTACGGCGCCAGGACGAAGCAATCGCTTTTTAGAGCTTATCGTACAAATCGTTGAATTCAAAATTAGAGCTATTAATCAGTTTCAATTTGTCATCCCGGGAACCACCTTTAATCTGCTTTTCCCGATTGATAGCTTCTGCAATCTCATCGAAAATCTCATAGTACACTAACTTCTTAACATTATACTTTTTGGTAAAACCCTCGACCAAGCCCATTCTATGTTCATAAGCACACTTCTTCAGATCGCTGGTGACACCGGTATAGATGACCGTATTTGATTTATTCGCCATTAAATATACGTAGCCGGGCTTTCCCATACAGTAATACTTGATTGCTTCGGAAACGACAGTAAATACCTCGCAATGACAGAGGATCTACCATCCCATCAGGTCGAGGATGGCTTCCTTGCGGTCGGGGCTCTTGAGGATGCTCTCGCCTACGAGAACGGCGCCGACGCCGAGCACTTTCAGGAACAGGACGTCCTGGTAGCTCCTGATCCCGCTCTCGACCACGACCGGCTTGTCCTTGGGGACCAGGGGATAAAGCTGCTCCGTGGTCTTGAAATCTGTCTGCAGGGTGCGCAGGTCGCGGTTATTTATGCCGACCAGGAACGGGATATACTGCTTGCCCTTGGCGGCTTTCTTAAGCATCTCCTCGGGTACCGGGACCTTGATCCCCAGCACCTTCTTGAGCTCCTTGTCGCTGTGGGCTTCGATCAGGGCCGCCATCCCGAGTCGGAACGATATCTCAAGCATCTGGGCGATAGCGTCCTTCGAAAGCAGTTCGGAGATCAGCAGGATCGCGTCCGCTCCCAGCGCCCTGGACTCATAGACATGGTAAGGCTCGAGAAGGAAATCTTTCCTTAGCACAGGCAGGTCACACGCTGTCTTTACTTCCTGGATATACTCCGGCTTGCCCAGGAAGAAATCCTCCTCGGTGAGCACGGATATGGCCTGCGCGCCGGCTTCCTTATATTGTGCGGCGATGGCCGCGGGGACGAAATCTTCCACCAGCATACCGGCCGACGGCGAGCGTTTCTTTATCTCGGCGATCAGCGAGATCTGTCTGGGACGGGCGACCGCTTCCATGAAAGGACGCGGCGCGACGCCTGAACCCGCCCTCAGCTTCATCTCCTCTTCCGGAACAGTCTGTTTTGCCAGGGCCAGCCGCTCTTTTTTCTTCGCGACTATCTCTTTCATTGTGTCGTTTGCCATCGGTAAATTCTCCTTATCAGGAACGGGAATATGTTCTAAGCTGTTCGAGCTTCTCTAAAGCCGCGCCGGAATCGACCGCCTCCACCGCCATCGCGATGCCTTCCTTGATGGACGCTGCTTTATCGGCGGCATACAGGGCGCCGCCGCAGTTGAAGACGACGATATCGCGCTTCGGCCCTTTCTCGCCCTTCAGGATCCTGAGCATGGTCGCCGCGTTATCATCGGGACTGCCGCCCAGCAGGTCATCGTAGCCGACCAGCGGGAATCCGAAATCGGCCGGCGATATCGAATAGTTCTCCATCCTGCCGGCGCGCGATTCGTTTATCTCGGTCGGCCCGGTCGTGGTGATCTCGTCCATGACCCCGTCACCGTGCACGCACAGGCAGCGCTTTGTCCCCAGTCTGCCGGCGACCGCGGAGATCGTCGGACCAAGTTCAGCGGAATAGACGCCGATAAGCTGGTGCGTGGCGTTAGCCGGGTTGCACAGGGGGCCGAGGATATTAAAGATAGTGCGCCGTCCGAGCTGCTTGCGAGCGGGCGCGGCGAACTTCATCGCGGGGTGGAAATCGGGAGCGTAAAGGAAGGCGATGCCTATCTCGTTGAGGCTCCGTTCGACCTTTTCCTTTGAAAGTGAAATGGTGACGCCGAGGGATTCGAGGATATCCGCGCTGCCGCACTTGCTTGAGACCGAGCGGTTGCCGTGCTTGGCGATGGTCACGCCGCAGGCCGCGATCACGACAGAGGCGCAGGTGGAGACATTAAAGCTGTTCTTTTTGTCCCCTCCCGTCCCGCAGGTGTCCAGGATGACGGGGCTGTCACAGTGGATAGCCACCGCGTGGCTGCGCATTACACGGGCGGCGGAGACGATCTCCTCGACGGTCTCACCCTTATCGGCGAGCGCGGCGAGGAAAGCGGCGACCTGATCGGTGGAGCAGGCGCCGGTAAGGATCTGATTCATCACCGACGACATCTCTGAAGCCGAGAGGTCGGCCTGACGCGAAAGCTTTTCGATCGATTGCTGTATCACGCGCGGGACCCGATCCGTAGAAAGTTCCTGAGCAGTTCCTTGCCGTGGTCGGTCATGATCGATTCGGGATGGAACTGGACCCCGAAGACCGGATATTCCCTGTGGCAAAGCCCCATGATCTCTCCTTCCCTGGTCTTGGCGGTCACCCGCAGGCAGGAAGGGAAACCTTTCTTCTGGACGATAAGCGAGTGGTAACGGGTAGCGGTAAAGGGATTCTCAAGGCCGGCGAAGACGCCGGAGCCGTCGTGGTAGACCGGCGATGTCTTCCCATGCATGAGCCTGGACGCGCGGGAAACGGTCCCGCCGAACACATGGCCGATGCACTGGTGGCCGAGGCAGACACCCAGCAGCGGGACCTTCGGCCCGAACCGCCTGATCACATCGCAGGAAATACCCGCGTCTTCAGGACCGCCGGGGCCCGGAGAGATGACGATGCGCTGCGGCTTCAGCTTCTCGATGCGGTCGACTGTGACCGCGTCGTTGCGGAAGACGCGCACGTCCGCCCCCAGCTCGGCCAGGTACTGGACGATATTATAGGTGAATGAATCGTAATTATCGATGAGGACTGTCATAGCTTCCCCGTCATTGCGAGATGTCTACGCGTCTCGTCCGAAGCAATCTCCGGGATTGCTTCGGAAACGATAATACAGAGCCTCGCAATGACCTGCTTTACTATTCCTCTTTTTCTCTCCAGATGCGGGCGCCGCAGGCCTGCAGCTTCTTCTCGATCGCCTCGTAGCCTCTGTCGAGATGGTAGATCCTCGATATCGCCGTCTTGCCCTTGGCGACCAGGCCGGCCAGGACCAGGCAGGCCGAGGCCCTCAGGTCAGATGCCATGACCGGCGCGCCGGAAAGGTTCTTAACGCCCTCGACGATCGCGTGCGGGCCTTCGCGATGGATATGCGCGCCCATACGGTTGAGCTCGGCGACGTGCATGAAACGGTCGGGATAGATCTTCTCGGTGATGACGCTTATGCCGGGTGTCACGCACATCAGGCTCATCACCTGCGCCTGCATGTCTGTCGGGAAACCCGGATAAGGAAGGGTATTGACGCTGATCGCCTTGACCTGCCTGCCGCGCTTGAGGCGCACCACGCCGTCGTTGTGTTTCATCTCGATCCCCGCTTCCCTGAGCTTGTCGACTACCGCCCAGAGATGGGACGGCTGGATGTTCCGGATGGCGAGGTCACCGTCGGTGATCAGCGAAGCGAGCATGAACGTACCGGCCTCGATGCGGTCCGGGATGATCCTGTGCTCGACGCCGTGCAGGTGCTTGACGCCTTCGATCTCGATGATGGGCGTGCCATGCCCCTTTATCTTCGCGCCCATCTTGATCAGGAATTCCGCGAGGTCAGCGACTTCGGGCTCGCAGGCAGCCGATTCTATGACAGTCTTACCCTTGGCGAGACAGGCCGCCATCATCACGTTGTCGGTCGCGAGGACCGAAGAGCCGTATTCGCCGCCCAGGTAGATATGCTCTCCCCTGAGCTGCCTGGTCCTGGCGACGACGTAACCGCCCTCGACGTCGATCGAAGCGCCCAGGGCCTTGAGCCCTTTGAGATGCAGGTCGACCGGACGGACGCCGATGATGCAGCCGCCCGGGAGCGAGACCTTTGCCTGCCTGTATTTGGCGAGGAGCGGCCCCAGGACGCAGAACGAGGCGCGCATCGTCGACACAAGCTTGTAATCGGCGGTCCAGTTCGCTCCCTTCGTGTTGTTGTCCACATGCACGACGCCTTTGTCCAGTTCGGCGTTCTTGCCGAGGGTGCGCAGGATCTTGAGCATCGTGTTGACGTCCCTGAGATTCGGCACTCCTCTGATGATACAGGGCTCGTCGGTAAGGAGCGCCGCCGCGAGGATCGGGAGAACCGAGTTCTTAGAGCCGGAGACGGTGATTTCGCCTTTAAGGCGCACTCCACCCTCTATGACCAACTTATCCATGTGTTGTTAGATCCTGTTGTGCTGCAGATACCCTGGTTGACGTAAAGGGCTAGACCCTTTGAGCGACTACCACGCGTTCTATCGAAGCGTAGTCACGGACTATCTCACGGATAACGAACATCCCGCGCGCCGTAAGGATCGCCTTGACCCCCGCGGCCTGCCCCGCGCCTATTTCCAGGAGCAGGAAACCGCCTTTTTTCAGGCAGCCTGAAGCGCGGCGGGCGATAGCGCGGTAGCAGTCAAGGCCGTCCTCGCCGCCGTCGAGGGCTGTCCTCGGCTCACGGCGCACTTCGGCCTGCAGGCCGTCTATCTCCTCACTGCGAACGTAGGGCGGGTTGGAAACCACCATCGCGCATTCGGGGAGAGCGTTCTCCCCGGCGACGTCGGCGCGGATAAAATCTATCCTTCCTCCCACTTTGTTGCGCCGCGCGTTTTCGACGGCGACAGCCAGAGCTTCGGGCGAAAGGTCTACAGCGATAATCTTAGCAGATGGGAGGGATTTGGCAAGAGAAACAGCGATACAGCCGCTCCCTGTGCCTATATCGAGGATGGTGTCCCCCGGCCGGAGCGCGGTCTTCGCGCGGGAAAGGCAGGCTTCTACAAGGAGTTCGGTCTCGGGGCGCGGGATAAGGACATCGCGGTTCACCAGGAACTCGAGACCCATGAACTCACAGTCGCCGAGAATATACTCAAGAGGCTCTCCGCCCATCCGGCGCCGGAGCGCGCCCGCGATGGACCGCCCCTCTTCCCTGGTCAGCTTCCGGTCGCCGTGCAGGTACAGGTATCCCCTGTCACAGTCGAGCAGCCGTGTGAAAAGAACTTCAGTCTCGTTCATATCATTACGTAGACGTTGTACGGAACTCTTTGGGCTACCACTATTTGCAAAACAAATCCAAACACCCGGATTTGTTTTACAAGTCTATGTAATAACGATATTTAGATACAACGTCTACTTACTGGCTTCGGCTTCTTTTTCCGCCTGCTCTTTCTTCTCCTGAGCCGCTTTGAGCAGGCCGTCGGTGAATTCGTCGAGGTCGCCTTCCATGATCGCTTCCAGACGGTACATGGTCAGGTTGATGCGGTGGTCAGTGACCCTGCGGTCGGGGAAATTGTAGGTGCGTATCTTCTCGTTGCGGTCGCCGGTGCCGACCTGTGCCCGGCGCGCCTCGGTAAGCTTCTTGGTCTCCTCCTGCTGTTTCATGTCGAGGAGCTTGGAGCCGAGCACGCGCATCGCCTTGGCCTTGTTCTTGCCCTGCGAGCGCTCGTCCTGGCAGGCCACGACCAGGCCGGTCGGGACATGCGTGATGCGCACGGCCGAGTCGGTCTTCTGCATGTGCTGGCCGCCCGGTCCCGACGACCGGTATGTCTCGATCTTCAGGTCCGAAGGGTTCACGACAAGCTCGGTGTTCTCGGGTTCGACGAGGACGGCGACAGTGGCGGTGGAGGTATGGATCCTTCCCTGCGACTCGGTCTCGGGCACGCGCTGGACGCGGTGCACGCCGCTCTCGAGCTTCAGCCGGCGGAACGCCTCCCTGCCCTTGACGCTGAAGACGACTTCCTTGTAACCGCCCGCTTCAGTGGGATGGCAGGACAAAAGCTCAACGTCCCAGCCCTTCGAATCGGCATACCTGGAGTACATGCGGTAGAGGTCGCCGGCGAAAAGCGCGGCTTCCTGCCCGCCCGTCCCCTGCCGGATCTCCATGATCACGTTCTTGCCCGCGTCCTCGTCCTCGACCTCAAGGGCCTTGGTGATACGTCCCTCCAGATCGGCCTGACGGGCCTTGAGCTGCGGCAGTTCGGTACGGGCCATCTCGACGAGCTCGGGTTCATGCTTGCCCTTGAGCAGCGTCTCGAGGTCCTCGATCTCTTTCAACAGCTTCTTATGATCGCGGTACAGGGAGACCGGCACACGCAGGTCCGCCAATTCCTTGGCCAGTTTGTTATAGCGTTCGGTATCGGCGATGACCGCGTGGTCGGCAAGGATGCTCTCGAGCTCCCCGTAGCGGGATTCGAGCTTGCTGAGTTTCTCTAACTTTCGTTCCACTTATTTCTTCTTCCCGTATTTCTTCTGGAACTTATCGATACGTCCGGCCGAGTCGACCATCTTGCTCTTGCCAGTGAAGAACGGGTGACACTTCGAGCAGATCTCGACGCGGATGTTCGGCTTGGTCGAACGGGTATGGATCGTCTCGCCGCAGGCGCAGATGATCGTCGCTTCCTTGTACTGAGGATGGATCTTGTCTTTCATCGCATTTCTCCTTCTTGGTTGTACCGATTGTTAATGGTTCATTGAATTCAGGAACTCGTCGTTGCTCTTGGTCTTCGCCAGTTTCTCGATCAGGAGCTCCATGGCCTCGACGTTGTTGAGCTCGTTGAGCACCTTCCTGAGTATCCACACCTTGCCGAGATCGAGGTCCTTCATCAGGAGCTCTTCGTGGCGGGTGTTGGAGCGTTTGATGTCGATGGCCGGGTAGATCCTGCGCTGGAAGAGGTTGCGGTCCAGCTGGAGTTCGCAGTTGCCGGTGCCCTTGAACTCTTCGAAGATGACATCGTCCATCCTGCTGCCCGTCTCGACGAGCGCGGTAGCGATGATCGTCAGCGACCCGCCTTCCTCGATCGCGCGCGCGGCGCCGAAGAAACGCTTCGGTTTCTGGAGCGCGTTGGAATCGATACCGCCCGAGAGGACCTTGCCGCTGTGCGGGACGACCGCGTTGTACGCGCGGGCAAGCCTGGTGATCGAGTCGAGGAGGATCACCACATCCTTCTTGTGCTCGACCAGCCTCTTGGCCTTCTCAAGCACGATCTCGGCGACCTGGATGTGTCTTTCCGGCGGCTCGTCGAAGGTCGAGGATACGACCTCGCCCTTGACGTTGCGCTGCATATCGGTGACTTCCTCGGGGCGCTCGTCGATCAGCAGGACCAGCATCACCACATCCGGGTGGTTTGCGACGATGGAGTTGGCCATCTTCTGCAGGAGCACGGTCTTGCCGCTGTACGGCTGGGCGACGATCAGGGCGCGCTGCCCCTTGCCGATGGGCGTCAGCAGGTTCATGACGCGCATCGAGATCTCGTCCGGCTTGGTCTCCAGCTTGAAACCTTCCTTCGGGTAGATCGGGGTCAGGTTGTCGAAGAGGACCTTGTCCTTGGCCTCATCGGGATTCTCGAAGTTGACCGCCTCGACCTTGAGCAGGGCGAAATACTTCTCCCCCTCTTTCGGCGGACGGATCTGGCCCGAGATGGTGTCCCCGGTCCGCAGGTCGAACTTCCTTATCTGCGACGGCGATATATAGATATCGTCGGGGCAGGGAAGGTAATTATAGTTCGCCGAACGCAGGAATCCGAACCCTTCCGGCAGTATCTCGAGCACGCCCTCGCCGAACATCAGCCCTTCCTTCTCGGCCTGCGCCTGCAGCACCTTGAAGATCAGGTCCTGTTTCTTGAGTCCGCTCACGCCGCCGTTGACGTTAAGCTCCTTAGCGAGCTTGTTCAGCTCGGTCATTTTCATTTCTTTTAGATTACCTATGTCTAACTTCTCCACACTTTCCTCCTTAATAGATCGACTTGTTTTTTCGTCTGCTCAAAAGTACCATTGTTATCTATGATAAAATCCGCTTTCCGGATTTTCGCGTTAAGCGGCATCTGCGCCGCGATCCTCGAACGTAATTCCTCCCTTGGAAGGCCGGTCTTTCGGACAAGCCGTTCCATCTGCTTCTGGCGGGAGGCCTTTACCACTACGACCTTTTCGACATCGCCGTCAAGCCCCGTCTCGAACAAAAGGGGCGCGTCGATGACGACAAGGGGTTTTAAAGAGCGTTTCGCCTGCGCCCTCGCCTCGCGGAGGATGCGGGGATGCAGGATCCTTTCAAGCTTTTTCCTGAGCCGGCTGTCCCTGAACACTTTCGCGCCGAGCGACCTGCGGTCCAGTCTCCCCCGGCGGTCAAGCACGTCCCTGCCGAAGCACGATACGATCTCGCGCAGGGCCGGTTTCCCCGGTCCCACGAGCTCCCGTGCGATCCGGTCGGCGTCCACCACCTCGGCGCCCGACTTTTTAAGCAAGGCGGCGACCGTGGACTTGCCGGTACCGGGGCCTCCGGTGAGGCCGAGGATCCGTTTAACCGGATATGGCTTTGTCATAGAGGCAGACGTACTGCTTGGCGGACTCGTCCCACGAGAAATCCAGCTTCATGCCGCGTACCGCCATCTCTTCCCAGGGCTTTTTGCTTGCGAACTTGGCCACCGCTTTCTTCACCGTCTTGACCAGCTCGGGTCCGCTGTAGAGGTCGAACACGAAACCCGTCTTCGGCGTCACGGTGTCGGCGAGCCCTCCGGTCTTGTACACGACCGGCACGGTGCCGTACGCAAAGCTTATCAGCTGGCCCAGCCCGCACGGCTCGTATTTTGACGGCATCAGGAACGCGTCCGAACCGGCATAGATCTTGTGCGCGAGCGGGTCATTGAACCCGAGGTTGAGCGAGACGACCCCGGGATATTTCCTCATCATCTCTTCAAGGAGCATCTGGTACTTGAGGTCGCCGGCTCCGAGGATGACCAACTGGAGTCCCATCTGGCAGATCTCGTCGATGCCCTGGGCGATGATATCGAACCCCTTCTGCTCGGCAAGGCGCGAGACGATACCGAAGACCGGGACATCGGCCTTGACCGGAAGACAGCAGGCCTTCTGCAGGTCCGCCTTGTTCTTAGCCTTATCCCTGAACGTCTCTACCGAGAATTTCCTGGCGATAAAGCCGTCGGTCTTCGGGTTCCAGATCGAATAATCTATGCCGTTGACGATGCCGAAAAGGCTTCCCTGGCGCTTGCGCAGGACCCCTTCGAGGCCGAACCCGAACTCTTTGGTCTGGATCTCGTTGGCATATGTCCGGCTGACGGTATTGACCACATCGGCGTAGACGATACCCGCCTTGAGCAGGTTGATCTTATCGTAGAATTCCAGCCCTTCCGGGTTGAACAGCGACCAGTCCAGCCCGAGCTTCGCGTACTGGTCCTTCGGGAAAAGTCCCTGGTAGCCGATGTTGTGTATGGTCAGGAGCGATTTCGTCTTCTTGTAGAAGGCGTCGCCTGCATACGCGGTCTTGAGGTACACCGGGATGAGACCGGTCTGCCAGTCGTGGCAGTGCACCACGTCCGGCCGGAAATCCAGCTCCTTCATCAGCTCCAGCGCCCGCTTGTTAAAGAACACGAACCGGTCAAGATTGTCCGGGTAATCCCCGCTCTTGTCGCCGTAAAGGCCGTCGCGTCCAAAGTACGCGTCGTTCTCGATCAGGTAGACCTTGACGTCCTTGCCCAGCTTCGAGACCCAGACGCCTTCCTTGAGCGGGGTGATCTTCACGGCTTTCTGCGCGCGCACCGCCTTGTACAGCGGCATGATCACGATGACCTTCTGGCCCAGCTTCTCAAGAGCTGCGGGCAGCGCACCGCCCACATCGGCCAGACCCCCGGTCTTAGCAAAGGGAACTACCTCTGAAGCACAAATCGCTATTTTCATAGCTGTCCTCCGTGGCTAGATCGAGGGGGACGTGTCAACGAGGGACATACCTTTAGGTGTGTCCTGAGGGGACACGTCCCCTTTCTGTCTAAATATCTTTCAAATTGCACCAGTCAGGACCGACGCAGACGTCGACCTTCACCGGCACCTTGAGCTTCAGCACGTTCTCCATGCGGTCCTTGACCATGGCCGCCAGATCATCCAGCTCGTCTTTGGGGACCGTGAAAAGAAGCTCGTCGTGTATCTGAAGGAGCATGCGCCCCTTGAAACCCTTTTTCTTCATCTGTTCCTGGACCTGGATCATCGCGCACTTGATCAGATCGCTGGCGGACCCCTGTATCGGGGTGTTCATCGCCTGGCGCTGGGCCAGCTGACGGATATTTATATTGGAACTGCAGATCTCGGGCAGGTATCTCCTTCTCCCGAGTATCGTAGTGACGTATCCCTGACGCTCCGCGGCTTCTATCTCCTCGCGGATCCATTCCTGCACTCCGGGATACCGGGCGAAATAGGCGTCGATGAACTGCTGCGCCTTCTCGATACTGATGCCCAGGCCTTTGCTCAGGCCGAAGGATGTCGAACCGTAGACGATGCCGAAGTTGACCGCCTTGGCCATATCGCGCATCTGAGGCGTGACGTCCTTTTCCTCAACACCGTTGACGAGCGCCGCGGTAATGCGGTGGATATCCTTGTCGTGCTCGAACGCGTCGAGGAGCGTGGCATCCTGGCTCATGTGCGCCAGGATCCTGAGCTCTATCTGCGAATAATCGCAGGCGAGGATGACGCTCTTCTTGTCAAAGGGGATGACCGAAGCCCTGATGCTCCTGCCCAGGTCGGTCTTCACCGGGATGTTCTGCAGGTTCGGGTTGCTTGACGAAAGCCTCCCCGTCTCCGTACCGGTCTGGTTGAAGGACGTATGCACTTTCCCGTCGACCTGGTCGACCAGCGCCGGCAGCGCGTCGATATAGGTGTTCTTGAGCTTGCTCAGCTGCCTGTACTCAAGCAGCAGCGCGACGATCTCGTGCTTGTCGGCAAGCTTGTTGAGGACCTCTTCGTCAGTGGAAGGCCCTGTCTTGGTCCTTTTGTACACGGGGAGCTTGAGCCGTTCAAAGAGCACTTCGCGCAGCTGCATCGGGGAGTTGATGTTGAACTCCTCCCCCGCCATCGAGTGTATCTGCGAGACCAGCTGGTCGAGCCGTTTCGTGAGCTCCTGCGAGAGGTTCTCCAGCAGTTTGAGGTCGAGCTTGATGCCTTCTATCTCCATGTCGGAAAGCACTCCGACCAGCGGCATCTCGGTGTCGACGAACAGAGGATAGAGCTCTTTTTCCCTGAGCTCCGCCTCGAGCGGCGGCTTGATCCTGGTGATCAGCGCCAGCCCCGTCTTCGCATCAAGGCTTTCCGCCTTGTAGAATTTACCGGTCCGTTCCCACGCTATTTCCGCGAGGCCGTAATCGCCTTTTGACGGGTTAAGCAGGTAGGCCGCTATCTTGACGTCGAACCCCAGCCCCTCGAGCGGTATCCCCTGCCGGGCAAGCGCGAACCGCAGTTTCTTGAGGTCATGGCCCGTCTTCTTTATGGACGGGTCGGCCAGGGCCGAACGCAGGTTCTTGTCTATGGCAGGTACTTTGAAGAACTTGCCTTTGGCGGAAAAGAGCATGTCTTCGGTCCCCGTCCCGTAGAGCGCAAGCTCATCACCGTGGCACAGGAACCCCTTGAGGTCCTCATCGGAGAGCTCCTCCACCCGGATGTCCTCTTTCTCCTCGGGGACCTCCAGGTCCTTGAGCAGGTTCTTGAACTCGAGCTCCTTGAAAAGGGTGAAGAGCTTCACCGAATCGGGAGCCCCCACCTTCAGCTCATCAGGGACGAACTCGAGGTCGACATCTGTGGACAGCCGGGCCAGTTCCTTGTTCAGCCGGATCTGTTCGGCGTTGGCGATGACCGCGGCCCTGAGCTTTTCGGGCTTAAGGTCAGCCGCCTGCCCGATAAGCTTCTCGACCGAGCCGTATTCCCTGACCAGCTCGACAGCGCGCTTCTCGGTGACTCCCTTGATGCCGGGGATATTGTCCACGGCGTCCCCCACCAGCGCGATGTAATCCGGTATCTGCTTCGGCTCGATGCCGAAGCGTTCGCAGACCTTTGCCTCGTCGTAGACCGTCTCCCCTTCCTTCGCGGTCTTCTGGGGATTCAGGACCGATACATCCTTTGATACCAGCTGGAGCAGATCCTTATCGGCGCTGATGACCACGCTCGCCATGCCCTTTTTCGACGCCTTTTCGGCAAGGCAGGCGATGACGTCATCGGCCTCGTACCCCTCTTTTTCAAAGATCTTCAAGCCGTACGCCCGCACCACGTCCTTGATCACGGGGATCTGCCCGGAAAGTCCGTCGGGCATCGGCTTGCGGTTCATCTTGTACTGCGCGAATTTCTCGCTGCGGAACGTCTTCTTCGACACGTCGAAACAGACCGCCAGGTAGGCCGGTTTCTGCTTCCGTATCAGCTTGTTCAGTATATTGATGAACCCGTAGATGGCATTTGTCGGTTGGCCCAGAGAGGTGGAAAGCCCCTGTATGGCGTAGAACGCACGGTAACATAACGCCGTGGCGTCAATAAGGAATAATTTCTGCTCAGGCATGTACTGTTGGGAAGCAAAGGAATTGGGTAGGTTGGAACTCTTCTTCAGTTAGTTTTTATATTATCCGATTACCCAGGGTGTGTCAAGGAAAAATAAGCTTCTTTTTTACTCCTTTTTACGTCCCGGAAAGCAGTACCAGGAGCGCCTTGGTGTCCGCGTCAGCGCTCTCCGCTTTACTTTCCTGCGCGGCAAGCAGCCGGGCGATGCAGTCCAGCGCCTGCGGCGCGCGTTCCTTCAGCTCACCGTTAATACAACAGGAGACCACAAATTCCTTTAGCCTCTGCGCCGAAGGCGCGATATTCATCCTGAACAGGCCGTTGATCCTTTCAAACTCACCGTCCAGGTTGCGCACCGTCCCCCCCGTGTTCCCGAACAGCGCCTTGAGGAACTCTTCAGCGGGCCGGGATGAGATCGGGATGGAGCGAAAATCTATACCGCCTGTCTCCGCAGGGGCGCCTGTTCCGCCGTCCTGCGCGGGCATGAGGGTCGATTTGGTGAGCATGGCGACGAACTTCTCCACCAGCTGGTTGAACTGCCGCTCCGCGCCTCCCCAATGGTCGATGTGTACGGGGGGGTTCTGGCTGTCATAGGTGATCTTGCAGGTACCGAAGTCGCTCCTGAAGCCTATGGGGATGTAGATCTCCACCTTCGTCCCGTAGTTGGAGAATCTCTTGTAGATCTTCTGCGGCTCGACGAATTGGCCGGCGGCGGACCGATCAGCCGCGGATATGACAAAGGATATATCAAAGTTACCTCTTACCGTCAGCTCGCCGCCGTCCCTGGCGCTGCCGGTCTGGGTCCCGGCTATCTTTTGCAGCATCTCCTTGTAGAGCTCGGCCTTGATCGTCCCTCCGCCCATGGCCAGGTTATGGCTGTCGATGAACTGCTTCATCTTCTCGCCGCCGATCATCTTGTAAAGCGTCTCAATGGACCTGTCGAGGAAAAGCAGGGGATGCTGCCTGGTATCGTCGGAGACCTGCCCGTACAGGAGCGTGGTCTCCACCGCCGTAACCGCCTCCTCGTTGTTGATCTCGGCCAGCACGGTCAAAGAGGGAAGGTTGAGCGCAGACTCGAAACCGCTCAGGCATTCCCTGATGAGGAAATCCGAGGTCACTTCATCGCCGCAGACCCTGCGCATCGCCCGGGCCATCTCCACAAAGCGCTCCTCGGGGAGGAATGAAATGTTATCCCTCGAGAGGACGTCGTCGCTAAGCTCGAACTCTCTCTTAAGGAAATCCTGCCTGAACTCGTTGAGCAGCTGTTTCTGCCTGGCTTCCCTTGCCGTCTCGTTCGCCGCCGAAAGCATGGTCATGAAATATTCGCCCAGGAGCGTCTTTGCGCGCTCACGCCCGGCCTCATCAACTCCGCCGCCATCCGCGGCTGTCTTAAGCCTGGAGATCGGAACATATATGTTCTTGCGGCTGAGTCCCGGATCCCCGTCATTGGCGTTAAGAAGGGGCTTGAGCTTTCCGATAAAAGCGTTATCGCTCGTGTTGAACGCCCTGAGCTCGAAAGCGCGTTTCGGTTTTGAAACAGACCAGTAAAGCCTGCCCACCCTCATCTTGCCTTTGAAAAGGATGATCTTGTCCCCTCTTACCTGGGACCTGACCCCATCACGCAAAAGACCCTCATCGATCTTCGTTCTCAATACGACCAGCTCTTTACCCCCGTCATATACGGGCCTCAGATTCGATCTGGCGGCCCCTCCGCCGTCTCTGCGGGCGACAACCGATTGCTCGGAGCTGTACAGCGGCAGGATGAATTCCTTCTGGTTCCAGGAATGGACGAATATGTACTTGATGGACCTCGACGAACGGAAAGCCGTCTGGACTTTCCAGAAGATCTCGTCCCTGTCCTTCTGCTCCCCTCCGAACACATTGACGAATATTCCTATGCTCGTGTCGTTATCGGTCAGATAGCATCTGATATCACCCGACATCTTGGTCGACTCCGAGTAAAACACGAACTGCGGGTCACTGATAGACTTCGTCTCGCTGAGCTTATACCCTTCCCCCACGGAGAAAACCTTGCGGATCGCCTTGCCGAGCTCCGACTTATCGAGCAGCATCCTGATCCTGTCCTTCGAGGCCTCCCTGTCTCCGATCTCCAGCGCCGCCTGCCCCACCTTCCACTCGTTCAACCTTTTCCATGCTTCCTCGATCCGTTTATCCACGTCAGCCTGGACAACGGGAAAAAACTCTTTCGCGTCGACGCTCAATACCCCGGGTGCGGCCAATTCGACGGGAAGAGAGAGCTTCCTGATCTCCGACTGCATCAGGGCCAGGAGATCTATCCTTGTCTGCTCACCATCGATCGTCAGGGTAACCTCCATGGCTTTACGCGCCCTGTTAAGCGAGAACTCTATCTTTCCCTGCTCCCCATTCTTCCTGAGCAGGATTATGTTCCACGCTGAGTTGGAAAGTCCAAAACCCTGCGCCTTCAGAAGATCCTCAAGGGCCGGGCGTATCCCGGTCTCGCTGATGATCGCGGGAAGGATGTCCCCGCCGTCCCTGGCCAGCAGTTTGGCCGGCTGCTTGACGGAACGCTTCACTCCGAAAGCAAAACGCGAAGCGGCGTCGGAAAGGTCAAGCGAATAGCAGTCGGCTTTATCCAGCTTCGGGTCCAGGGCGGGTCTTTTCCCTTCCGGGACCGGCTTGAACCCGAGCTTCTCCCAGACAGGATCAAGAGGCGCCGAGCTATCGCTGAGAAGATAAAGTGTCTTTATATCCCTTATTTCAAGGCAATATGCCAGGATCCTCAGAAGCGTGGGGGCGACGTTATCGAACACCGGGACGGCTCCGGCGCCCACTATGTCCTTGAAGAAGTCACCGTTCACCGCTGCTGCGATCAGATCGCCCCTCTGGGTCCTGACCAGTTCCGTCTTCAGCGCAGCAAGCCCCTGGTCTGTGGACATCGGAATAAGGATCTGCTGAGAAAGAGCCGTGGTGAACGACTCGTCCATGATGATGCACATCGACAGCTTGTCGCCTTCCGGAGTGTTCACCGTAATCGCATACCCTCTGTTAAGGTAAAGGTCCTCGAGGATGTCAGCGGCCTGCGACTGGTCATGCACTATCCCCGACTCACCTGTTCCGCCATCCTTTGCCCGTGCGGCTGGCGTGAAGAATTCAGGGACGTCAACCGCGATATACTCCTGGCCGGATGTGCCCCGGACCCTGCGCGGGCCGAGGGTAAGCTCTTTGAGCACGAGCTGGATATCATGCAGAAGCCAGGCGCCGTCCTCCAGAAAGGCGAAGATGTTGACCGCCCTGGTCTTTACGTCGAGGTAAAAAGCTACCATTCCCTGGCGTCCGTCCCGGGTCTTGAACGCGATCATATCCGGATACCGCCCGGTAATGCTGGTCCTGTTCCCGTCAAGCAGGTTCTCGATCGCGGACTTGATCGCGGTCTCTTCCAGTATCCGCTTCTGCAGGTCCGCGTGAGTGCTCCCGCCGTCTTCCGCGGCGAAATTATCCTCGGAAGGGACATAGCCGATCGCTATCCACATCTTCTCGTAGAGATCCGGGCCGGCTTCTCTTGCCGCTCCCATGGCTGAGGCATGTCCGTCTGCCGGCATGGTCCTCAATATCATCCCGAGCTTTTCCTTGATATAGATATCATCTTCGACCAGCGAAGCCGCTTCGAGCAGGGTTGAGATCCTCCCATCGCCCAGGATCGTCTCATCGCCGATCGCCGGAAGCCTGTTGTCCCTTACCTCTGCGGCGATCGCGTCCAGGCGCGGCCGAACCCGCGCGGGATCGGCCTTTCCGCCGTCTTTAGCGGCATCATTTTCCGGCGGCTGGAGATTATCGGGAAGCGTGATGAAGAGTTTCACATGATCGTACTTGTCTTTCACGAGCTTGCCGTGCAGTCCCCGGGAATCCAGCGAGGGCTTAAGCTTCCGGATAACTCCGTTCTCGTCTATGGAACGGGCGAAGATGACCAGCTCGCGCCCGTCGCGGCTCAGTTGGCAGAAGATATAGGCCCGCTCGCGCTTAGTCTTCATGAAAAACATCTTGTTGACGGGGCTGTCGAACTTCAGATCTATGCCCTGCTCCTGCATAGCCGCCTTCACCCTGTCCTTGAAATTCAGTACTTCCATAATATAGACCAGTGAATGGGGGAGCAATCCCTGCTCGCGCCTCGCCTGGCGGGTGGAAATAGACTTCATGATATCCTTGACCGGCAAGACAGGGTTCACCAACCGGTAATTAAGGATCGATCCGTCCTTCTCATATTCGACGACCACGGTCGCAAGAACGCTCTTGCGCACATCGTCGCTCATTACAAACCTGCCGTCCTCAGCCTTTACCAGGCTGCGCACCATAAGCCCTTCACCGACCTCTTCAGAAAGAATATACGCGGGGTCACGGGCCAGATTGACCGTTCCGTCGAGCAGTTTCTGGTCGAAACCGATTATCCTGGGCCACATCTTCTGCAGGAGAATGAAAACACGCTCGGCGGTGGCCCTGTCCGCCTCCTGCCCGCTGCGCAGGACAGCCTTCTCCCCGGCCGTCCCTCCGTCTTTGGCTGTCCCTTCGTTCCCGCGGACGTCGTTTAATTTCTTCGACAGATAAGCGCCCACACCTTCAAGCGCCGCTCTGATCCGGGACTTGGGCTCTTCCTCAACGTAACCTTTTGGCAATATCCTGATATCCTTTGCCCGGAGGACTCCC
>JBLMZF010000026.1:0-8717 GCA_050258655.1 Deltaproteobacteria bacterium | reverse complement strand
ATCCCGGAGATGATCCCGGGAATGATCGCGGAGCTGTAAGCGAGAAAGACGGTAGCTTCCTCATAAGGCGCGGACCTGTATCCTTTTTCCCGGAGAAGAGAATTGATCTTCCGCTTTATCTCCTCTGAGAGAAGCTGGTTCTTCGGGTCTTTTTCGTCAAGTACCCAGAAGGTCGAGCCAGCCGGGAAGACAGCGGACTGCTTTGCGTCCGGGCTCAGGTATCCATTGAAGCGGACCGGATAGGAGACACAGCCGGAAAACAGGATTATCGGCAGGAGAATTGACAGGGAACGGAGCTTTTTCATAACATCATTCTAATCCCTTGGAACGGGCGAGTCAATAGGACCAGGGGCCGGCCTAAAGATGGCATTCCTCGCAGCGGCCTTTCAGGTTGCACTTGACCATGAAGAAAAGCAGGACCAGGGCGGAGAGCACGCGCAGCGGCGCGGGAATGATCTCTCCGGCCTCTCCTATCCGGGTTGCGATGTCTATGCCGGACATCAGGTAGACCGCGTTCAGCACAAAACCCGCCGCTATAGCGCAGACAGATATTGACACAAGATAAACTGCCGCCGACTTTCTGCCAAGGAACTTGTTGATGGCCAGGATCGTCGCCAGATTAGTCGCGGGGCCGACCAGCAGGAAGACCAGAGCCGCTCCCGGGCTCATCCCCTTTGCGATAAAGGCGGCGGCGATCGGGGTGGACGCGGATGCGCAGATATAGAGCGGGACACCGATGATCAGCATTAACGCCATCGACCAGAAGGAATAGCCCAGATACCTGGTGACGAATTCCGAGGGCAGGAAATAGGATATGATGCCACCGGCGACAATGCCGATCGCCAGCCAGTGGGAGATATCGCAGAGAAGATCGGTGAACGCGTACCGGATACCCAGCCTCAGCCTTTCGGCCATCGAATGCGTGTGCGCGACGGTCGCGGAGCATAGGACACATGCGGGTGCTTCCTTGAAGGTCCGCGTTTCCGGAGTGCCGAAGACATTCTCGCAGAACCCGGCGAACAGGGAAGTCACCAGCGCGGCGGCGGGCCTGAAGAACGTCATGAGCGGGTCCAGCAGCGCGTAAGATATGGCGATGGAATCGATGCCCGTCTCAGGCGTCGCGATCAGGAACGAGACGATCGACCCTTTGGACGCCCCGCTTTTCCTGAGTGAGACCGCCGTAGGTATGACACCGCACGAGCATAACGGCAGCGGGATGCCGATGAGCGCGGCCACGAGGACCGATTTCATCCCCGGTTTCCCGAGGTAACCTGCGATCCGTTCCTGTTTGATGAGCGCCTGGATGACGCCGGCGATGACGAGGCCGAAGATCACGTAGGGTGCGGCGTCGGTGAACATCCTCCATATCTCGCGCGCAATGCCGAATGCTGCTTCGATCATAACGACAGATTTCGCAAAAACAGCCGCCGTCTTTTATTTATCCTCGGTCACGAACCTGCGCGCCGGGGCCGGTTCCGTTTTCGCCGCCTGTTCTTTGCCGAATGCGGCTGAGATATCGGCATAGTCCTTGAGCCGCTGGTTCACCCGGAAATTCACCGATCCTTCGGGGTAGTCTCCCCGCTCGTTCGGCGTCCCCGCCTCTACCCCGGTGAGTATCTCGATGCCCTGGTCTATCGTCTCGACCGGGTAGATGTGGAACCGCCCTTCCTTGACCGCCTGTACGACCTCATCCTTGAGCATCAGGTGGAGGACGTTCGATTTCGGGATCATCACGCCCTGGGTCCCGGTGAGGCCTTTGATCTTGCAGATCTGGTAGAAGCCTTCTATTTTCTGGTTGACCCCTCCGATAGCCTGTACCTTTCCCCTCTGGTCGACGGAACCGGTGACGGCTACATCCTGCCTGAGCGGCAGGCCCGAGAGGCTCGACAGCAGGCTGTAGAGTTCGGTGCTGGAAGCGCTGTCTCCCTCTATCTCGTCATATTGCTGCTCGAAACCGATGCTTGCCTGAACAGCGAGCGGTTTATCCTGGCAGAATTTCTCACCGAGGTAGCCGGTCAGTATCAGGACTCCCTTGGAATGCAGCGGACCGCTGAGCCGCACCTCGCGTTCTATGTTGACTATGCCGGCTTTCCCCACGAACGTGCGCGCGGTGATGCGCGAGGGCATTCCGAACTCATAGTCGCCAAGACTCGAAACAGCAAGGCCGTTCACCTGGCCGGGATAGTATCCCTGGGTCTCGATGGTGATGACGTTCTCCCTGACCATGTCCTGGAGCTTCTGCTCGATCATGTTCGAACGGTACACCTTCTCTTCCATCGCCTTTTTGACGTACCCGGCGTCTATGTTAGACGCTCCGGCTTTGCGCGCCCAGGCGTCGGCCTCTTTCATCATGTCGGTCACTTCACGCAGGTTCTCGCTGAGCTTTTCCTTATGGGAAACGAGGCGTGTGCTGTAGTTGATGATCTCGGCTATCCCGCTGCGTTCCAGGGGAAGCAGTTTCTCCTCATGGGCACGGCGGCGGAGCATCGTCGCGTATTCGCCGATCAGCGAGTGCGATTTTTTGGCTGAGGTGTCGAAATCGGCCTTGACCCTGAATATCTCCTTGAAATCCTCGTCATACATGTACAGCAGATAATAGTAGATCGGGTTGCCTATCAGCACTACTTTTATGTCCACCTCGACAGGCTCGGGTTTGAGACCGGTCGTGGGAGCGAACCCGTACCTCACGTAGGCGTTCTCTATCTTCACCTTCCGGTACTGCAGGATCTTCTTCAGGGTATCGTAGGCGATGTAGTCACGCAGGATCTCCGAAGCCTGGATCACCAGGTATCCGCCGTTGGCCCTGTGCACGGCGCCTGCTTTTATCATCGTATAATCGGTCGTCAGCACGCCCAGCTGGGCCTTGTACTCGACCCACCCGGTCAGGTTATAATAGGTGGGATTATGCTCTACAACGACCGGCGCCCGCTTGGCCTCACAGTTGTCGACCAGCAGGTTCACCTTGTACTTCTGCATCATCTCCTCTTTGCCCTTCTCAGGCATCATGAAAGGCATCGCGGGCTGGTTCTCGGTGTCTTTCTTGAACGTGTCTATGTTGTGCAGGATATCCTTCCTGATATCATCGAGATGCTCGAGCACGGGTTTGAAACGGCCGTATTTCTCCCTGAGCCTGTCCAGCAGGCTGCCGATCGAATAGACACCGATCCTTTCGTCCAGTTCCTTGACCTTATGCTTTATCTCACGGTTGATCTCCTCGACCTTTTTTATCGTCGTCTCTATCCGGGCGTAGACCTCCGACTGGTTGTTTTTGATCATCTCCTTCTGGTGGGCGGCGAGGCCGTCATATTCGGTCTCACTGAGCTCTCTGTCCCCGTAGATGGGGACGACGGCCAGACCGGTCAGCGTCTGCCGTATCGCCAGCCCTTTCTGCCGCGCGAGTTCCGTCAGGTCTGTGTTGAGTTTCATCTTCTGTGATTCGTACCTGTCGGTCACTTCCTTCTTGTGGCGTTCATATTCCTCGCTGCTGAACGCCTTCAGTATCGAGCTCTGGGCTTCTTTTATGAACTCCTCCATGTCGGTCTTGAGCTCGCAGCCTGTGCCCGGAGGCAGTTTTATCCCTATCGGCTGGTCGTGGTTCTTGAAATTGTAGAAGTAAAGGATGTCATCAGGCGCAGGTTCGCCGGCAGCCATCTTCTCGACGGATTCCATTATCGCCGTCGTTTTGCCTGTCCCGACCATCCCCGCCACATACAGATTATAGCCGTTGCTCTTTATCGAGAGACCGAAATCTATGGCGCGCAGCGCCCGGTCCTGGCCGAGGAACTTGTGGTCGGGCATCTCAAGGGAAGCCTCCATGTCGATCAGTGACGGGTCGATCTCGCTCCTGAGTTCGGTGGGTTTGAGCTCTACTCTGGTTTTGTCCATGCCTCTCTCCTTATCGATTGAAAAAAAAGCCCCGCTTCATGCGGGGCTTTTTTGAGTTGCGCGAAATGGATGGTATTACCTCGCCGCCGTCATCTTTTCCTGTGAGGACGGAACTCCGGGTTTCTCTCCCGGTCCAAGCTTCTTGGCCAGCCGGGGCGAGAGGAACGCCAGGTACAGGGCGCTTAAGCCCACCACGGCGTAGATGATCCGGGCAAGTGTCCCTGCGAAGACCGCGTCGACGAGGTCATAGTTGAAGAAACCGATCAGCCCCCAGTTGATCCCTCCGATGATCGTGAGTATCAGGCACAGCCAATCCAGCCCACTGAGTCTTTGCATGATGCCCTCCTTTATGCCGCTTGCGTCGTCCTTCCTATTTGATCAGATGGCCCTGCTCGATCTGCTTTTTCCGAAGGTCGTATTCCTGCTGAGTGATCTTGCCTTCGTCTTTTTCCTTGTTGAGCTCGCGCAGCTGCTGCTGTCCTGTGGCCTCGTAAGCGGCTCCCGCGCCAAGCGCGCCCGTTGCCGCGCCGCCCCAGAACTGCCCGCTGCATCCGGCAGTCATCACTGCCGCAGCGAACATCAGGATCATGTTTTGAGATCTCATCGTAATCCTTCCTTTTATGCTATCACTTGTTATTAAAGTGGAAGCTATCCCCGTTCCGCTATTTTTTGACCAGTTTCCTGCCGCCCTTTTCAGGCGCGAACGTATCGCATTCCGGCTTGTTTTTCTGGACGTCGACCTTGATCGATCCTGCGGCGCATTCAAGCGACCGGTTATGCTCGCAGTACGCCACCTTGCAGGCGCCCACGAAGGCGTTGGATGCCTTTGGGCCTCCCTTATCAGCCGTCTTGACGCAGACGTCGCACAGGAAGGTGTCGCAGACAGGCTCCGTCCCTTCGCCTACGGTTATCGCAGGCGTATGACACTGGTTGTCAACGTTATAGGCGCACTTGGAGACCGTGCATTGCCGGATGACCGGGATAGTCTCCCGAATAGTCGTAGGCATAGGCACCTCCTTATGAATACAGGATACGGCGGGATGGCTGGCAGGACAAGTAGCGGACAACCGCTTTTAAGTGATTTAATTCTGGTTGGAGAGAATTAGAAGGGACGTTCCCCGAGGGACATCTCTTTAGAGGTGTCCTGCAGGGGAACGTCCCTAAACATAGCTATTGCTTCAGATTATCTTATTATCAGATACGCTATCGCGAAGGATGCGGTGAGGAAGAGTATAAGGGAGATGCTTCCGAAAGCGGCGCCGAGGTAAAGCCAGAACCTCATCCGAGAGTGGGCGTAAAGCGGCAGGCAGAGCGCGGCCAGGGCGGCGCTGGGCATGGCGAGCGTGCATCCGAGGAACGGAAGGACGAAAACGGCGGGATCGAAAGCGCTGAAAAGCTCCTTCTGGGTGTAAGCCAGGAACATCAGTACGAGCGGAGAGACAGCCAGTACAGCCACGAACAGGCTGAAGAAGAACACTTCCACGCGGCCGCTCTCACGGCCTGTTTCCTGCGCGTTGATGGGCATAGATTTATTCTATACTACTGCCGCGGGTTTGTCCACGGCAAAGAAAATGCGGTTTGACAAAAGATTTGGAAAAAGCTAAAATAATTAGACTTTAACGCTGTACCCACCCGAGGAGAAAAAGTATGGAATCAGCGAAACATAAGCCTCAATACCTGTTGAACAAGGAAGGTGATTTCGTCATCACCGACTACAATTATTCCAAGCCGCTTGCCAATTTCTTCCCCGGTATCGCGGGCAAGTACGGTATCCCGATGTGGGTCTTCTACGTCAACCGCGGCCAGGCGGTCTGCAGCTTCGGCACGGACGGCAAGGACGGCGCTATCCTCGAGTTCCATGCCGCCAATAAAGCCTGGCAGACCGCTTCGCTGCTGGGCTTCAGGACCTTCATCAAGGGCCGCCGGAACGGCAAGGAGTTCTTTTATGAGCCCTTCCATAACGGCCTTGCCAACCGCCCGTACCGCATACAGAACTCCCTTTCGATGTCCTGCTGCGACCTTTCCCTTCGCGAAAGCAACGCCTCCCTGGGCCTTGAGGTCAACGTCAACTATTTCAGCATCCCCCAGGATTCCTTCGCGGCTCTGGCGCGCATCGTCAGGATAAAGAACACCGGCAGGCAGAAGCTCCGTCTCGAACTTCTCGACGGCCTTCCCCAGATAGTCCCGTATGCCGAGAACAACTGGTGTCTCAAGGAGATGAGCCGCACGATCGAGGCCTGGATGCGGGTAGAGAACCTTGAGAACGGGATCCCCGTGTACAAACTCGCGGTCGACCCCGGCGACAGGCCGCAGGTCGTGCACATAGAGAAAGGGAATTTTTACCTGGGTTTCACTCAGGAAGGAAAAAAGTCGAGGGTGCTCAAGCCCATAGTCGACCCTGACTGCATATTCGGTCAGATCACCGATTTCTCCGCCCCCAGGAATTTTCTGAGCGCCTCGTGGCCGAAATACACCCAGTCACAGCAGACCGGTTCCCGCACCCCCTGCGGTTTCCTCGATCTTTCGATCGTGCTTGAACCCGGCGAGGAAAAAGCGATCAACACGGTGGTGGGCACGGTCAGGAAAATGGAGCTGCTCCCGGAGATCGCCTCCCGCATCCTCCAGCCGGCCTATCTCAAGGACAAGGCCCAGGAGAACCGGCGTCTGATCAATGAGCTGGGTGAGCGGTGCGCCACCGCCAGCAGCTCGTCCACCTTCGATCTCTACTGCCGGCAGACCTTCCTTGACAATATCCTGCGTGGCGGCACTCCCCTTGTCTTCTCTGACGGCAAGGGAAAGAAGGTCTTCTACCTCTACTCACGCAAGCACGGCGACCTTGAACGCGATTACAACCGTTTCCAGATCCAGGACACGTATTTTTCCCAGGGCAACGGTAATTACAGGGATATCAACCAGAACCGCAGGTGCGATGTCTGGTTCGAACCCCGTATCGGAGATTTCAACATCGGGCTCTTCCTGAACCTTATCCAGACAGACGGGTACAACCCCCTGGTGGTCAAAGGCACCCGGTTCGTCCTATCTTCATCCGAGGAATTCGCCGGACGCGTCAAGGATATGCTGCCTGAGAAGCAGTTCTCCGGTCTGATCGCGTTCCTCGAGAAACCGTTCACTCCCGGCGAGGTGATCTTCTACCTCGAGGAGAACGGTATAAAGCTGCCGGTCACCCATGACCGTTTCCTGGACCTTCTCCTTCCCCTGTGCGAAGAGCACGGGGAAGCCGAGCACGGCGAAGGGTACTGGATCGACCACTGGCACTACAATCTCGACCTGCTCGAAAATTACCTGGCCATTTACCCGGAAAAGCTCGCCCAGACCCTGACTGGCGCCCGCTCCCTCACCTTTTTCGACAACGACGCGGTCATCGCGCCTCGGTCGTCCAAATACGTCCTGCTTGACGGCCTGCCCCGCCAGCTCCATTCCGTTGTCCACGACGCTGAGAAACGCGATCTGATCAATGGACGCCGCTGGCGCAAGCATACGGTCAGGTCCGAGTACGGCAAGGGGGCTATCTACACGACGACCCTTCTCGTCAAGCTCCTGTGCGTTTTCACCAACAAGTACGCCTCTCTTGACCCGTTCGGCACCGGCATCGAGATGGAGGCGGACAAGCCCAACTGGTTCGACGCGCTTAACGGGCTTCCGGCGCTTTTCGGTTCTTCATCGTGCGAGCTTTTCGAGCTCAAGCGCCTTGCCGTGTTCGTCAGGGACGCGCTCAGGTCTGCCGGGGTCCGGGAAGCGGCGCTGCCCGAGGAAATAGCCGCTTTCTTCTCGTCTCTTGAACAGTTGACCGGAGAATATCTTGAGGGCCGGACCGACGATTTCGGGTTCTGGCAGAAAAGCGGGCCGGTCAAGGAAGAATACAGGCTGAAGACCCGTATGGGACTAAGCGGGACCGAGACGAATGTCCCCGTTGAGACGCTGGTCGAGGGGATCGAGAAGGCGCTCAAGCGCATCGACGCGGGGCTGCGTAAGGCATACGACCGTTCCAAGGGCATCTACTGCGCCTATTTCATCAATGAGGTCACCGCGTACGACACGCTTCCCGGCAACCATATCCGTCCGACACGGTTCCGCCAGAAGCGCCTTCCCTTCTTCCTTGAGGGGCAGGTGCATGCCTTGAGGACCTGCCATGATCCCTCTTCCGCCCGCAGGCTCCATGCCTCGGTGAGAAAAAGCGATCTTTTCGACAGGAAGCTGAAGATGTATAAGGTGACGGCGCCCCTGGCCTCCATGCCTGAAGAGATCGGGCGCTGCAGGGTCTTTGCTCCCGGCTGGCTTGAGAATGAGTCGATATGGCTGCATATGGAATACAAGTACATGCTCGAGCTGCTCAAACAGGGGCTTTACGAGGAGTTCTACGATGATTTCAGGCAGGTGCTTATCCCCTTCCAGAAGGCTGAGGTCTACGGCAGGAGCGTGCTTGAGAACTCCTCGTTCCTTGTTTCCAGCGCGTTCCCTTATACGGCTCTCCACGGCAACGGGTTCGTAGCCCGTCTGTCCGGTTCCACGGCTGAATTCGTGCAGATGTGGCTGATCATGAACGCCGGTCAGAAGCCGTTCTACCTGAACGAGAAAGGAAAGCTCGCGCTCAGTCTTGAGCCTGTCCTGCCTTCCTGGCTGTTCACGAAGAAGGAAAAGACCTACTCGTTCCGTTTCCTGGGGACCGCCGGTGTGGTCTACCGAAACCCCTCGTTGAAGGATACCTTCGGCCCCGGCGCCGCCCGTGTCAGGAAGTATACGCTCACGGACAACAGCGGAAAGACGACCGTAGTAGAATCGCGTGTAATTCCCACGGCTCTCGCAATGAAGGT
>JBLMZF010000025.1:0-11240 GCA_050258655.1 Deltaproteobacteria bacterium | reverse complement strand
GTATTCCATCAGGAACTTCACGCCGGCCGGCATGACCACGAAATAACAGAATGACGCGCCTGCCGCGAACAGCAGGAACGACACCGCCACGAGCCAGAAGATGAACCTCTTCTCCTTGGGGAACAGGCCCCGCTGCACGAACCTCCATACCTGTGAAAGAACGAGCGGCATGCTCAGGAAAATGCCCATGAAAAACGAG
Organism: Deltaproteobacteria bacterium; assembly: GCA_050258655.1. Classification (GTDB taxonomy): domain Bacteria; phylum Omnitrophota; class Gorgyraeia; order Gygaellales; family Profunditerraquicolaceae; genus JBLMZF01. The sequence continues at coordinate 11,041 of JBLMZF010000025.1, read as the reverse complement.
AGCTTGAGCCTGCTCCAGAACGCCTCCATGGGGCTGGTGAAATACAGCTTCCCTATCGGCCTGGCGATATCCTTAAGAACAGGGTCGACCCACGAATACGCCGCTATACTGCAAAGAACGATCGCGATGACCGCGACGATCAGGCATTTCCTGAGCTCGTCGAGATGGCCCAACAGAGGGATCGGCTCGTCAAGCTGGCTCTTTATCCTGACCGGGTTGTTCTGTATATCCAAGTTTTTCCCTTACTTCCTGCTTTATCTCTTCAGGAGGTTCTTTTTCAATGGCCTCCCTCAGGTCCATCGAGGCTTTCTTGAGCTGCGCGACCGCCTTGCCCAGCTGCCGGGCCACTTCGGGGAGCCGTTTCGGCCCCAGGAATATCAGCGCCACGACGAAGATGACGACAAGCTCGGGCATGCCGATATTGAACATTTATTCCTCTACTTCCAATTCGACTACTCGCGATTCGAAGCCGGTGCCCTTGATGACCTTCAGTTTCGCCCCCGCGGCGTTCGTGCCCTCGATGACGTGGCCGAACCCGTGGGCGAGGGATTCGGGAGTGGTATGGCCGTCATCGCCGAGCTCGACGGTCACCGACACCACCTTCTTACCCTGCGCCTTATCAAGGACTATCTTGATGATCTCCCGCGCCATCCCTACTTCATGCATCTTTCATCTCCTTTAAAACGAGTTCCTTCAAGCGCGGGAGCACCGCTTTCACTTTATCGGTCAGCTCCATCCCCCATCCGATCTCAGCGGGCTCTACCCCGAAGATGACGATCTCGGGCAGACGCTTGCGCTTGGTCGTCTTGATGATACTGAAGATGTCCTCGAGCGTCACATCGTGGAGGGAAGCCCCCCCGCACGGCCGCGTCTGGTAATCCTCGGGCGTGAACCTGTAGACCGCGCCCGGTTCGCCGTCAGGGGCCTTCATCGCGTCCACGATGACGACCTTATCGGACTCCTCTATGAAAGGCAGGAGGTCGAACCCGCAGGTCGCCCCGTCGACGAGCTCGACTCCCTCAGGGAGCTTCTCGCTCTTGAGCGACTCCACCAGGTGCACCCCCACGCCCTCATCCTTGAGGAGGAGATTGCCTATCCCTATGATCCGCTTCATCAATTAGATGACGCGGAATTTCTTCATCTCGCCGTTGGGCTTGATGACGTGCACCGCACAGGCGATGCAGGGGTCCATCGAACGGATGATCCTGACGATCTCGAGCGGGTTGTCGGCGTCGGCGATAGGAGTGCCGATCATCGCTTCCTCGCACGGGCCGCGGACGCCCTTGTCATCCCTCGGGCCGCAGTTCCAGGTCGTCGGAACGACCGCCTGGTAGTTCTCGATCTTCTTGCCGGTCACCTTGATCCAGTGGCCGAGCGCGCCGCGGGCGCCTTCGCACAGCCCCATGCCTTCGCCGGAATCCGGGACCTTGCATTCGCTCCAGACCGGGTCACCGGGCTTGAGCTGCAGCAGCCAGTTCTCCATCTCGACGGCTATCTTCTGCGCTTCAAGGGCGCGGGCCGCGTGGCGGTCGATGACCGAGATGCCCTGGCGGTAGTCGCCGTTGACCCACATGCGGGCCAGCGGACCGACCTCGTACGGTTTACCGTCGTAGCGGGGCGCCTTGAGCCAGGTGTACGCGCCTTCCTTCTCGGGCTGGGGATCGGTCATACCGTTGAGCGGGTACTTGCCCGTATCCTCGTTCTTGTACCAGGAGTACTTGACGTCCTCGGTTATCTTGAGGGCATCGAACGGCTGGATCTTCCCGTCGACCCATCTGCCGGCCTTGATGAACTTGGCCTTGCCCTGCGCGTCCTGCGGGAAACCGCCGTACGCAAGCAGGTTGCCGTGGCCGACGCCGATCTTCTTGTAATCGGAGTAGACATCGGCGACCGCGAGCACGTCGGGGAGATACACGTTGTTGATGAAGTCCCTGATCTCGCGCAGTCTCCAGAGGAACGCCGCGATCTTGTCGACTGTAGGCTGGACGGTGACGCCGCCGACGACCATCGCGATCTGGGGAGGCATCCTCCCGCCGAATATCGCCAGCATCTCGTGGCACTTCTTGCGCATCTCGAGAGCCTGGAGATAGTGGTCGACGAACACGTCGTTGATCTTCTTGGGAAGCCTGAAATCGCCCTTGTAACGGGGCACGAAGGGTGCGATGTCCGGACCGTTGACATAGTCGAGCGCGGCCAGGTGATAGAAATGCAGGATGTGCGACTGCAGGTAGTTCGCGCCGAACAGCAGGTTGCGGATGATGCGCGCGTTGTCCGGGACGGTCACCTTGAAGGCGTCGTCAAGCGCCAGGATCGAGGCCGTGCCGTGCGCCATGGGGCAGACGCCGCAGATCCTCTGGGTGATCTGGGCGGCATCGCGCGGATCATGCCCGCGGAGTATGACCTCGATGCCGCGCCACATCGTGCCCGAGCTGTACGCGTCGACGATCTTGCCGTTATCCACCTCGACGGTCATCTTGAGGTGGCCTTCAATCCTCGTTACCGGATCTATCGTTATCTTCTGGGTAGCCATCTATCTGCCTCCTTAGTAATGGTCAAATTACCCTCGGCCTTTATTAGGAGAGGCCGGGGTGGGCCTCTGCCCTATACGATCTCGCTGTCCTTTTTCGGCCACTTGTCCTTTGGTAACGCGGTGTAGAAAGAGCCGTTACCGTCCGGGAACGTCTCGCTGCAGCAGCCGATGCAGGGCGCGCCGGCGCCTATGCACCAGTTGACGCCGCTGTTCCACTTGCGCAGCGGGCAGTCGGAATTGGTCATCGGTCCCTTGCAGCCGAGCTCGATGAGGCAGCCCTTGTCGCCGAACTTCTTGGCCATTTTCCCTTCCTGAAAATAGGAGTAGTTGGGGCAGTTCTGATGGACCGATTCCCCGTAGAACATCTTCGGCCTGCCCATCTTGTCGAGCTCGGGAATGCCGAACAGGAGCACGTGGACGACGGTGCCGAGGAGCCAGTCCGGATGAGGCGGGCAGCCCGCGAGCTTGATGATCGGGACACCCTGGACGATCTGGTCGATCGGCTTGCAATCCGTCGGATTGGGCTTGGCGGCCGGGATGCCTCCCCACGACGAGCAATCGCCTACGGCGATGATCGCCGCGGCCTTGGGGCCGATCTCCTTGACGGTGTCAAGGATGGTCATTTCCTTTCCGTCCCTCTGGCCGATCGTGCAGTAGACGCCGCCGTCTTTCGTCGGTATGGCGCCTTCCATGAGGAGGAAGAATTTACCCTTGGCCTTTTCCGTGACCATATCGAGGTACGAGACCGCGAGCTCGCCGGAAGCGGCCATGACGTTGGACTGGTATTCGAGGCTGATGATCTTGGTAAGGACCTCGGCTATCGTCGGGTGGTTGGTATTAAGAAGGGATACCGCACAGCCGGTGCAGTTGCATCCCTGAAGCCAGACGACCGGAGGCCGGGTGGCAGCGGTATCTTCCAATGCCTTGACGACGCTGGGCTGCAGGATCTGAGAGACTCCCGCCCCTATCGCAGAAGCGCTGCATATCTTCAGGAATTCTCGCCTCGTAAGTTCCATTTATTCCTCCTTGTGTAAAGACACACGCCGGTTCATCCTCTTTAACCGGGCGTTGCGTAGAGACGCTTATTGACCCTCTATACAAAAAAAACCAGGCCCCTGAAAAAAGGACCCGGCTATCTAAAAATGGAGACTCATGAGGAAAACTCTTGAGTAATATCCGTCCGTGGCTTGACAGGACATCAAACCTCCATAGATTTTTTTCCAACACTGATTGATCCAGGACCACTTGTAACATAAACGCGAATGGATGTCAAGCTAAAAAGCAGGGGGAGAACGCCAAGGTGAGCGTGTGACAGAATTGTATAAGTCATGCAGCTGCTTAATATATAATAATGATTGTGTCAACCCTTGAAATACAGGTCGAGCAAAGTCTACCACAGCCTGAAAGGCTTGTCAAGATGATGAAGAACATTTTTCAACTTGACGTTGCGCAAATGTGCAATTTACCAATACATTCAACTCCGATTAGAATTTTTGGCTTTTCTCTTTTGACTTGCGTCGTTTAGTGCTAAAATATTCGGGTAACCGAAGGAATACGAGGCACTATGGTTCGAGCTAAAATCAGACTCGAAGGCGTTGTCCAGGGAGTGGGCTTCAGGCCGTTCGTCCACCGGCTCAGCAGGGAACACGGGCTCAACGGCTTTATCGTCAACACCTCTTCGGGTGTGGACATTGAGGTCGAGGGCGCGCGCGCACGGATAGACAGGTTCTACCGCGGCCTGGCCGAAAGGCTCCCTCCCCTCGCCCGGATCACTTCCCGCTCGATACAATTCTGCTCCCCCGTCGGATTCAAAGACTTCTCCATCCGTGAAAGCCGCAGGTCTGGCGAAAAGACCGCCCTGGTCAGTCCCGACATCGGCACCTGCGATACCTGCCTCCGCGAGCTTTCAGACCCGGACGACCGCCGGTACCGTTACCCTTTCATCAATTGCACCGACTGCGGTCCGCGCTTCTCCATCATCGAGGGGCTTCCCTACGACCGTCCCCTGACGACGATGAAGAAGTTCAGGATGTGCCCGCGCTGCCGCAAGGAATACGAAGATATAAGAAGCAGGCGTTACCACGCGCAGCCCAACGCCTGCCCCGTCTGCGGGCCCCGGGTGACCCTGCTCAAAGGCGCGCGCAGGATCGCGCAGGAGGACGGCGCGGTCAGAAAGGCGGTCTCCCTGCTGGCACAGGGAGCGATCGTGGCGGTCAAAGGGATCGGCGGTTTCCACATCGCCTGCGACGCGCTCAACGACGCGGCGGTCGGAAAACTGCGCGCGAGGAAACATCGCCCCTCGAAACCGTTCGCGGTCATGGCGCCCGACGCGGAGGCGGTCAGGCGTTTCTGCCGGCTGTCGATCCTCGAGGAACAGCTCCTCCTGGGCCCCGAGCGCCCCATCGTACTGCTCAGGAAAAAAGACAACCCCGCGCTCTCCCGGCTTTCGCCCGACAACAATTATCTGGGCGTGATGGCGCCGTACGCGCCTCTTCACCACCTCCTCTTCCCCGCCGGCGGCTCCCGGCTGCTGGTCATGACCAGCGCCAACGAGGCCGACGAACCGGTGGAGACACAGGAGGCCGAGGCGCTCCGCCGGCTCGACGGCATCTGCGATTATTTCCTCGTCAACGACAGGCCCATCGCCAACAGGTGCGACGATTCAATCGTCCAGGTCATGGACGGCACCGCGGTGGTGCTTCGCAGGGGACGCGGTTATTCACCGTTCCCGTTCCTCCTGGAGCGGGAGATGAAAAAACCCGTCCTTGCCTGCGGCGCCGAACTCAAAAGCACGTTCTGCCTGTGCAAAGGAAGATCGGCTTTCCTGAGCCAGTACATCGGTGACCTGAAGACCCAGGGGACCTACTCCTTTTATAAGGAAGCCGAGGAAAAGCTGAGCAGGCTCTTCTGCGTCTCGCCGCGCCTGATCGCCTGCGACCTCCACCCCGACTATCTCTCCACGCGGTACGCGCAGGAACGCAAGCGCAGGACCCCGTCGCTGAAATTGATCGGCGTCCAGCATCACGAGGCGCACGCGGCGAGCGTGATCGCGGAACACCGCATCAGCGGGAACGTGATCGGCGTCTGTTTCGACGGGATCGGATACGGGACGGACGGCTCGATATGGGGAGGCGAATTCTTCACGGGGAACACGGGAGGCTTCGAACGCGCGGCGGCGCTGGAGGACATGCCCATGCCCGGAGGCGACAAGGCCACCGCCGAACCGTACCGCATGGCGGCCAGCTACCTGCTTTCGGCATTCGGTCCCGGCATCGCGAAATGGCCCCGGGGATTCGTCCGGAAGCACAGAGACACCATCGTGCCGCTGATCCAGGTCTGCAGGCACGGTCCCGCCCGGACCTCCAGCTGCGGAAGATTGTTCGACGCGGTCAGCTCACTTCTGGGAATTTGTGATATAATCACCTACGAGGCGCAGGCAGCGGTCCGGCTGCAGATGGCCGCGGAAAGGTCCTCCTCCTCTTGCGCGTATCCCTTCAGTATCATCAAGGCAAGACCGATGCGCATCAACGCCGCGGAGATGATCAGGGCACTGGCCGCTGACCTTTCCCGAGGGACCGATGTGCCCGTCTGCGCGCGCAAGTTCCACAACGGCCTGGCCGGGGTTACGGCGCGGGTCTGCGCCGCGATCAGGACCCGGACCGGTATCAATACGGTATGCCTTTCGGGCGGTGTCTTCCAGAACAGGCTTTTCCTGGAGACAACGCTGTCCATGCTCAGGAAAAAGAAGTTCGAGGTCCACTATAACCAGCTCGTGCCGACCAACGACGGCGCAGTGGCGCTGGGACAGGCGGTCATCGCGAACGCGAGATCAAAGTAAGGTGGGGCAAGGATTAGAGGGGACGGTGTACCGTGGGACATCTCTTTAGAGGTGTCCCAAAGGTACACGTCCCCAGACAAAGCTATAGATCGTGTTGGAAAGGATGAGCTATGTGTTTAGCTGTACCCGGAAAAATACTGTCTATCGATAAGACGATCGCTGAAGTCGAGTTATCGGGCGTGGTCAGAAAAGTCGACATCCGCCTGGTCGACGGCGTCAAGGCCGGCGATTATGTGCTCGTGCACGCGGGTTTCGGCATTGAGAAGATCGACGAGAAAGAGGCGAAGAAGACCCTCAAGCTCCTCAAGCAGGTCTCCTTCGGCGAGTAAAAAATTAAGGAGGGGACGATGCCTTCGAGGGACATCCCTTTAGGGGTGTCCTAAGAAGGCACGTCCCCTCACAAAGCGAGTGAGATTGGGTTGAAGTACATCGACGAATTCCGCGACAAAAAACTGGTCGACAGATTGCGTGCCGGCATCGAAAAGACAGGCGTCACCGGCGCCAGTTTCATGGAGGTCTGCGGGACCCACACGATGGCCATCTTCCGCAGCGGGCTGCGCGGCTTCCTTGAAGGACGCGTCTCGCTGATATCGGGCCCGGGCTGCCCGGTCTGCGTCACCGCCCAGGCGGATATCGACCGGATGATCGCTCTTGCGCGGATCAAGGGCGTGGTGCTGACCACGTTCGGCGACATGCTCAAGGTGCCGGGGACACGGACGAACCTGGAAAAGGAACGCGCCGCCGGCGCGGATATCCGGATAGTCTACAGCCCGTCCGATGCCCTGGACATCGCCCGCTCGGAAAAAAGCAGACAGGTGGTGTTCCTTGCCGTCGGATTCGAGACCACTTCGCCCGCGGTGGCCGCGGTCGTCAGCGACGCCAGGGCGCAGGGTATCGGGAATTTCTCGATCTACGCCTGCCACAAGACCATCCTCCCGGCAATGCGCGCCCTGCTCGAGGCCAAGGAAGTACGGCTCGATGGCTTCATCTGCCCCGGACACGTCTCGAGCATCCTCGGCAGCGACGCTTACGAACAGGTCTGCCGCGATTACACGGTGCCCTGCGTGGTCACCGGGTTCGAACCGGTCGACATCCTTGAATCGCTTTTGATGCTCCTCAAGCAGAAAGCCGCGGGCCAGGCCCGCGTGGAAATACAGTACAGGCGCGCCGTAAGACCCGAAGGCAACGTGATCGCGCAGAGGCTGATCGAGCGCGTGTTCGAAACCCGCGACGCCAGATGGCGTGGTCTGGGGATGATACCCGGATCGGGGCTCAGGCTCAGACCCTCATTCGCGGCGTTCGACGCGGAAAAGAAGTTCCCCATCGACGCCCCGGAACCGAAGGAAAACCCGCGGTGCCTCTGCGGCATGGTCCTGCGCGGCGTCAAGACACCCAAGGAGTGCGCCCTCTTCGCGAAAGCCTGCACCCCGGAGAACCCGTTCGGACCGTGCATGGTCTCGACCGAAGGGACATGCGCCGCTTACTATAAGTACGATCGGTAGCCAAGTTGAACCAATAGCTAATTTTGGTGACGGGTCCCTTTAGGACACACCTAAAGGTGTGTCCCTCAGTGACCCGTCCCCTCTAACCTATGACAGAAGAGAGAATACTTTTGAGCCACGGGTCCGGCGGCAAGCTCACGCACCGCCTTCTTGAAGAGATCGTCTTCCCGGCGTTCCGCAACCCGTATCTGGAGAAGAACGACGACAGCGCCGTGGTGGAGCTCAAGGGGAGGACCGCGTTCACGACCGATTCGTTCGTGATCAAGCCTCTCTTCTTTCCCGGAGGCGACATCGGTAAACTGGCTGTCTGCGGGACGGTCAACGACCTGGCCGTGATGGCCGCCCTCCCCCGGTTCGTGACCTCCGCCTGCATCGTGGAAGAAGGGTTCGCGGTGGCTGATTTCCGGAAGATAATACTCTCGATGAAAAAGGCCGCCGAAGAAGCCGGGGTGATGATCGTGGGCGGCGATATGAAAGTGGTTGAGAAAGGCGCCTGCGACGGGATGTTCATCAACACCAGCGGCGTCGGTACCGTCATGACAGGCACACAGGTCTCCGCGGACAGGGCCAGACCCGGCGACGCGGTGATCATAAACGGGCCGATCGGCGACCACGGGGCCGCGGTCATGGCCAGCCGGCAGGACTACGGCATCCGCGTCCCGATCAAAAGCGACTGCTGCCCGCTCAACGGGCTGGCGCAGGCGGCGCTTGCGGCATGCCCGCGCGTCCACGTCATGCGCGATCCCACGCGCGGCGGCGTGGCCACGACCCTCAACGAGATCGCCCGTTCCTCAAAAGTGACCGTTGCCATCGAAGAAAACCTCCTCCCCGTCCGCCCGGCCGTGCGCGGCTTTTCCGAAGTGCTCGGCATCGATCCCCTTTATATGGCCAACGAGGGAAAAATCCTTATCTTCTGCCCTGACAAAGACGCTTCCCGGGTATTGAAGGCCCTGTCCCGCCATCCTTATGGCAAAGGCAGCCGCGTCATCGGCCGCGTGGAAAAAGGAGAACCCGCCGTGCTCCTGCGCACCTCCATAGGCTCCACCCGCATACTCGACATGCTCACCGGAGAGCAGCTGCCGAGGATCTGCTAAGGCAGTAGTGGGACGGGTTCACTCGGGATGACAGCAGTGGGACGCGCCCCCTCAGGACACCCCTGAAGGGATGTCCCTCGGTGGCACGTCCCGCACTCTATGTTATAATATTTTTATGCCCCCCTTCTGAACGGGAGGCATATGTCTGTGGAGATCCCGCGTTTCTGGGAACAAAGCGTCCCCGAGCTCCTCGCAAAGCTCGGATCGCGTGCTTCCGGCCTGTCATCCGATGAGGCGCACCGCCGCCTCAAGACTTACGGCAAGAACACAGTCCATCGCGCGAAACGGATCCCGTCCCTCATCCTTCTCCTCTCCCAGTTCAAGAGCCCCATCATCCTGATCCTCCTCGCGGTTTCCCTCGTCTCCCTGTTCCTCGGCGACCCCGCCAACTCGCTGATAATAATCGTCATAGTGCTGATCAGCTCACTGCTGGGCTTCTGGCAGGAGAAAGGCGCTTCGGACATCGTGCAGCGCCTCCTCTCGATCGTGCACGTGAAGGCGAACATGCTGCGCGACGGCAGGGAGGTCCAGGTCCCCATAGAGGATTCGGTGCCGGGCGACATCACCATCCTCTCCGCCGGTGACAGCATCCCCGGCGACTGCCTGATCATCGAATCGGAGGACCTCTCGGTGGACGAATCGGTGCTGACCGGCGAATCGGTGCCGGTCGACAAGAGGGCGGGGACCGTGGAGGGGTCTGCGCCTTTTTCGCGCAGGAGCAACAGCCTCTTCATGGGCACTCACGTCGTCAACGGCACGGCGCGCGCGCTGGTCGTCAACACTGACCGCAGGACGGAGTTCGGCAGAATCGCCTCCCGCCTCGGCCGGCGCAAGCCGCCGACGGATTTCGAGCTCGGCATAAAGCGTTTCGGATGGTTCATCATGGCGCTGTCCATGGTCATGGTCGCCGCGATCTTCCTGATCAACCTCGCTTTCCGCAAGCCGCTCATCGAATCGCTCCTGTTCTCGCTGTCACTCGCCGTCGGGCTGACCCCTCAGCTCCTGCCGGCGATAATCACGGTCAACCTCGCCAAGGGCGCCAAACGCATGGCGGGGCTCAAGGTGGTCGTCAAGCGGCTCGATTCGATCGAGAACCTGGGCAGCATGAACATCCTCTGTTCCGACAAGACGGGGACGCTGACAGAAGGCGTCATGAAAGCGCGATCGTTCCTCGACCCTTCAGGCAGGCACTGCGAAACCGTGTTCTTCCACGCATACCTCACCGCCATGCTCAAGAAAGGATTCCGTAATCCCATAGACAAAGCCATCCGGGAATACCGGCATGCCGACATCACGGGATACTCGAAACGGGGCGAGGTGCAGTACGATTTCGAACGCAAGCGGATGAGCATGCTCGTGGAAAAGAATGGGGAAGCGTTCATCGTCGCCAAAGGCGCCTTCAGCAGCATAATCGGTATCTGCGACCGGGCGGAAAAGGAGCCGGGGCAGCGGCTGCCGCTCGCGGATAACAGGACGACGATCGAGCGCACGTTCGACTCGCTGGGCGAACAGGGATTCCGGGTGCTGGGGGTGGCATACCGCCCGGCGGCTCAGGACGCGAAACTGACGAAGGAAGAGGAAAAAGGGATGATCTTCCTCGGCTTCGTCGTGCTCGCCGATCCGCCGAAAGCGGGTATCAGAGAAGTGATCCGGCGGCTGGAGTCGACGGGGGTGCGTTTGAAGATACTGACCGGCGACAACAAGGAAGTCGCCCATTACATCTGCCACGCCGCGTTCGGCCTCGAAGGGGATGTGAAGACCGGGGAAGAGATCAGTGACCTGCCGGAAAAGGAGTTCGCGCGGGCGCTCGAGGAGACCGAGATCTTCGCGGAGATCGATCCGCTGCTCAAGGAGCGGATCATCAGGGCGTTCCGGGACGCGGGGAACGTGGTGGGTTTCCTGGGGGACGGCATCAACGATACGCCCGCCCTCCATGCCTGCGATGCCTCGATAACGGTCAACAGCGCCGTAGACATCGCAAAGGAGACATCCGACATCGTCCTCCTCGAAAAGGACCTCGGCGTGCTCACAGACGGGATCTACGAAGGCAGGAAGACCTTCGCCGACACCCTGAAGT
>JBLMZF010000024.1:0-26946 GCA_050258655.1 Deltaproteobacteria bacterium | reverse complement strand
GCACGCGAAGGAGTGCACGGGGAAATAGGCCGATCCCTTCTTTACTTAACCCTCTGCAATAATAATAGTTGCGGAGGGTCTTTCTTTTGGTAGAATGGGCTTGCGATCAAAAAGAGGAGGGACCTATGGGCGTGAAATACTTTTCCAAGAAAGAAGCGATCTCCCACGGTTTCAGGATGACCAAAAAGTATTTCAAGTTTGTTTTTGGTCTGATCCTTATCTACGCTGTCTTCCACATTGCCAGCACCGCCCTGAATGCCTTTTCAGGCATCGCCGGGATAAATAGATACCAGTTGAGCAGGGTCTATAAAGATCCGGGTCAGCAGGAACGGCTGTACAAATCCCTGGTGGAAGCGGGGTACATCGACAAGCACGGTATGGTGCAGGCTAAGCTGCGTTTTCTCAAGCAGCCTTCAGAGCTGGTCCTTGCGCCCGATATGGAGGCGGACCGCGACAGGATCTTCCATTTTCTCACCCCGTACAGATACAGGCTTCCGTTCCCGCGGCCGGTCTATTTCCTGCTTTCGATCGCGTTCGCGATCGTCGGGCTGGTGATGCAGATAGGGTTGATCAAGATCGGCCTGTCGCTGTCGCGTGACCGGAAGACCTCGTTCGCCGAGCTTTTCCTGCAATGGCGGCTCTTCTTCAAGTATCTCTTCGCGTCCATCTGCTATGTCCTGGCTTTTATCGGCGGGCTTATCCTGCTGATCGTCCCCGGCATCATCTTCGCGATCGCGCTGCAGATGTACCCGTATCTGGTCGTCGATAAAGGGCTGGGTCCCCTGGCATCGTTGAAGGCAAGCCGCGGCCTTACCAGAGGAGCGCGCTGGCAGCTGTTCGTCTTCTGGGCGCTGCTCGGCCTGGTCAACATCGCCGGTTTCCTGTGCCTTGTGGTGGGACTGGTCTTCACCATCCCGGCCACGATGATCGCTTCGGCGTATGTCTACGACCAGCTGAGGAAGCGCAAGGAATCGCCTCCCGCGCCCGCGGCTCCTGCCGTTTAAGGTCAGTTTCTTCCGGCGAGCGCTTTTTCCCGTCCGGTCAGATGGACCGGGATACCTCTGGCTTCTTCTCCCTCGGATAAACGGCTATCGTCCAGGTCTTTCTTGGGCTTGCCCAGCAGTCCTCTGGCGGTCCTTATGACCATCGATTCCAGGATGTAAAGCAGGCCGCCGGTGAGGGTGCGGTTGAAGACCATGAACTTGGCATGGCGGCGGACGACAGGAGTGAATTTCATCTTGTAAGCTTCGTTCTTCCCCAGCAGATCGTACTCCTTGAATCCGTCGGTGAACGCCTCTTTCACTGAACGGCAGACGATGAACATCCCCGGCGAGGACCTCGAATAATTCTCGTCGAACCCCGTTTTCAGGAAGAAATTGACGCCCTTGTACCTGAGCTCGTAGGTAAACGCGACGGGATGCTCCCTGTGGCTGAGTATCAGCATCTTCAGCCATCCCAGCCGCGCGGCCATACGCGCCAGTTCGGTAAAGAATACCGTGCGTTCGGCCGTGTTGGCGATAGCTGTACCCATCTTGAACTTCCAGGTGTTCCTCGAGACCGTCAGCATCTGCGGGATCGCCCTTGGCACGTCTATTTCTTCCCGGTAACAAGCCAGCCTGTAGTCCTTGCTGCGGCCGAAAAATCCGTCCATCCGCCGTACCTTTTCCCTGAAATTATCCGATCGTGTCTTAAGGTACGAGACCCAATCCTTTTCCATCCTGAAATACGGTGAAAGCTCTCCCGCCATCACACGTGCCTTGAGCCCGTTGCGGCCGATGAAGTCCTGTATATAGCGATAGGTCAGGGACTTTGAGTCGACGAAGTCGAAATAGAAAAGGTCCGGGTTGACTCCCCGCGCCTTCAGGAAGCGGATGGCCAGGTCCAGGACGTTCTGCTGCGAGACATCGACAAGGCCGGTGCGGGGCGTGTAGTAATTGGCCAGGAATGTGAGCTGTGTCACCGGAAGGCTTCTCCAGGAGCTCTTTCCCAGCATCAGGGGCACGACCGCGACCGGGTCGGAGTCCTGCCTGAAGACGAGGACCAGGATCCTGCTCCCCGCGTTGATCCGCAAGAACATCTTCAGCCATTCAAAGGTCATGAACGGGATGTCCATGTCGCTTCGGGCAAGAAGCGGGTTCCAGAACGGTTCCAGCCTGCCGAAGTCACTGATATCGTCGATCAGCTCGATCCTTAACATACGCTGTTCTCCTTTTGCTAAGCGAAGGCAACACTCTATTTTAATACACTTAAGGGAAGAAGGGACGGGAGTCAGTTCCCCCTTCTGCTGACTTTTTTCCATAAAGGTAAACTTTCCCCGGGTCCCCGGCGTCTAAGTATCTGAATACGGCAGATAGCCGAAAAAGAGGAGGTTGCGATGAAGATTGAATTCCTGAAGAAAGCCGCTCTGGTGATAGGAGCAGCCGTCATTGCTTTACAGCCCTGCGTTTCCTATGCCAGGGACAGTCAGTACGACCGCCACACCCGGTATTACCGGTATCATGACCGTCCCCGGTACGGAGCGCGCATCGAGTTCATCTCGAACGAGTACAGGCCTGTGACGGCAAGGGGCATGCGGTATTACTATTATGACGGCCTCTACTATGCCCCGGGGACTCAAGGATATGTCCTGGTCGAGCCTCCGGAAGGGGCGGTGGTCCCGGCGATACCGTTCGAATACCGTCCGGTGATCATCAACGGTGTCACCTATTACACCGATAACAGCATCTATTATGTCTATACCCCTTACGGCTATAAAGTGGTCCGCCCGATGAGGGTCGTCCAGCCTCCGGTAGCCGTCGCGCAGCAGCCGGCAGTCGTAACGCAGCCTGCAGTGGTGCGGACGGAGACGGTCAGTGTGGCTGCGCCGAACAGGACGAAGGTGGCTGAGGGGATGGGCTTGGGCGCGATCCTGGGTGCCCTGACCGGAGGCATCATCGGCCATCAGATGAAAGGCCGTCATGAAGCCGGAGGGGCGCTGATCGGCGGGGCAGCGGGCGCGGCTGTAGGCGGCATTGTCGGAGCACAGATGCCTAACGAAGCAAAATGAGTTTTCAAAGGGTTGGGATTCTGATAGAATGAGGCCATGAACCTGATAGACCATGGCTTTCAGATGTCCAACCTCTTCGAGCACATGCCCCTCTTTGACGAGATAACGTACGAGGGGGTCAACGAGGACAAGGTGCGGGAGTACAGGGTCGTCCGCGAAGGACAGGCCTGCAAGCTCCTGGCGCTGAACTTCATCCGTAAGGACGAGGCGATGCTCTGGGACGCGGTGGAGGACCTGATCAAGCGCAGTACGATCAACGCCACGGCGAGTGTCCACGGTGTCCACTCCTTCGACCTGCTCACTGTTGACATCCATCGCGAGATCAAGACCTACAAGCACTCCGAGCTTTCGGCGGTCATCGTCAACACCGCCAGCAAGATGGCCCCCGGAAGCCTTACCCTGATCAAATACTCCTCAGTCTACGCGCTTTTCCAGAAGAAGACTACCGAGGACTGGGGGAAGATCACCTTCAAGACGACGGTCGACGTGTTCAAGGACAAGCCCGAATACCTCGACCTGCTGATAAAGAAGCTTTTGCGGAATTTCCAGTTCCCGCACGACCCGGTCATACTTCTTCTTCACGACCTGAGCCAGAATCCCGTTTTCGATCCGGCCAACGCCGCCCAGCAGCAGCGGCTCAAGAAGGTCATCGCCGACCTGATCCCGAACTCGGTCGAGTTCATCCCCGAAGTGTATATCCAGGACAAGAACGGCGCCAGGGAACTGCTTTCCGGCACCAGGTTTTAAGACCCTCGCCTGAAACCGCTTTCAAAACCCCGCCCCGCAACATTGAAACCTTCCTATATATAGAGTAAGCTTTTACATATGAGAAGGCTGAAAATAATTCCGCTAGTACTGTGTTTCTCCCTGGTTTGCGAGCAGGCGGGTTTTGCCCAGATAGCGCCCGTCCAGGCTGTCACGTCTTTCCATTTGCGCTATCTCCAGTATGAGCCTGACCGCAGCGGTTTCTTCCTTCTTCTTGATAAGGGGAGGGAGGAAGCTGCTCCCGGCGCTATCCATACCGCATCCAAAGATTCATTGAGATATTTTCTCATCGGTCTTTCCCTGCCTGCCGATACCTTCTGGGTCAACCTGCGCCCCGATGCCCCGGACAATATCATCGATGCCGCCCTGGCATGGACCGATATCGGCCGGGTCTTCCTTGAAGCCGATGTCCAGCTGAAAAAGGATATCGCGAAAGCGGCTTCGCCTGCCACAGTTCAAGGAGCAGAATACTGGGACCTTCTCTATAAGAAGGCGGAGGAACTGTTCGGGCAGCAGAACATCACCATTCCCACGCTGGCACGTCCCTGGATCGTCCCCGATGAGATCGTCATGATCGAGACCGGGGATTCGGCCTATGTCTGCAAGGCGACGCTCAAGGTAATGCTGGAGCAGGACCGTATCAAGGGCGACGCGGCATTCGATTTCAAGGATGCGCGGATGAAACAGCTTAACGAATACTCTTCGCAGCTGCTCAGGGAGCGGATCACCCCCGCCCTTACCAGGGAAGTGAATACGGCGGCCAGATACGGCGCCCTGCGTCAGGTGTATTATTCGCTTATCCTTGCCCAATGGTTTAAGGCGCGTAACCGGGGCAAGGGAGGTCCGCTTGCCGGCAGGATCGACAGCGCGGACCTGAGCGGCCTGGTTTCGACTTCTGTTTATTCAAAGGATACCTATTTCAGGGAGTACCAGCGGTTATTCCGGGACGGCGAATACAGCATGCAGAAGACCGTGCAGACAGCTTCAGGCCCTTCGATCAGGACTTATTTCTCGGGAGGCATCAGGGATATCGCGCTGTCGATATCCCCTTCGGTCGGCGCTTTGCCTTCGACAGATCCGGTCACGGGGACGCGTATAACTGTTATTCCCGCGTCAACGCAAAGACTGCCGCGGTCAAGATACACCGTCGCCGTCCGGATAAGCGCCAGTGATCGGGATGACGGTTTCCAGCTCGTCCCGGCCGCTAACGGTGCCGCGCTTGCCGACGGAGGTGACAGACTCTCCCCATTGGAGAAGAAGAGCAAAGAGTGGGACAATAAGTACGTGGACTTGAGATCAAGGTTGGTCAGGGCTGATTCGACCAAAGACCGCTTGAAGATCATGAAGGAGATAGATGAGACCGCGATACGGGAAATAGCATCTTTGAACGGCGCGTCCGGAATCCCCGTGAACGCTCTTATGGATAAACGCGAACGGCCCTGGGACGCAGACCTGTCGACACGGGAGAAGCGTGATACGGCTTTGCGCGAAGGCAACGACTACTGGTATTTCCATGGAACAAGCCTCGGTGTTCTAATGGCTTCGGCGCTCATGAGGGGTACTCTGGGCGGGATAAAGGGATTGGCGATCAAAAGGGCTTCCTCCGAGGTCGGTGTGGATGCGGAAGCTCTCTTTTTCACGCGCAAAAGCCTTTATAACGAAGAGAAAAAGGGCCGGGTGGTCTATGACGAGTTCGGTTATCCGATAGAGGTGGGCGGAGTACCTGATCCGTTCGCCGAGGCGTTCGTTAACGCGGGGACGTTCGCGGCGATTACCAGCAGGCCGGCGCGGGCGGTATCCATGTATTACGCGTTCCGGCTGGAATGGGAGAGGAGGAAACAGGCTGGAGAGTTGACGGACCCCAGCCTGGAATTCCCTCCTGTCGAGGCGTTCCTTACCCGCGCTATCCTGAGGGTGGATAGAGTGGAAGGGGCTGATTGGGGGAATAAAGGTTACCCCGAGATCTTTTCGTACCTGCCTGTGCCGCTGGCCGGCGTCCAGATGATGCTGGACAACGATCTGCCGCTGCCTGACTGGGGACTGATCCCGACGACCGTTCTCGCCAACAACGACCCGGAGAATCTGGTTGCCCGTTATACGTATAAGGAGGATATGACAGGAAAGTATGTCAGCCAGGACCCTGAGATGCGCGGAATATTGAATACCGAAGAAGAGCTGATGCAGAAACAGATAAACTCGGTTGCTTATTCCATCGGTAACAGGGCTGCCCGTGCCGCCGGCTGGATCTCGGCGGAAAAGGTCTTCGAAAAGATCTACGGAAGAACACCGGCGACGCTGAAGATGAGCAGGAACGATATCGACAGGCGGTATCCGTATTCACCTCCTGACCCCAGGGCGGGAGAGTTCGAGCCTGAAACAATATTCGATGGATTCAAGCCGGTAAAGATCTCGGGAAAGACCGTAAATGACAGGGGCATAAAAAAAAGCAGCAGCAAGTATTTACTGATGCTGAGGCAAGGCAAGGATGGGCAGTATTACCTTCAGTCCACCATCCGCTCCGGGGAATATTATCAGTACAACAACAGACTGCAGTGGAACGTCCCCCTGGGGAATGACGAGAAAATCGCGCTGGCGGTCTTTGACCACTTCGGGACAGAGAAAAAGGTGGCTGTCATGGGTTATCGTTCACACCTGGACGCTGCCTCGAATAAGATGGACGAGGAGATCTCCGCGTTCCTGACCTCGGTAACGGCCGGCAAGACTGTACCCGGGACAGCGCAGGACGGCGGCGCGGGGAAGGTGTCCGGGCCGGGCGGTATAGATTTGCGCTCTCTTCCCATCGTCACTTCCGCGATCGTCGGACTGCGCGCCGGTCTCGATCCGGCAGCGTTCGAACGGGCCGGGTCATTCGATCTTTCGGCTGAATGGAAGCGTATCGGCCGCATGCTCGATGCCGGCATGGTCCCTGCGAATGAGAGGATCAGGGAATGCGCCGGCCGCTCCGTCTTCAACGGCACGGCTGCCGACGTCGATACCGCTATTTCTTCGCTTGCCGAGATGTTGAGGCTAGAGGAGCAGAAAAGCCTCCCTTCAGACCCGGTCGTTGTGGATGCGCTTGTCGTTCTGGCTTCTTCCCGCCCCTAAAATTGTCTTTTGCGCTAAAGCCTTTTAAAGTATACTTGAACGTAAGGAGAGTACATGAAAGAATTCGTCACCGGCTGTGAAAAAGCCGACCAGATGATCGCGGAGCTCTCCGCGATGTGCGCGCCCAACAACATCGAGCCCTACCTGCACGATATCCTGACCGCGGCGATGAAATTGGGCCTGGAGTCCAGCGACAAGGGCGACCTCAAGCTGGTCAACAACGCCCTCAAAGAGCTCAGGTATTCCTTCAAGATTTTCACCCCCTACCGCAACATCAAGAAAGCGGTCATCTTCGGCTCGGCCCGTTCGAAGAACACGTCCCCTGAATACCTGATGGCGGAGGAATTCTCGCGCAAGATCGTGGAGAAAGGGTACATGGTGATAACCGGCGGCGGTCCCGGCATCATGGAAGCCGGCAACAAGGGCGCGCCCCACAAGGATTTCGCGCTCAATATCCGTCTGCCCTTCGAGCAGAAGCCCAATCCCTACATCAACGAGAAAGAAAAGATCATCAATTTCAAGTACTTCTTCACGCGCAAGCTCCTTTTTATCAAGGAGAGCAACGCGACCGCGCTTTTTCCAGGAGGTTTCGGGACGCTGGATGAAGGTTTCGAGATGCTGACGCTTGTCCAGACCGGCAAGTCCGCGCCCCGCCCCGTGGTCCTGATGGACCCGGAAGGGTCGAGCTACTGGTCGGACTGGAAGCGGTTCGTGGACAAGAACCTGGTCGATGCCGGTTATATCAACAAAGAGGACCTGGACCTGTTCACGATCACGAAGAATGTGGATGAGGCGGTCCGGCAGGTGACGGATTTCTACCGCGTCTACCATTCGATCAGGTACGTCAGGGACCTGACCGTGTTCAGGCTGAACCGGCCGGTCTCCGAGGCGACCCTGAAACGCCTTAACCATGATTTTGCGGATATCCTGACCTCAGGGGAGATGACACTTTCAGGACATTTGCCGGAAGAGGTGGAGAGAGGCGAGTTCCTGGACCTGCCGAGACTGGTGATGAAGTTCAACCGGCACAACTACGGCAGGCTGCTGGAACTGATAAGGGAATTGAACAAGGATTAAAAGCGGGGAATATCAGGCAAGGTCCTTCTGTAGAACAGCGGAAGGACCTTTTATTTTGATCAGCTTCGCGGCTGACCTGAGCGTCTCCACGAAGATGACCGCTACCATCACCAGCATGAACGCGGTGAGGATCGCGTTCAGGTTCCCCTGGAAGGTGTGTTTGGGAAGGTAATTGTAACGGATGCTTTCGATCCCGGCAGTGACCGTGGTGGCGAACATGAACAGGCCGGGGATGAAAGTGATCAGGCCGTAGACTTTCCTGGCCGCGTGCTTGAGGATATAGACCGTTCCCAGGAACAGCGCCAGCGCGGAGAGCAGCTGGTTGGCCACGCCGAACATCGGCCAGATCGTCGAGATGTCGCCGTTGTAGACCAGATATCCCCATAAGCAGCTGATCACCGCGCTGCTCAGGACCGTTCCCGTGATCCAGCCGGCTTTGCCGGCTTTCGCTTTCTTGGGGCGGGCATATTCGGTCAGCTCCTGGAAGATGTAACGGGCAACGCGGGTGCCGGTATCGACCGTGGTCAGGATGAACAGCGCCTCGAACATGATCGCGAAGTGATACCAGTACCCCATCAGGTGTTTCATGCCGCGGATGGAAGAGAGGATGACCGACATCCCCGCCGCGAGAGATACCGCTCCGCCTGACCTGCCTGTCAGCGTTTCTCCCGTCATCCTCTGGATCTCAGGAAGGTTAGCCACCGCGAACCCGGTCCTGGCGAAAGCCTCGGGAGCGAGGTTGATCGCGAAATAATCGCCGGGGATAAGCGCGGTAGCGGCGATGAGGGCCATCAGCGAGACCACGGCTTCGATCAGCATCGCGCCGAACCCGATGAAACGGATATCGGATTCGCTGTTGATCATCTTCGGCGTGGTGCCCGAGCCGATCAGGCTGTGGAACCCGCTGATCGCGCCGCAGGCGATCGTGATGCAGACGAAGGGCCATACCTTGCCCGGGATGATCGGCCCGCCGCCATGGATATAAGGGGTCAGCGCGGGCATGTGGATCTGCGGGTTGACGACGCAGATCCCCAGGATGAGCAGGCCGATAGTCCCGATCTTCATGTAGGAGCTCAGGTAGTCTCTGGGACAGAGCAGGAGCCATACCGGCAGAACGGAAGCGATGAAGCCGTATGCCGGCAGGATCAGCGAGAGGGACGGCTTCGAGAGGAGGAACCAGGCGCCGAACTGCGACCTCGAGAGCGGTTCGCCGATGACCACGCCGGCTACGACCAGCGTTACGCCGATAAGCGACGCCTCGACGATCTTCCCCGGCCGCAGCTTGTACATGTATAGGGAAACGCAGAGGGCAGCGGGGATGGTGACGGCGATGGTGAAGGTCGCCCAGGCGCTTTCGTTAAGCGCGTTGACGACCACCAGCGCAAGGCCTGCCAGCGCGGTGATGATGATGAAGAGTATGGCAAAACCCGTGACGACCCCGCCCAGGGGGCCGATGGTATCCTGGGCGATGTGAGTCAGCGACTTGCCTTTCATGCGCACGGAAGCGAAAAGTATCACCGAATCGTGGACCGCGCCTCCGAGAACGGCACCGATCAGTATCCAGAGGAAGCCGGGGAGGAAGCCGAACTGCGCGGCGAGCACGGGGCCGACCAGAGGTCCGGCGCCTGAGATGGCGGCAAAATGGTGGCCGAAGAGGACGAATCGGTTCGTGGGATGATAATCCTTGCCGTCCCGCAGGGCGTGGGCCGGTGTCTTGCGGGAACCGTCGGTTGCCAGGACCTTCGAGAGGAGGAAGGCGGAGTAGTATCTGTAGGCCAGCGCGAATACCAGGAGCGCTGTTATGACGAGGGTAAGCGCGTGCATATAAAAGGATTATACTCCAAAGAGGTTGATAAACAAGGGTAAATTAACTATAATAAGCGCAAAAGGATATCTTATGTCAAAATTCATCCTCTTGACAGTCGGCGGAACCGCGGGCACCATCGCCAGGTATCTGCTGGGGGGGGCGGTCTACGGCATTGCCGGCACCTCGTTCCCTTACGGTACCCTGGTGGTCAATCTCCTGGGCTGCCTGCTCGTCGGTTTCCTCGCCGCGTTGACCGAGGACAGGTTCGTGCTCGGCCCCGACCTCAGGGTGCTGCTGATGATCGGCTTCTGCGGCGCGTTCACCACCTTTTCCACGTTCATTCTGGAGACTTCGAACCTGATCAGGGATGGGGAGACCATGCGCGCGTTCCTGAACGTCATTGTGAGCGTCGCCGCCGGTTTCATCCTCTTCCGGATCGGGATGTTCCTTGGCGACATCATCTAACGGCGGGAGGATCGGTGAAAATACCTGAAGACGGAAAGCTTTTGAGGATATTCGTCGGCGAGGCCGACAAGTGGCAGGGCAAACCGCTGTACGAGGAAATCGTCCTTCTTGCCAAGAAAAAGTCGATGGCGGGAGCGACCGCCATAAAGGGCTTCATGGGGTTCGGCTGCAAAAGCCACATGCACACGGCCAAGCTCCTGCGCCTGTCAGAGGACCTGCCGGTGATCATCGAGATCGTCGACAGCGAGGAGAAGATAAACGCGTTCCTGCCTCTGCTGGATGAGATGGTAAAAGAGGGCCTGATCACGCTGGAGAAGGCCACTGTCGTGATGTACAGGGCCTAAAACCGTCTTTCAGCTATTTACCGATCTGGGCCTTTTTCTTCTGGGCGGGTTTTTCAGCCTCTTTTGAGCCGGGGCACTGGCCGTTCCAGCAGTAGAGGCAAAGCTTTTCCTTCGGCAGTCCCACCGCCGCGACCATATCCTCAAGCGTCATGTAACGAAGAGTGGTCACCTCGATGTCGCGGCAGATCCAGTCCACCATCTTCCGGTATTTCTCCGACCCGGCGTCCAGATATTCAGAGATATCTTCGATATCGCGGCCTTCGATCGCCCTGATCGCCCTGCGGGCGGCCAACTCCGCTGTGGTGCGGGTGGAGAGGCAGAAGCGGCAGGGGAACATCAGGGGCGGGCAGGCGGGCCGCACGTGCACTTCCTTGGCCCCGCAGTCCCAGAGTTTCTTGATCGCGAAATTCTTCAGCTGTGTCCCGCGCACGATGGAGTCGTCGCAGACGACCAGGCGGTTCCCCTCGATGACGGCGCGGTTGGGTATCAGCTTCATCCGGGCGATCAGATCACGCGTCTCCTGAGAGGGGGGCGTGTAGCTGCGGCCGTAGCCCGGGGTGTATTTGACCAGCGGCCTGCGATAGGGTTTTCCCGATTCCATGGCATAGCCGATGGCATGTCCCACGCCCGAATCCGGCACTCCCGATACCACATCGACCTCGATATCCCTGTCCTTGCGCGCCAGCGCCTGACCGCACCGCTCGCGCACCAGCTCCACGCTTATGTCCTCGTAACTGGATGCGGGGAAGCCGGTATAGATCCAGAGGAAGGTGCAGATCTGCATCTGCTCCAGCCCCGGTTTGCGGCTGACCAGCCCTTCTTTCTCGTTGATCAGGATGATCTCCCCGGGTCTGAGGAACTTGACCGTCTCGAAACCGAGATTGGTGAACGCGCACGACTCGCTTGCCACTGCCCAGGAATCTTCTTTGCGGCCGAGGACAAGGGAGGTGTAGCCGCTCCTGTCGCGCGCCGCGTAGATCCCGTCCCTGTGCAGGACCATCAGAGAACACGACCCGTTGATCCTGTCGAACATCTTCTCGATGCCGTCGATGAGGTCGTCGCCGAGGTTGATCAGCTTGGCGATGAGCTCTGTCGTGTTGACCCCGTTGTGGCCGTACTCGCTGAAGCTGATTCCTCTGGCAAGCAGCTCATCGGTGAGCTGCTGTTTGTTCGCGATGAGGCCCGCCGTCACGAGGAAAAACGACCCGAACTTCGAGTGGGTGAAGATAGGCTGTACGTCGGAATCGCTGATGACCCCGATGCCCTTATGGCCCTGCATCTTGATGTTCTCTTCGGCGAACTTCGACTTGAACTGGCTCTGGCTGATGCTGTGGATCTTGTGGTGGAACCGGTCGTTCATCACCACCATGCCGCCGTATTCGGTCCCCAGGTGCGAATGATAGTCGGTCCCGTAAAAAAGCGCCTGGTTGCAGTCTTCCTTTTTAGAGACCACGCCGAAGATGCCGCTCATTGATGCCTCCTGAAGTTAGCCTGAGAAAAGGTTGCGGGAAGAGAATTTGCCGTCGGTGGTGACGTTGAGGCCCAGCTTCTTGAGACCGACCTCGTCACCGGGAGTGGGGATATGGGTCATGTGCATCTCGCAGCCGCGCAGCTGCTCGAGCCTGTCGAGCGCGAGTTCCGCCGTGTGGTTCGTGGTCGCGCTGATCGCCAGGGCTATCAGCGTCTCCTCGAGGTCCAGGCTCTCGGAATCGAGGTGGAAGATATCCTCCTTGAGCTTTTTGACCTGTGAGATTATCTGGGGGGAGAGGAGGTGGATGTTGTCGGGTATCTCCGCGAGCGCCTTGACCGCGTTGAGCACCAGGCTCGGGGACGCGTGCATCAGCTTCGAGTTCTTCCCGGTGATCACCCTGCCGTCGGCCAGTTTTATCGCCGCCCCGCAGAAGATGCCGCCGTTGCCTTTGCCCATCGCCTCGGCCTCTTCGCCCGCCTTGCGCGCTATCTCCACGACATCGCGGTCCGTGACCTTGACCCCGAGCTCGCTCATCAGCTGCACTACCCTGTCCACCGTCTCCTTTTTCTCGATGCCCAGTACGTATTCGGTGTGGTAGCGGAAGTAGCGCCTGATCAGCTCCTGCTTTGCCGCGGCCTGCACCGCTTCGTCGTTGACGATGCCGAACCCGGCGCGATTGACGCCCATGTCGGTCGGCGACTGGTACATCGGGAGGTCTTTGGCCTTGCCGTTGCGGATCTTGGCCAGCATCAGCTTCAGTATCGGGAAGCTGTCCACGTCACGGTTGTAATTGATTGCGATCTCTTTATAGGCATTGAGGTGGAAGGGGTCGACGAGATTGAAATCGAGGATGTCCGCGGTTGCCGCCTCGTAAGCGACGTTGACCGGGTGCTTGAGGGGTATGTTCCAGATGGGGAACGTTTCGAACTTGGCGTACCCGGCTTCGATACCGCGCCTGTGTTCGTTATAGAGCTGGGAGAGACACACGGAAAGCTTCCCGCTGTTGGGGCCCGGCGCGGTGACCACGACGATCGGCTTTTTCGTCCCGATGTAGTCGTTCTTCCCGAATCCCTGGTCGCTGACGACGAGATCGGTGTTGACCGGATAGCCTTCGATCGGGTAATGGTAATAGACCTTGATACCCCTGCGTTCGAGCTTGTTCCTGAAGACCACCGCGGAGGGCTGGCCGTTAAAGCGGGTGATGACGACCGCAAGGACATCGAGCCCCCAGCCGCGCAGGTCGTCGATGAGCTTGAGGGTGGCGGCGTCGTAGGTGATGGCGAAATCACCGCGCACCCTGCCGCTTTCGATATCGCCGGCATAGATGGCGAGGACGATGTCGATCTTGTCCTTGAGGAGTTGGAGGAGCTTTATCTTTACATTGGGGTCGTAGCCGGGAAGGACGCGTGCCGCGTGGTAATCGAAGATGAGCTTGCCGCCGAATTCAAGATACAGCTTGTTGTCCGACTTCTTGACCCGTTCAGAGATCGCCTGGGTCTGTTCCTTGAGGTACTTCTCGTTGTCGAAGCCTTGTGTGAGTGCCATAGGGGGCATATTAGTACAACGGAAAGCTTTTGTAAAGTAAAAACGCGCCATTTTCAGGCATATCCTGCCTGATAGTTGTGCAGGAGGGCGCTGCGAGGAAGAAAAACAACATCAAATAGCAGAGACAGGCAGGTGTGTTCCCCCGACGCCAGAGATATCATGGAACTTGAACGTACCATAAAAACCTAAGGAGGTAAAACCATGCGTTCTTTATTAATGGTCTTCGCTGTCCTTGCGTTCGCGGCCGGGGCCGCTTCCGCGCAGATGAACAACAGCTCCATGCAGAACATGAGCGGCAACATGAGCAACATGAGCGGCGAGGCGAAAAATATGAGCAATATGAGCAGTAACATGAGCAGCAACATGAGCAACATGAGCGGCCAGATGAACGCAAGCATGGGCGGCGGAGCGGGCATGAACAATACCAGCATGATGAACAACACGACGGGCATGAATAACACCTCCAGCCTGGGCGGCATATAACCGGCACTAAAGTGTGGAGGGCATCCCGTGAGGGGTGCCCTCTTTGCATACGGATGTCAATAAGGATGAAACATGCGTCTGCGCGACCTCGCGAGAGATCTTATCGCTTTCGGCAGCATACCGTTCCTTCTGCTGACCATAGTCAGGGTCTCGTTCCTCGGGAAGCCCTATTACCCTCTTGAGCTGATCATCGGTTCCCTTGTTTTCTGGGCGCTTTCTCTCCTCTCAGGGGCCGAGATGCGCGCCGGCCTGGGGTTCGTCATGCTGGTATTCGTCTCGGCATATTATCACGAGATGTCTTTTTATATTTTCGGGACGCTGGTCTACGCTGGGCTGGTGGTCTCTCTTTTGTATTTAGGATACGGGTCAGGAAGGACGGTGAAGGGAGTTGCCCTGGGGGCGGCAAGCGCGGCGGCGGCCTTCTTTATTGTCAGGAGCTTTTTTCGCCTGTCCTGATCACCGCTTCTCTCAACGTCTGGGCGACGGCCTGATATACGTCGCCGCCTTTTTCGCGCGCCCGCTCAAGCAGTTCGCTTCCTGAGAGCGGCCGGCCGAAATCGACGGTGATGGGCACGAAGAGGCGGGGGAGCCTTTTCTGTCGGGGCCAGGCCCGGTATGAGCCGGCGATATGGACAGGGAGGCAGGCGACGCCGGTCTCTTTCGCCACGATACCGACGCCGCTCTTGAACCCATGGATTATCCCGTCCCCGGAGCGCTGTCCCTCGGGAAAGACACAGATCATCTTCCCCTTATTCAACAGGTAGGTGATCATCCGTAATGAGTCGACGGAGGAGGTGTCGGGATTGATCGGGATCAATCTGCCCGGCTTTATCGCCAGCCTGATGACGGGGAGCTCGAAGATCTTCTCGAACCCGACGAAATATGTCCTGAGCAGTGTCTTGAAAGGGAGGCTGCAGAAAACAGCCAGTCCGTCAAGGTAGCTGGCGTGGTTGGCGCAGATGAGGCAGGGGCCTTCAGGGATGCGTGACGCGGACCCGGACTTAAGGAACCAGAGAAGCTTGTAAAGTCCCCTGAAGAACAGAAGGAAGAACCCGGTGAGGAATTTGTCCGTTAAGGTCGGCTCCGTCCTTACCGCCGCAAGCATCTCCGGCGAAGGGGCCCCGGAGAGAAGCTCTTTCCAGCCGGCCTTTTCGGCCGCCGGCCGAATGGGCTGCGTCCCCTGTGCCCGGTCCAGCCGGACCATGCGTTCGATGACATCCTTGACCGTATACGCCCCCGCGAAAGTCCGCTCCGGGATGCGTCTTGAAAAGGCCTTCTCGAGCTCAAGTTCGAGCTGGACCCGTGCCAGCGAGTCAAGGCCGAGATCGAGCTCGAGGTTGCTGTAGAGAGCGGCCTTTTTGTTGGTCAGGCGCGTGAGCCCTCCCATGATCTTTTGGGCCTCGGGACTTTCCAGCAGTCTCTTGTCTTCCGGGGACAATGGCTTTTCCGTCTCTTGGGGGAGCGGCTGGCCGGGGCCCGCGACGAACTTTTCCATCGCCTCCTGCCGCCTGATCTTGTGCAGGGCCGTCATGGGCAGTTCCCGGTGGCTTATGGTGAATCCCATTATCCTCTGATGCGGGGGAAGGGAGACTGCCGCATCCTGGAGCTCCCAGCGGATCTTTTCCCGGATATTCGACTCGTTCTTTTTCCTGAAATAAGCGAGGTCGGGCACCACGACGGCATGGATCGTCTGAGTCGGCACGCCGTTCTGCTCCTCCTCTTTCGGATAGATGAAGATCTCCTTGATGTAACGGCCCCGGGCATAACGCTCTTCGAGTTCTTCCGGAAAGACCTTCTTGCCGGAGCTCAGGACGATCATCTCCTTTTTCCTGCCGATTATATAAAGGTATCCGTCCGCATCCATCCTTCCCAGGTCCCCGGAGTAGAACCATCCGTCACGGACCGCTTCTTTTGTCGCTTCCGGATCACGATAATAACCCGCCATGACGTTCGGACCTTTTATGGCGACCTCGCTGCCGCCGGCGATCCTGACCTCGACGCCCGGTATCGGCACGCCGACGGAACCGAATTTCACTTTTTCCGGCGGGTTGAAGGTATCGACGGGAGCAGTCTCCGTCAATCCGTATCCTTCGAGCATTTTCACGCCGAACATCTCGCTGAGCTCCCTGCCGACGACCGGGTCGAGGCGGGCGCCGCCGCTGGCGAAGATGCGCAGGGAAGGGCCGAACATCCGGCGCAGGCGCGGCCGCGCCAGAAGGAAGGCGGGCCTGAGCAGGAAAGGGGGGACCTTTATCCGGGCGCGGACCTGCCGGTGCATCAGCGCGTACAGTTCGGGCACGCCGACGAAGATGGTCACGCCCGCTGTCCTGACCACTTCCGCGATGTCTTCGGGCTTGAGCCCCAGCGCGGAATAGGTGATGCGCCCTCCGGCGATGAGCGGCAAAAGCATGGTGACCGTGAAAGGGTAGGAATGGTAAAGGGGAAGGATGGACAGGATATTGTCGTTGCGGCCTCCCAATCCGCTGCGCAGTATCCCCAGGGCGTCGGAGCAGAAGTTCCTGTGGCTGAGCAGGACTCCTTTGGGTCTTCCCGTCGTCCCGGAGGTATAAAGCAGGGAAGCGATATCGTCTTCCGCTATCTCGGGAAGGTCCCGGGCGGGAGGCGACGCGGACGCTGTCTCGACCAGGACAGCTTCCAGCGGGAGCCCGGGTATCCTGGACCTTGTCTCTCTAGAGCAGAAGATGAGACTTGCTTCGCTATGCGCGGCGATCCCGGCGATCTCCTGCCTGCCTGTCTGGACGTCGATGGGGACACAGGTCACACCGGCATAGCACATCCCCAGGTAGGCAGCGGGCCAGTCCGGGCCGTTCTCAAGGAAGAGGCAGCATTTGGCGCCTTTCCCGATACCTCTCGAGGCCAGGAACCCGGCGATCCTCAGGCTTTTCTCACGAAGCTGGGCGTAGGTGAGACGTTCCCATCCTGAAGGTTTGCGCAGGAGGACCGCGGGCTCATCCGCGTATTTCCGGCAGCTTTCCTCGAACAATCCGTGGATCAGCAAATTTCCCATGGCATATTCCTCTTATTCCATTATAAAATAGAAGAAGGGAGGGAGGAGAAAAATGGCGGTTGAAAATGAGAAAAAAACGGGTTGGGGACAGCGGTTAAAACATGAACTTGTCGAATATCTGATCAACTTCATATTCCTGGCGCTTTTTTTCAGCGCCTTCACCTGGTTCCGCAGGATAATCCTCGCCCAGCACGGCATCGCTTACGCCCACTATGGGATCGCTTTGATCGAGGCTCTGGTACTGGCGAAGATCGTCATGCTGGGCGACACACTGAAACTGGGCAAGCGGCTGGAGGATAAGCCGCTTATCGTACCGACGATGTATAAGACGGTGGTATTCACTATCTGGGTGGCAGTGTTCAAGATCCTCGAAGATTCTCTGATAGCCCTGCTGAGAGGGAAGGGGATCGAGGCGGGACCGGTTGAGATGCTGAGCGTCGGATGGTATGAGCTTATGGCGAGGTGCATCATCGTTTTCTTCGCGTTCATCCCGTTCTTCGCGTTCAGAGAACTGGGGAGGGCGATCGGCATGGAGAAACTAATGACGCTCTTCTTCCGGAAGGGAGCGGACCCAAACAGCAGACCGGAGGGTTGACTTGACGCTCAAATCCATATATACTACCTGCTTATGAGCGAGATATACACGAAGGACCCCGATGTCATCTTCCGGAAGATCGCCGATGAGTTCATCCTCGTGCCTATCAGGCAGAAGGCGGTCGACCTGAGGAGCGTCTTCACCCTCAATGAGACCGGGGCTTTTATCTGGGAGCTTATCGACAGCACGCGGAGCCTTTCCCAGATAAGGGACAAAGTGGCGGAAGAGTTCGACGTCGATCCGAAAGCGGCGCAGGCCGATGTGTCATCGCTGATCTCCCAGCTTGAGGGCCTGAAACTGATCAGGAAAGAGTAAACCTTTGTGTTCAAGACTTTTCTCTGCATCCCCCCCGATTACGACCACAAGTTCCCCCCGTTAGGGACTCCCGCTCTCACAGCGTTTTTCAAAGAAAACGGGTTTGACTGTATCCAGTCGGACCTGAACCTCGGCTACAGGGACTTTCTTGCCTCAAAGATGGAAAGCGCCGGGCACTTGAGCAGGGAAGACAGGATCGAATTCCTGCCGCCGGTCCTTGAAAAGTTCTTTTCGACCCGGCTGACCGGTAAATATTATTCGTCTTTCCTTCCCCGTGAGAGCGACGGTTTCTTCCCGCACCTTCCTTACGGCAATAACAGCAACAGCTCGTTCTATTTCTGCGAAAGGATGCTTTCGTCGCCGCACCTGCGCCGCTATCTAGAGGACAGGGAGGAGAACACGTTCCTTCAGTTCTTCGAGGAACGCGGGGTTTCCCGCGAGATCGCGGACGCCGGCCTTGTCGGGATATCGGTGACATCCCCGTCGCAGGCGGTCGCGGCCTTGACGCTCGGCTCCCTGATCAAGAAGACGCTTCCCGGGGTGCATGTCAATCTGGGCGGGCAATGGGTGACGCTGTACAGGGACGCGATACTGAAGGATGAGGATCTGGAACGTTGTTTCGACAGCATCATCGTCTTCGAAGGAGAGAGCGCCCTGCTGGAACTGGCGCGGACGCTTAATTCGGGGAAAAGCGCTCCGCGGATGATAGAAGGCAGGGAAGAGGAGATGGACCTTCTCCCCACCCCCGATTTCGATGGTCTTCCGGTTGAAAGATATGACATGGCCGCGGCCGGATCGGGAGGGAGAGCCCTGACGTATGAGACATCGCGCGGCTGTTACTGGTCGCGCTGCGCTTACTGTGTCGATCTGCCGCTGCCCAAGCCCCGTTACCGGAGAAAGGACCCGGAGCTGGTGCTCAGGGATTTCCGGGAACTCAAGAAACGCTGGGGTGCCCAATACCTCTTCATGGGTGATCCCGGCATGTCGCCCAGGCAGATGCGGGAGATATCCAGGCGGCTGGTCGACGGGAAGGCGGGCGTGGAATGGTGGACGATGGCCAGGCTCGATCCGGGGTTCGACGCCGGGCTGTTCCGCCTTGCGCGCTCGGCCGGCCTCCATCAGATAAATTTCGGTTTTGAATCGGCGTGCGACCGCGTGTGCGGGCTTCTGGACAAGGGCAACCGCAGGGAGCTGTCTTCACGGGTGATCAGGGACTGCGCGCAGGCCGGGATCAGAGTCGACCTTCAGACGATCTTCGGGCTGCCCGGGGAGAGCTTCGAGGACGGCCTTGAGACGATAGATTTCCTTATATCCCACAAAGACTTCATCTCCCACGTCACCGTCAATACCTATTACCTGACGCCGTCCAATCATGTCCATCGTTCCCCGGAACGCTTCGGCATAGAGTACGATGCGCGCCCTGACATGCCGTTCCGGTTCTTCATCCCGTTCAGGAACAGGAACGGGTTGGGCACTGAACAGGCGTATCTCCTGGAAAAGATCTATCATTCGCTGATGAAAAGAGGCCGCGAAGGGGCCGGGGCCGCCCGGCACAGCGGTCAATTCGAGATCTCCTTTTCTTTGAACGGCGAGTCCTGCGCGATGAGGTTCGACAGGTGAACAGACCCGGGCAGACAGTGATGATGGAGGACCACGACCGCGCCTACCAGGCATGGGAGGAGCGCGGTGTCCATGGAATGACCCTTGTCCATGTGGACGCCCATATCGATTTCGGATGGATACCGGAGATGGACCTGGACGAGGTGGGCGCCGTCGGGCAGGGCGCTGCCCTGCTCAACCCGTTCATCATCTCCCGCAGAAAGATGGTCACCATCGGGAATTATATCTGTCCGGCGATACGGGAAGGGATGGTCAGCCGGTTTTTCTGGGTCGTCCCCGACGCCGCTATCGGTTCTCCAGAAGGCAGACGGTATATAAAAGACCAGCTGGGACGACTGCTCAGGGTCCGCGGGGACAAGAAGCAAAACAGTATCGCACGCGGCGGCGTTTTTCGCGCCAGCCTGCTGGGGCGCGAGCTGGTGGTCTGCGGACTGGACGGCCTCGAGAGGATCGAAGAGGAGGTCCTGCTCGACATAGACACGGATTTCATGCTCACGCCGGACATGCGGGACGACCTGAACCCCGCCCGCGTCCCCTGGATAACACCTCAAAGGCTGGCGCAAAGGCTTGAGCCGAAACTCGAGAAGGTCAGACTGCTCACCATCGCCTATTCCGTCGAGGGCGGGTTCACGCCGCTGCGGTATAAATACCTTGGTGATCAGCTGAGGACGTGCCTGACGGGGGAGGCCGCTGACGGCGATGCGGACAGGAAAGCGGCGGCTGAGCATTTCGAGAAGACGCTGGCGCACCTGGACGCGGGCGAAGCGGAGCAGGCGCAGGCCTGTTTCGCCGAGTGTCTCCGTCGTGACAGATCCTATGCCACGATCTACAACAATTATGGTATACTGTACCTCAGGTATGGCCGGCTGCGCGAGGCCGAGGAGCATTACAGGAAGTTCCTCGCGCTCGACGGGAACAATGGCTCCGTCCTGTGCGGCCTGGGACACATCGCCCTTTTGCGCAGGCATTTCCGCGAAGCGTCCGCCTGGTTCGAACGGGCCATCGCGTCGGACAGCGCCTCGCAGGAGGCGCGCAGGGGCAAGGCTCTCGCCTGCCTGAGGACCGGCGAGCTGTCTTGCGCCGAAGAATTTTTTTCCGGATTGAAGGCTGAACGCCCGGATGACGAACAGCTCAGGTGGTGGCTGGCCGGGATAGCGCGGCGCAGGGGAGACCTCGACCGGGCGATCGCGGAATACAAAGAGGCGGTGATGAGGGGAGGGGAAGGTCCTCTGGTGCATCTGGTCCTCTCCCGTCTCTACGTGCTCAAGGGCAATTTTTTCCGCGCCTGGGAGGAGCTGGTATGGGCAGGCAGGACTGTTATAAAAGGGAAGACCGGGTGATCTTCACCGACCTGGGCGATACCGGTACGCTGGTCGACCCGTACCGCCGCACGCTGGTCAAGCTCAACCCCGCGGCCCTCCAGATCTGGAAACTGCTCGACGGGACCAGGCCGTTCGGTTCCCTTATCGAGGCGTTGAGCCGGGATTTCGAGGTCGACGGACCGCGGCTGGAGAAGGATGTGGCCGCGTTCCTGAAGGACCTTGCCCGCAGGGAGATGATAACGCTGTGTTCTGCGTAGCTCAGAGACCTTTTTCCGACCTTTCCCGCTCGATCGACACCGCGGCGATCGAACGCCGCCTGCCGTATATGGGCTGCCTGGAATTGACCTACCGCTGCAACCAGTCCTGCCGGCATTGCTATTGCAACCTTCCCGCTTCCGACAGCCGTAAGGCCTCAGAGATGCCGACGTCCGAGATAAAACGCCTGCTCGATGAGGCCGCCGGGGCCGGGTGCTTCTGGCTCCTTTTGACCGGGGGTGAAGTGCTGCTCCGGGAAGATTTCAGAGAGATCTATCTTCACAGCCTGAGGAAAGGGATGCTCGTCGAGGTCTTTACCAACGCCACCCTGCTCGACGAGGCCGCGGCAGCCATGTTCGCGGAATTCCCGCCTTTAGGCATCGATATCAGTATCTACGGTTCCAGCGCCGCGTCCCATGACGGGGTGACCGGGGCGCCCGGTTCCTTCGAGCGGACGATGCGGGGCATAGGCTGGCTGAGAAAGTACGGGGTCCGCTTCTCGCTCAAGACCATCCTGATGACCTTGAACAGGGATGACCTGGAGGGGATGAGAGCGCTGGCTGAGGGGCTGGGAGCGAAGTTCCGTTACGATACGCTTGTCTGCCCGCGTAACGACGGGGATATATCGCCCGCGCGTTTCCGGCTGTCCGCCGAGGAGATGGCCGACCTGGACCTGAGGGAGGATCTGTTGACCGTCGAGAAGGTCTTTGCCGGTTTCTGGGATAAAAGGCCTGAGGAGGCGGTGACATGCGGCGCGGGCGTTTTCGCTTTCAATATCAATCCCTACGGCGTGATGAGCCCCTGCACGATGTTCAGGAGCTTCCAGTATCCGCTGCAGGGCATACCGTTCAAGGACGCCTGGGCCCGGCTTTCGGACGAGCACGAGCGCAGGAAGGAAGGATTGACCGCTTCCGTCTGCCGTTCCTGCAGCATGCTCCTGATCTGCTCGAATTGCCCCGCCTGGTCGGAGATCGAGGCGGGTTCGATGGACAAAAAAGTCGAGTATGTCTGTGGATACGCCAGGGCTCTGGAGAGGAAGTTCCTTATGAAAAAGGGGGAAAGACCGGATGAAGAAAAAACAGTATCAAAGACCTGAAGTGAAGGAAGTCAAGCTCACCATCCAGGACACGCTTCTGACCGCGTGCCGCTCGAGCGCGGTCTCCCGGGTCAATTCCCGCCGCGGCAGCTCGTGCAGGGCCTGTTCGACGACCTACGCGGCTTCCTGAAAAGCGAGCAAAGTGAATACCCTTTACCTTAAGGTGGCCGGTGTAACGGTCAGGGTGGACAGCGAGGTCGATTTCAGGGATTTCAACGACTTCGGCTTCTACAGGGATTTTATCGTGCCCGGAGGGGAGGCCAGGTGCCGTCTGCGCCACCTCATCGCCGGGCCTCCCGATACCGCGGCAGGCGATTCTTTTGCCACACAGAACTGGGAGATCACTTCATCCGACGGGAAACAGGTCCTGCGTGTCGGACCCGCGTCCGGGCAGGGGAAGGCGGACAACGTCGTAGTCTTCGACCGCGATTATTCCTCGGGGACGATGTACCAGGACAGCGTTTTCGAGCTGTTCAGGCGGTTCATCGACCAGTTCCTGATCATCAACCTGCTTGCCGCCGACGGTGGATTCCTCCTGCACGCTTCCGGCGTTGTCTGGGAAGGCAAAGGCATCTGTTTCGCCGGCCGTTCAGGCACGGGGAAATCGACTCTCCTGAACCTGTTCAAGGACGAGCTCCCCCGGGAAGCGCTCCTGAACGACGACCGGCTCGCGGTCAGGAAATGCGGCGGGGAATGGCGGGTCTTCGGCACTCCCTGGTACGGCGAATCGCGCGTTTCCTCGTCCGGCAGCGCCCCGCTGTCTTCATTGTTCTTTATCCGCCACGCGGAAAAGGACACCGCGCGGGCTCTTCCCGCCTCTGAAGTCTGTCCGCACCTTATGGTACTCGGCCTGCTCCCGCTCTGGGACAGGGAGGCGACGTCGCGCGTCATCTCGACATTCGAGGACCTTATCCGCTGTGTCCCCGCCTTTGACCTCGGGTTTGTCCCGGGCAAGGGCGCGGTCGATCTGATCAAGAAAACCATATAATAATGACTGTTTTCTGTTCCGCCAGAGAATTTGAGGCCCTCTGCCGCGATATCACCGGCAGGGCCCGCACGCTGCGCCTTCAGGCAAAAGGCGGCAGCATGTTCCCGGTCATCCGCAGCGGTGAATGGGTGGAGGCCGCGCTGGGTGCCGCCGCCGGGGACATCCGCAAGGGCGATATCCTCCTTTTTAAAAGGGACTCCGCGCTTTACCTGCACCGGGTCGTGGGCTTCTGCGAAGACGGACTGGTGATGAAAGGCGATATGGCCGGGGGATCCGAGGACGTCGTTCCGCCTGAGGATATCCTGGGCAGGGCGGTCTTCGTCGAGCGTAACGGCCGGAAGCTGGACCTGCGCGCCCAGGTGGACCTGCATCTTTTCCTTCGTCTTCCTGTACGGTGGTTCGAGCTCGCCATAAGAGGCGGGGAGTGGCTTCTGTCGCGTGTCCAGGGGATCAGGTGGTACCGTGCCGCTGCCGGTGCCTGTATCGGAGGCGATATCAGGATCAGGCCGGCGAATGAAGAAGATGAGGAAGGCCTCAGGGACCTTTATCTGATGACGGGACATGATATCAGGGAGAGCATCGAAAGGGCCAGGGACCAGGGGTTCTGGTTTGTCGCCGAAAAAGGCAGGAGGCTCGCCGGCGGTCTTACCATCACCCGCTGCGATGCCGGCTCCCGTCTCTGGTTCATCTCAGGCCTGGAAGTGAAAGCCCTGTTCAGGGGAGCCGGTATCGGACGCAGGCTGGTCAATGAGGCGGTCGAGACGGCGCTCCGGGAAGGGGCACAGGAGATAGGCCTTTTTTCCTTAAAGAAACGCAGGGTCGCCCTGGCCTTTTATAAGAGGCTGGGTTTCGAGATGGACTCCGTCCCTCCCGAACTGCACCGTTCGCCTGACGAGATATATCTGTCTTACCGGCGGGATGGGCGCCGTGATCTGGAAGGGTCGCTGAGGGACGGGATGTTCTATCCCTATTATAAAGGATTGCCCCCCGAACAGCGGGAAAGCCTCGGCCAGGAATACTACCTGTACCTGGCCAGGAGCATCGAGCTGGAATCCGCGGTCCAGGCCGTCCTCGACCGGCTGGAGTCCCTGAGCATCGAGGCGCTGCTGTTCAAGGGCGCTGCGGTGGACCGGTATCTCTATGACGGACTGATGCGTCCCCGCCTTGACCTTGACCTGTGGGTCAGGGCGCAGGATGATGACCGGCTTGCGCAAGGCCTCAAGGCCCTGGGTTACTCGGTATCGGAATACCCCGACAGCCGGCTTTTCGTCAGCGCCACCCCGGGCCTGGTCCCCGTTCACGCGCACCGGCACCTGATAAACAACACGTTCCTCACCGTTGACGGGTTCCTGGGGATCGATATGGAGAACGTCCGGCGGGAGACGGAGCCGTTCAAAGGCTGTTCGCATGTGCGGACACTCAAGCCTGAGATCAACATCATCTATCTCTGCGAGCACGGCCTCAAGCATGATTTCCGGCAGCGTGTCTTCCTGTACGAGATAGGCACGCTCCTTTCCTCTTACGCCAGCGCGTTCGACTGGAAAAAACTCGTTTCTCTCGCTTTTGAACTGGGCCTGGACCGTCCGGCCTATTACGGCCTGCTTTTGACGAAAGAAGGACGGTTCGCCGATGTGCCGGCGTATGTCCTTACGGCGCTGGCGCCTCGCTCCATGACCCGCGGAGAAAGGCGTTTCCTTCGGGACATGCGCCGGGGCCGGCACCGCCGGTACGCTTCCTATCCGGTCTACCTTGCCATGCGGCGGGGAACCTTCCGTAAAGCCCGTTTTGTGTTCCGCACTCTTTTCCCTCCGCGTCTGGCTCTTAAAGCCTTCCTCTCCCGCATATTGACTTTTTTCTACCGGTAGAAAAAAGTCAATAAAAAGTGGAATCCGCACCTATACACTCACAGCCCCTCTGATTATACTGGTCGCAAGTTCCAGGCGAGAGACATCCTGCGGTTTAATAAAGGATAACAAAAGGGGGGCCCCGTGAAAGATGTGTCCGCTTTTGACATCAAGAAAAGGCTGCGCGTCGCTGAGATCGAGAAGGAGACCGGCAAAAACGACAATAGTTTCATAATCGATTTCCTTGATTCTGTCGGGAAGGCGACACGCGATATATCCGTCGATGAGATACAGAACGCCATCAACCTGCTGTATGAGGGCTGGAAACGCCAGGCAAAGATCTTCATCATCGGCATGGGCGGTTCGGCTTCCACCGCCAGCCATTTCGCCTGCGATCTGAGCAAGTGGACAATAATCGAGGGGGCAATGCGCTTCCGCGTCATGGCCTGCACCGACAACGCCGCCCTGATCACCGGATACGCCAATGACGAAGGCCTCCACTCCATATTCGTCGAGCAGATAAAGGCCTGGATCGAGCCGGGCGACATACTGGTCGGCGTCTCCGTCCATGGCGGCGCGGGAGAAGGCAACGCGGGCGCCTGGTCGCAGAACATCGTGGGCGCGATGAAGTACGCCAAGGAGCAGGGGGCGAAGCTCCTGGGCATAACCGGTTTTGACGGCGGCGCGATGAAACGCATGTGCGACGTCAGTATCATCGTCCCCAACAGCGACCCTGTCATCGGTATCCCACTCGTGGAAGGTTACCATGTGCTGGTGCTGCATCTTATGTGCGCCGCGCTGAGGGCCAAGCTCCAGAGGGCGGTGAAAAGATGAAGAGGGCAGCGAGAGTCGATGCCGAAGTGAAGAGGCTTGAGGGGATAGCGCGAAAGCTGCGGCGCCGCGTACTCGATATGATCTTCAAGGCCCAGGCGGGCCATGTCGGCGGCTCGTTCTCCTCGGCAGAGATGCTTGCCTGCCTCTATTTCCGCGTGATGAAGATCGATACCGCCAGGCCCGACTGGCCGGACCGCGACCGGCTCCTCATCTCCAAGGGCCACTGCTGCCCCATCTATTACGCCGCGCTCGCCGAACGCGGCTATTTCCCGGTGAAGGCGCTCGACACCTATGACGAGTGCGATTCCATCCTCGAAGGCCATCCCGACATACGCACCCCCGGCGTGGACATGTCCAGCGGTTCGCTGGGCCTGGGTCTTTCCGCCGGCGTGGGGCTCGCGCTGGGTGCCCGCCAGCTCAAAAAGGATTTCCACACCTACGTCCTGATCGGGGACGGGGAGTGCCAGTCGGGTAACATCTGGGAAGCGGCGATGTCGGCGGCGAAATACGGACTGGGCAACCTGACCGCTATCGTCGACAAGAACCTGCTTCAGGTGACGGGCTTCCTCAAGGATGTCATGCCCATCGATCCCCTGAAGGAAAAATGGGAGGCGTTCAACTGGCGCGCTATCGAGATAGACGGCAATAATATAAAGGAAGTCCTGGACGCGCTTACTCAGTGCCGGAAGGACCCGGACCGGCCTTCGGTGATCATCGCAAAGACGGTCAAGGGCAAGGGCGTCTCTTTCATGGAGAACTCGCCGAACTGGCACGCCAAGATCATCTCGCGGGACGAGTATGACCGCGCAATCATGGAGCTCGACAATGTCTGAACCTTTGATGATGCGTGAGGCTTTCGGCAAGGCGCTGGTGGAGATCGGGAAGGAGCGCCCGCACATGGTCGTGGTGGATGCCGACCTGGCCGTTTCCACCAAATTGTC
>JBLMZF010000023.1:0-20285 GCA_050258655.1 Deltaproteobacteria bacterium | reverse complement strand
CCCTCCTCTTTTTGATCGCAAGCCCATTCTACCAAAAGAAAGACCCTCCGCAACTATTATTATTGCAGAGGGTTAAGTAAAGAAGGGATCGGCCTATTTCCCCGTGCACTCCTTCGCGTGCTTGCAGCCGCGGAAATTCATCGTTTCTCTCCCCGCACGGTGATCTCTATATCGTGGAACGGTATCTTCTTCCCCGACTCCGCTATGGCCTCGCTGAGCAGGTCCTGATGGAAGCCGGGATAGGCGCAGGGTACGCAATCGGCGGCGACAAGCAGCTCGGCATTCTCAAGAAAAGGAGCGCCGGGCGGGATAAGCCTCAGCTGTACGGGCCAGGTGGTGAGCCCGGACGTCTTTCCCTTCGTAAAGGTTTTTGTTGCCGCTCCGGGACACCCGCACGCCTGCTTCTCCCCGCCTTCTTCCTTGAACGAGATCGCCCCTTGAGGGCAGCGGCCGATGCAGGCGCCCGCCCTGTCACAGAGCTCGGCCACTACATACGCCTTGCCGTTGACGATCTTTATGGCGTGTTCCCTGCACTGCGGCACGCAGGCGCCGCAGCCGCAAGCATGGTCCGCATGAGTTACCTCCTTCTAGTGATGTTCGTGTTCTTCCCGCTCATTATGAGGCGGGACGGCAAAGGAGGGCGGCCAGGGGCCATAGGGATACCCCCAGTATGGGGCGTAGTTGTATCTCCACTGTTCGGCCTGGAGGTTTTGCTCGGCGATGTTCTGCTGGATCGCCAACTTGCGGTAGGCGGCATACTGCGTCTGGTTGCCCACGTACACGCAGTTGCAGTGGGCGGGGTCGGGGAACACATAGGTGAACGTTTCGTTGTTGACGAACCGGTGCAGCTCAAGCGGTCTGAGCGACTGCAGTTGGGCCTTCTCCTCGGGAGTGCGGGCGATCTTCGGCACGAAACCCGCGGCGAT
Organism: Deltaproteobacteria bacterium; assembly: GCA_050258655.1. GTDB lineage: Bacteria > Omnitrophota > Gorgyraeia > Gygaellales > Profunditerraquicolaceae > JBLMZF01. The sequence goes on along the minus strand of JBLMZF010000023.1, from coordinate 19,359 downwards.
CAGGAGGTCTTCCCTGTTCATCGCCTCTCTTTCCCTCATCGCCGCGCAACCTGCTGCCACGACGACAAGGCAGATAAGCAGGCCTTCCATCATTTCCTTGCTGCCGGGTTTATATTTCATACGATTATTTTAGACTTTATTAAACACGAAGGTAACGGCCTTATTCCTGTTTTTATCGACTTTTTGCCATCCCCGAACAAAAAAAGACCCGGTCCTTGGCAAGCCGGGTCTTCGTCTATCCAGACTACCTGGCCATCGCCGCCTTCACTCTCTCACGAACTGCGGCCGGCGACAGAAACTCGAGCAGTTCTTTATTCACCTTCGTCGCGTGGGTCCAGGTCAACCCATGGGGACCGTCTTCGACCTCAACAAACCGGCTCCCTTTGATCATCTTGCTCATTGGAATCGCGGTCGCAGTGATCGGGAGAATGCGGTCGGCGTTACCGTGAATGATCAATACGGGGACATCGATCCTTTTGATGTCATCCCTGAAATCGGTAAGCCAGGAAGAAACGCAGTCAAATGTCCCTTTGGGAGAGGCATCGACAGCGATATACCAGCTCGCCCAGACCACCTGTTCGCTGACCAGCTTGTCTTTCAGCTTGTCCAGATTATAGAAGTTCTCAAGAAAAGCGTTGAGTGTCTTGGGACGGTCGCCGATAAGGTCCCTCTGGATCCCGTCAAAGACGCTGCTGTCCACACCTGAGGGATTGTCGGGCGTCTTTAAAAGGAACGGCGGGATCGCGGAGATGAACACCGCCTTCGATATACGTTCGGAACCGAATTTCCCCAGATAACGGGCTACCTCCCCCCCGCCCATCGAAAAACCGACCAGCGTCACATCGTGCAGATCAAGCTGGACCAGAAGAGCGTTAAGATCATTTGCCAGGGTATCATAATCGTAGCCCGTGACAGGCCGGCTGGAATAACCGAATCCCCTGCGATCATAGGCGATGACCCTGAAACCCGCTCCGAACAGTACTGACACCTGCTTCTCCCATGAGGCCAGGCTCAACGGCCAGCCGTGGATGAGAACAACGGGCTTGCCTGAGCCGTGATCCTCGTAATGCAGCTTTATCTCACCGGAATTTTCCTTACCTATGGTTATATACGGCATTTTTCACCTCTTTCACGGGTATTTTCAAAAAAAATCCCTGACCGGGTTTCCCCGGTCAGGGCTATCCACTTCGGTTTTAATACATCGAGGTGTTATTCTCACCCAGGGAAGCGTTCATGCCGCTGGTGTTGTTGCCCGTCTGGTTGCTTACCTTCTTCGCCTCGCTGGACAGGTTGCGCGCCATGGAGCTGACGCTCTGACCCATATTCGAGGTGTTGTTGCTCATGTTGGACATATTTTTCGCCATATCGGTCATATTTTTAGCCATCTGGCTGATGTTACGTCCGGTCTGGCTCATATTCTGTCCCTGTCCGCTCATCTGGCTCTTATTGCTCTGCGAAAAAGCGATGCCGCAGAACGCCGTGGTGACTATCGTAAGCGCAGCTAACAGCTTTTTCATAATAACCTCCATTAGGGTTTATGATTTACGCGCTATTCCTGCTCATCCATCTCTTCTTCAGCCACTTCATCCGCCCACACCGACTGCACATCGGCCAGCTGCTCCTTCTGGTCCGGAGAAAGCGTCTGCACCCCCTGCTCGAAAGCGTCGATGATGGCCATCTTCCTCTGGAGCCTGAGGTCCATCACTTTTTTGGCATTAGAGCGGACCTGGTCGAAATTCACAGGTCTTGAGGAAACGATGGTCTTAAGGGACTCGAACCGCGCTACCCGTATCTCAAGCGTCAGCTTCGCAACGTTGCGCACGAGTGTCGTCTCGATATCCCACAGTTTGCGTACCTGGTCATCGCTCAGCTCGAGCTCATCTTTTAAGGCCGCAAGCCTTGAAAGCCGCATCAGAGCTGATGTCCCTAAGCGCTTCCTTGTCAGACCGCGGCGAAGCATCACAGCCTTGATTCCCATACCGGGTTTTTCCATTACGTTTCTCATCTGAGGCCTCCTTTTTGATGTTTTAAACGCATGAACCAACATACGATTTCCATTTTATCCGCAATCTTAAAGCAGGCCACTGGGGCAATTCCACTTATAACGGATGTTAACCCACCTTGATATCCTCATTCTTCCACGATCAGTCTGCCTCTCATGGAAAAATGGCCTAATCCGCAGAAAACAGAACATTTGATGATGAAAGTTCCCGCTTTATCGGCGACGAAATCGATCTCTGTCTTCCCGCCTTTCTTTATCTCCGCGTTTATGCCATATTCCTTTATCTCAAAACCATGGTTGACGTCCCTCGATGTGGCCAGGATCCTGACATGCTCGCCTTTTTTGACGACGATCGGATCGGGAGAATAACCATATTTGAAAGCTTCGACGTGTATCTCTTTGGTCTGCGGCGCCTGAGCGGCGCATAGCGAGGATGACATAACGAACATCAGCAGGAAAAAAAGTCGTCTTATCATATCCGGCTCCTTATTTTTGTCCGATTCACTATTATTATAGACAGGAGAGGGATACGCGCGGACAAACCTTGCTCCGCTTTTTGCTGTTCTTTATCCAAAAACAAAAAACCCCTTGCAACATGACCATATTGCAAGGGGTTAAAAAAACCGGAAAATTACTTTATTACGGCTGCTCCTGGTAATTCGGGGCTTCGCGGGTGATGATTATATCATGCGGATGCGACTCCGCTTTGCCCGCTTCGGTTATCCTCACGAACTGCGCGATCGCCCGCAGCGCTTCGATATCCTCTGCTCCGACATAGCCCATGCCGCGCCTGAGACCGCCGATATACTGGTGGATGACCTCTTTGAGCGGTCCCTTGTACGGTACCATGCCTTCCATGCCTTCAGGCACCAGGTCGTTCTTTCCCTGATTGTACCGCTCGCGGGAACCCTTATTGCTTTCCATCGCGCCCAGCGATCCCATACCGCGGTACACCTTGTACTGCACACCCTGATGGAAGCGGAACTCACCCGGGCTTTCCTTGGTGCCGGCGAGCATGTTGCCCATCATCACCGAGTGTGCTCCCGCGCCGATGGCAATAGGGATATCTCCCGAGAACCTCAGCCCTCCGTCCGCGCAGACCGGGACACCGAATTTCGAAGCCACTTTAGCGCATTCGTAGATCGCGCTGACCTGCGGCTTGCCGATCCCGGCGACGATCCTGGTAGTGCAGATCGAACCGGGCCCCTGCCCCACCTTCAGGCCGTCGGCGCCCGCCCGGCAGAGCCGCTCCGCCGATTCCGGTTCAGAGATATTCCCCGCTAATACATCGATATCATACCGTTTCTTGAGCAGCTTGAGCGTCTCTACGACGCCCTTGGAATCACCGTGCGCGGTATCGATGATCACCAGATCGACCTTCTCGCTGATCAGCTGTTCCACGCGCTCTAAAGCGTCGTCGTACACTCCAACCGCCGCCGCCACCCTTAAACGGCCGTCCCTGTCCACATTGAAGGTCTTCGAATCACCGAACAGGATCCGCTTTACATCGCTGAAGGTGTACAGGCCGGCGACCTTCCCTTCCTTATCGATCAGCGGAAGCACCTTCTTCCTGCTTTCCTTCATGATCCGGTATGCTTCGCGCAGGCCTGTCCCCGGCACGGCGGTAATAACCTTCTTGGTCATTATCTGTTTCGCTTTCAGGGAGAGGTCTTCGCAGAAGTCGAAATCGTTCTTGGTCAGGATCCCGGCCAGGCGGTGCCTGCTGTCGATGATCGGGAAGGAATGAAAATCGAATTCCCGCTCTTTCCTATAGGTGAGGATCTCGCCAATGGAGGTATTCTCATCGAAACAGATCGGTTTTTCGATAAGGCCGTTGAGGTGGTATTTGACTTTGGCGACCTGGGCAGCCTGCTCCTGGACAGTGAAGTTCTTATGGATGACGCCGATGCCGCCGAGCTTGGCGATCTCGATCGCCATCCCGGCCTCGGTTACGGTATCCATGGCCGCGCTGGCGATAGGGATCTTGAGCCCGACATTCCTGGAGAACTTAGATGCGACGTCGATGTTGTCCGGCAGGATCGCGGAGTAGCCGGTGGTCAGGCGTACGTCGTCATAGGTAAGGGCGATGCCCTGACCGCTGATCTTTTTGAAAAAAGCATCGCGTTTCGCGATAAGTTTTTTGATGGTATCTTTTGTCATGGTACGTAATTATACCATATTTTACGCAAAAAAACGACTTTACTTCTTATCCATTGACCAGGAGCTAGAAAGGGCCTATATCCTTTTGTCCAGCACGTCTTATCTTTGCCGCTTCGATCCTTTTCCTTTCCGCGGCAAGGAAACTCTTGCTTGCATTGATAAAATCAATGACAGATGTCCTGTCGACTTGCGTGAACTTTACGCCCACTTTGACCTCAGACGAGCAATTTACCGGCGTGACATTGACGACCTTGCCTGTACCGGTCAAAGACTGCGAGAAAGCATTGGCGCTGAGGACAAATTGGATCGTGGAATCCACCGCGGGGCTTTCCTTTAATACTATACCGCATCCCCCCATGCTCAAATTCACTGCGGTCCCTTCAAGGCTTTTCGCATCCCCGCCCTGAAGAGTGAACCTCACCCTGGCGTTTACCGAAAACCTTTCAAATTCCCTCGAGATCATAGCCATTTACTCGCAAGATGATAATAATCGCGGACTTCGAACCCCATCGACTCGTAAAACCGCTCCACATTCTTCTTTTTCGCGCTGACCTCCAGATGGATAGCCGTCAACCCGTCTTTTCGCGCGTACCCGAGCACTTCCCGCAATACCTTCCTCCCGATGCCGGCGCCTCTCCACGGTTTCCTGATGAAGAACTCATCGAGAAGTCCGTCCCGTCCATGGAATTCCATGGAAAAACCATAGGTCAGTATGACATAACCGATCATCGAGCCGCCGGCAGCTATCACCCAGACGCGGCCTGAACATTTGTCCTGTATAAGCTCGCGAAGCGCCGCTTCCACTTTTTTCTGCTGAAAGTGGATGGAATCCTCGCGATGGAATTCCTTTACCATCGCAGCCAGCTCTTTGACCTGGCTGCGGACCGCCGGTGACAGTTTGAACTCTGAACGGGCCATGTGCACATTCTACCAAAACAAAAACCCCCTGCAACATATTTGCGCCGCAAGAGGTTAAGGGTAAGGGCACTGCCGGTTATGGGGTTACTTTTACTATATTTCCTTTCTCATCCAGCCGTACTTCCAGCTTCTCATCGTTCTGTACCATATTCACGTCGTAAAACCTCTGATGGCCGGTAATGAATCTTTCAGCCGCCGCGATCCTTCCCTCCGGATATTTGACGCTCAACGATCTCCTGACGGCAGCCGGCAGAGCACCGGGCGCAATGCTTTCCTCGACTTCCAGAGCAAAACCATCAGGCGAATAGATAATATCTCTCCGGGTGCCGCACTCCCTGCTCTCGATCTCGAAGACCAGGGATTCCCCCCGCATTTCTCTTGAACAGCCGACCACTTCCGCGTTGGGATAAGTCCGTTCAAAAGCAGAGATCACCTCGGGAGGCACTTCCTTTTCCTCGATCATTTCAGCATGGGCATGCGCTGTCAATGATACTGTCAGGAAAATACCCATCACTGACAAAAAGACATTTTTCATAAAGACTGAAGTTTATCCTGGCGTTTGGCCAGGCCGCTCTCCTGGTTAAGCCGTGCTTCGACCGGTACAGGACTGGTTTTACGACCAGGATCTGCTGCTGGCAGCGGGAAATAGAGTTTATCCCTTGTGAGGGGTGTTCTTGCGTTCAAAGACCAGCTCATCCGGAAGGGGAAAACAGCCCGGAAATCAAAAGGGATATATACGTATTTTCGATTACTCTTTAAATATATCGTCTTGTCCATGATCAAAAAGAAATGTAAAAATCTGAACTGGCTGATCTTTTTAATGTCCTTAAAGCCAACCAGCTTATAAAGCCATCTCGCCGAGATATTTTGAGGATCGACCACACCCCAGAACCGCTGGTAACCGAGCTCCTTTAAAGCCAGGAAGACCATGTGCAGGAATTCCACCGCGTTTGCCTTTCCTCTGTGCTCGGGAGGGATAAAAAAGTTAAAACCGTACATGTCGTTTTCCTCCAGCTCTATGTTAAACGTCAAAAGGTCCGGGTGATCGAAGCTTCCATCGATCCACCAGATGGATCCGATGATCTCGCCGTTAAGAAAAGCGAGGAAGCCGGGATAACCGCGTTCAAAATAATCATGGATGGCCGCGAAAGCCAGGACTTTATAATCCCATCTTTCGCCCAGTTCTTTCAAGATTCCGAAATGACTTTCTTCTATCCTTTGTATTCTTATTTTATTGTTACGGCTCCCTGTAAACCTGACTTCTTCGGCCAGATCTTTCTGCAAGATTATATGGGAACGATGCTCATACAGCAGAGAGGAACACACGGCCTTGATCGCTTTGATAACGGTTTTCCTGACGCCGAACCGGCAGGCATATTGTTTGATCCGCTGGAGTTTGATCTGCAACTCGCCCATCGGCATATCTCCTTCACTTTTGCCCTGAAAGGGCTTCATTTTCGCGCAGCGATTCGGACAGTTTTCTTCTATCTGGTTTGCCGGAAGAAGTCGTGGGTAAAGAATCATTAAAGATCAGTATATCCGGCAACATATACTTGGGCAGCTGTCTGGCGCAGTTCCTTACTATGTCTTCTTTCTTTAGGCAACTGCCTTTGCAGGGAACTATCACCGCCGCGATCCGGTTGCCGATCAGGTCATCAGGGATCGGAACGACCACCGCGGTCTCGACCAGAGGATGGCTGGCTAAAACCGTTTCGATCTCCCCCAATTCGATCCGGTAGCCGCGGCTTTTGATCATGTGGTCGACCCGGCCGCAAAATACATAATCCCCCTGCTCATCCAATCTGACCATGTCGCCGGTCCGATAAACAATCTCGTCTGATGCCGGGTCCAAGGGGTTTCGGACGAACTTCTCGCCCGTTTTCTCCGGCTCCCGCCAATAACCTAAAGCCACCGCAGGCGATCGGACAAAGAGCTCCCCCTTACTCCCGCACCCCGATATTTTCTTTCCGCTTTCATCCAGGGCAAAGACCTCAAAACCAGGGAAAGGTTTTCCTATCGGGATCAGGCTGCCGTCTTCGTCCGGCGCTCTATCGACCAGGTAATAGGTAGAAGAGTTGGCCTCGGTCTGCCCGTAAATATTATAGAATTTTGCCGCCGGAATGTGCTCCATCAACCGCCTCAGGTATTTGGCCTGGAAAACTTCTCCCGCGAACAGAACGAGCCTTAAGGAGGAGAGATCAAACGCGGCCAGATTGGAGAGATTCGCCAGCAAAGCAAGCATGGAAGGCACTGAATTCCACACCGTGATCCTGTTATTCTGGACAAACTCCGCCACCTTCGATGGGAACATGGCGATGTTCTCGGGCACGATCGCCAGAGCGGCGCCGGCCTTAAAAGCCACATAAATATCGAACACGGACATGTCGCTTTGCAGCGGTGAAATGTTGCAAAAGACATCCGCGCTGGTCATAGTAAAGAAATCGCACGCCATATCGATGAATGTTAACGCGTTGCGATGGCTCAGCATCACTCCCTTCGGGTTCCCCGTCGAACCGGAGGTAAATAAAATGTAAGCCGGATCGGTCTCGGCAACGCTGACATCAGGCCTTTTCCCGGCGGCTTTCTGATGATATCCGTCGATCATCAGGACCTTCTTTAGCGGCGTCTCTCCGGAAAAGACCTTGGTTATCCGGGCAAGCATCTCCCGGGAGGAAATGAGATAAGTTATCCCGCACTTGTCGAGAATATAGGTAATACGGCTTTCAGGGCAAAACGGGTCTATGGGAACATACATGGCGCCGGCCTTGAGTATGGCACATATCCCGATGATCGAGTTTATTGAGCGCGGGATATAGATCCCTACCCGGTCCAGCCGTCTGACGCCGGATCGCACTAAAAAATCAGCCAGCCGGTCAGAAGCGGTCTCCAACTCAGAATAAGTCATTGATCCATTATTGAAGATCACGGCTTTGTTATCGGGATACGCGGCCGCGGTCTCAGACAATATTTGGTGCAACAGAAACGCCATGTTTATGTTCCTTTCCCGTGACCAGCCAGCGCGCCAGGATACGCTCGCGTCCCCGGCCTTCCAAAGCCAGTTTATCCATAATGTCTTCTTCGATGGTCATTTGGGCCCTGAGGCTCTGCAGGTAAAGTTCCCAGACCGGCGTACCGTGCAGGTCTTTCAGCATGCCCCTGGCCCTGGCCAGGGAAAGCCGGTCTACCATTTCATCGTATCGCACGATCTCACGCAGGTAGTTTTCGTAAAGCTTTGTGCCGAGCAGCTTCGGCAACGGCTCATAGTCGCTGTATTCGCCGGGTTGGTGCCGCTCGATCCCCACGGGAGCGGGATCGAACAGACAGAAAAGCGACACATGCCCACCGACGATCGAGACCTCGTGTTTATTGCGTAAAGTCTGCGGCATCTGCGTTGCTTCATCGATATGACGCTCTTCTTCCGGGCCGCCGGAGGGTTCGTTCAGGTGATATGTCGCCTCGCCATCCAGCTCTGACCAGGGCCCCCAGAGTTGTCCGGTCTCACGATAGGGATGCAGCGCCATACGGACACGCGCCTTTCCTGCAACATCATAACAAACGTTGACTTCGGTGCGGGAGTTGTAGGACATCTTGAAGACAGGCTCCCCTTCCGCATTAGGGGGAAGGCCCAAGACATCGAACATGGTGGTGTGGAACCAGGAAACCGGCTGCCCGGATCGGGAAAGCAAAGTGGCATCATGGCGCAGAAAGATCCGGCGGCTCAGGTACTGCGGCGTCAATATCCAGCGGAACGAATGCGCTCCCGAGGCGCAGGCCGCGAGGAACGCCTCATCCCGCAGCAAAAGCTTTTTACCGGCAGCCGCCGCTGCCGACGGACTGCATACGCACAAGAGCTCGGTCCCCGCTTCGGCTTCCAGGACACTCCCGAGTCCGGGTGGGATATAAAGATGTATGCCCTTCTCCAGGTCAAGACTTTCCTGCGCCTGGACCTTGAGATGAAGCTTCGCGCTTCCGCTCAAAAAGCTTACGATGTGACCACGGCTGGGATTCAGGGTAAGTTCACCGGCCGTGAAGAATCTGACCCGCTCGACGTCCAGTCCCTCGGGATGGACCTCGTGGCTGAGTATCCGGGCGCGGGCAAACGGTTCCCCGGGGTCGTAACGCCAGTCATTCCTGATCAGCTTGTCCATATTCAAAGTCCCAGATAATGGGCGATAATGTTCTTTTGGATCTCGCTCGTGCCGGAATAAATGGTACTCGCCACGGAATCCCTTAAATCGCGCTCCAGCTCATATTCTGTGGCATAGCCGCTGGCGCCGTGGATCTGGACCGCATCGAGGCACGATTTGACCAGCGATTCACTGACATAAAGCTTGGCGATCGCGGCCTCCATTCCGGTCTTGTCCCGGGTCTTTTTCGACCAGGCCACCTTGTATAAGATCAGGCGGGCGGTCTCCAGGCGGACTTTCATCTCGGCGATCTTGTGGGAGACGGCTTGAAATTTACCGATGGGCTTTTTAAACTGCCGGCGGTCCCTGGCATACTTGACACACTCCTCCAGCTGCCGCTCCATGAGACCTATATCGCAGGCCAGCATACAGCTCCTCTCCCAATCGACCGCGTCATTGAAGACCGCGGCCCCGTTCCCCTCTCTGCCAAGGAGATTTCCTGCCGGGACACGGCAATCCTCCAGGACGATCTCGGCCAAAGGCGAGGTCTTCAATCCCATTTTGTCGATGGCCTTGCTTACTTTCAGGCCCGGCGTATCTTTATCGACGATAAAAGCCGTGACGCCCATGAACCCTTTGGTCTTGTCAACAGTGGCGTAAATGAGAAACATATCGGCGACCGGGGCGTTACTGATAAAGGTCTTGGTCCCGTTCAGGACATACTGATCCCCCTCGCGCCTTGCCGTCGTGCTCAAGGCAAATGAGTCCGAACCGGAGGAGGGTTCCGTCATGCCGTTGGCTCCGATCAACTCGCCGCAGCAAAGCCGGGGGAGATATTTGCTTTTTTGTTCCGGAGTTCCGAAGCGCAGGATCGGGAACTGCACGGTCCACATCTGACCGTTAAGGGAAAAGACGAGTCCGCTGTCCCGGCAGCCGTAGCCCAGGCCCTCCATTACCAGTAGGGTGGTCATGATATCGGAGGACGAGCCGCCGAATTCACCGGGGAAAGGCAGTCCCTGGATCCCGAAATCCGCGCACTTACACCAGAGATCCCTGGAGAACACGCCGGCTTTATCCCTGGAAATCACATCCTCGTTCAGTTCCTTCCGGGCGAATCTGATCGTGCCGTCTTTCAATTCCAGCTGCTGGGGGGTGAAATCGAATTCCATCCGCAGCCCTTTTATCCTCGTATCAAAATATTTACGCGGGCTTTCCTTTCGACAAAATCTGCCAGCGCCCTTAGGTTTTGGAAATTTTCCGGGACCATCTCATCATCCATAACCCGGATCCCGAATCTCTTTTCCATGAACTCCGTCAACTGCACGATCCCCATGGAGTCGATGATCCCCTGCATCAGAAGGTCATCGTCGGGCGCCAGGGACTCCAGGGCCGTTTCAACCGCGACTTCGTTCAGCAGATACTTCTCCAATTCTTCCATGACATCCATCGGAACCCTCCGTTAACTTTCCAAGTCTTTTACAATGCTGTTATTAATAGTTAAAAAAAGCGATATAGTTATTTTACTACTGATGCCTATTGCCTCCCCCGGCCTCAATTCTCCTTTATAGTGACTTTTTTCTACATCGAGATGATAAACTCCACCGTCTTGCCGGACTGGTCGACCCGCTAATGCCTTATGGGCAACAGGAACAGCCTGAACAGCGAGATGAAAAGGATGGAAAAGCTGAAGAGGAAGGCAAAGGCCTTCACTCCCCGGTATCTGAACCTGGGCAGTACGCCCCCGATAAAGATCAGCGGAGCCAACACCAGATTGAACCGGATATAATCCGTGGAGACTATATTCGCTTCTTTTGCCTTTTCAAACAGGTTGTCGGAGAAATCGCTCTGTTTTTGCGCTTTAACAGCTTCCGAATACCCGTATTCCTTCATGGCCAACGGCCCTTGCGGCGCGTCAGGGTTCTCAAAGGGGCGGGTTGCCAGCCAGGCTTCTACGGCTTTCTTCATTTCCGGCCGGAAACGCATGAAAATGGCTTCTGTCCCGATATCGACATTCTGCTTCAGCCCGGCTGCGGCTGACAACCGCACCTCATCCGCGCTTGCCTTTGACATCTGGCCGATGTACTGGACCTGATCGCCGCTCCATACCGACGCCTGATAAGAGCTCCAGGCCGAGGCGGAGGTCGCGAGGAATAAAAGCGTCACCGAAAATATCTCGATGAGTTTATCCGGGTTATTCTTCATTTGGAAGCCGAAGGTCCCTAGCTCTTGGTGATCAGGATAATGCCGGACACGACCAGGAGGGTGCCCAGGAGCTTTGCCGGGCTTATCCTTTCATTGAGGAATGTGTGGGCCGAGAACAGGACCAGGATGAACTGTATGCTGCCCAACGGGAATACCACGCTTAATTCCCCCTCGGCAAGAGCAACCAGCCACACAACAAGGCCGGCTGCCATAGCGAGGAAACCGATCCAGACAGAAGGTCTCTTGAGGACAGCGCTCAGGAAACCGAAGCCGGAAGCTATCGACCGGAAATCATAGAATTCCAAAGCATTCGCCGCCTTTTTAAAAAATACATGGCCCGTCGCTGTGAAGATCTCCGCGATCAATACAAGGATTATTATTTTGAACATGGGAGTGACAGGAAATACAGCCCCAGCACGATGCTCAGGGTGCCTACCCATCGGGCAAGGTTCACTTGTTCATGCAGAAACAGCACGGCAGCTATCGGGACGAAAATGTACGAGGTGCTTCCTATAGGCAAGGCTATGCTCAAGTCGACCTTATAGAGGATGAGGATCCATATGACAAAATTTGCGGCATACACGGTGATACCGAGCCAGACCAATGGCGAAGACGCGTTTTTCAGGATGAATTCAAGGGCATTATTGGCGCCCACGCTGGAAATGCCCGTTTGCGCCAGCCCCCCTTTCATGATCAACTGAGCCGCCGTATCCACGATATCATTCATTACGATCAGGAGAAATATCCCCAGCGTCAACCGGCTAGTCCTCATGGGTCATTTGTTTCAATATCGGATCGAAATTATCGAATTTGAGCAGCGGGCATACAGCGTCGAACAGCGGCCGGAACACCCGGTTACGCAGTTTTACGTAGAGATACAGCGGGATGAAATCAAAACCCAGTCTCTTCTTGGGCTCGTATCCGGTTATGCCCATCTCATATTTCTTCACGTTGTTGCTTATGCACCATTTCATTGTGTCGCGGAACTTCAGGAAATAGAGATGATACTTCAGTGCCACAGAATAGTCGAGCCCCATATAATAATCGATGAAGAGGTCTTTTGAAAGGAGCCCCAGCAGGAAGGCGACGATCCTCCCGTCGATCTTCCATAAGAAGAACCTTGCGTTCTGCTGCATGTTCTTTGAGATGTTCTTAAAAAATCCGGGAGGAACCACCTCGAACCCCAGCTCGTGCTTTTCGACTGTATTGAGGTAAAGCCTGTAGACATCCGCAAGCTGTCCATCGTCAAGTTCTCCGGTTATCTCAAGGTCTATGTTGACAGTTTCTTCCGCTTTCTTGAATTTTCTGCGCAGGTCATAACGCGTTGAGCCGCTCAACGTCTTCAGATATTCCTCAAAATCACGGAAACGGACATCCATTTCAGTCGTGGGGAGACTTTCAAACTTCTTAAATCCCGATTTAAGCAGGAAGTCGGACATCCTCGCGTAACTTTTACCGAGGTCCTTGAACGCGATGATCGCCGCCCTGTTCTTCCTCGCCAATCTTTCCATGCAGCGTAATATCGCCTTCAGTACCGGCTCCTCCTCACCGCTGATGCCTATCCTTCCCTGTCCCATCGGTATGCCGCAGACAAGGACTTTCAGGCTGAAGATGCCGGGCATCAGCTTCTTGGCGCGGTTGGTGATACGCCTCAGGGGTCCGCTTATGCTTGTGTCCAGCGAGTAGTCGGTCAGGAAGCAGGCCGCAGCGCCCACAGGCGTACCGCCGTCATAAACTATAATGTAAAAAAAAGAGAACTGGTCGAAATCCGACTCATCAAGGGTACGGAAAAATGCATAGTTCTCAGGGACGTCGGGAAAGACCCTGTTCCAATCGCTGGCGGGGATCTCGGAAATCTTCCTGACGGCTTTTGCCCTGAAGCGCATCCTTCCGTGATGTTTTGATACGAGCATGAGGGAATTATTTAATGGAAAAGGTCAATTTCTTATTTTACTCCTTTTCTTCCGGCATATACTGTCCCGATTCCTGTTTTTCCTGTCCTTACTCCCTCTGTTACTGATACGATCCGGATGGACCGCGGCCCGGGGAAAAGGAACCGCCCCGCTCCGGATTAGGATTGGAATAACCCCAGCCCCAGTAAGGAGGGTTATCCTGGGACCAGTTCTCTGCCTGGATCTGTTCCTGGGCGAGGTTCTGTTCCTGCTCGAGCCGCCTGTATTCCGCGTACTGGGCCTGATTGCCTACATACGCGCAATTGCAGCCTTCGGGGTCGGGAAAAACATAGAATGTCTCGTTGTCTTTTACGAACGTGTGGGCTTTAAGCGGATCGAGGGAATCCAGTTTAGCCTTTTTCTCCGGCGTATCCGCGTATTTCGGGATAAACCCGGCAGCCGTCATCAGGTCTATCTTGTTCTTTGCTTCATTTTTCTTGATCGTCGCGCAACCGGTAATAAGCAGCGCCAGACCCGCGGTAAGAAGAACGACGGTTTTTTGTGTCATAGCTCCTCCTTCAGAATTCAACGAGCACGCCTGCCTGGATACCGTGCCTCGTCACAGTGGGCTTTTGCCTTGCATAGGAATAACCCAGCTTTATATCCACCCCCCTGGATATTTTCAGGTCCAGGCCGCCCAGGTAAAGGTAACCGTATTGCTGCTTTGATGAAGGTAAAAGTTCGATATTATATATCCTGTTGCCTCTCGCCGCACCCAGCCAGACGCTCAGGCGTTTTGTGATCGCGCAATTCCCGCGAGCGGAGACCCATTCGGCGCCGCTAAAGTCCTGAGTATAAACGTAGTGATAGAACGCGGTAACATAGTTCTTGCCGCCCCAATAATAGATCAATCCGGGGTAGGCCGTATAAACGTCGTTCTTTGTCAGGTCCAGGTACCTGGCTCCTGTCTGCCAGAACATCTTGCCGAACAGTCTATGCTCATATTCCAGTCTTGTCTGGAAGTGGTAGATATAATCGACATCTCCCCCGAACCCTATCTCCGCCCGCAGATAGGCCGCATCCTTGAACTTCAGATACGCGCCGAGGTCTCCGGCGGAGTCCACATTACGGAAGAAATCCACGAGGTTCGCCGAGACATATGCCGTCAGCAGGTCATTGGGGGCGTAAGTGGCAGTGTTCGCCAGGACGGCCCAATTGCCTTCACGCTGCCTGAGTTTTACGGTAGAGCGATCGTAATAGGAGCTGACCGCCCATTTACCCGGTTCCCGGATGATGGGCGGAGCGAACTCTCTTGTCTGCTCTTGCGCCTTTAATGGCAACGGGATCAGCAGCAAGACGGCCGCCAGCTGCCATTTCTTATGCATCAAGACAGAGATTTAAACGGAACGGGACAGCCATGGAAGTCCCCTGTTCACCGAATACCATTCTTTAACCATGCCCCGTCCCATTAAACGGAACAGGGCGTCGCGGATATGGAAGCGCAGAAAAAGCGAAAAGGCGCTGCCCAGGGAATAAAAAGCCGAATGGATCTTTATTATATCCTGCTGCAGTTTAAGCGGTGAAATCCGCTCAGGCGAGAATACGACATGAAGGCCGTCGTAAAGGCTCCAATCCCGGCTAAAGATCGCTTTTTTGGCTGTCAGATCTTCGTACACCCGCGTCCCGGGGAACGGGGTGAGCGCGGATACCTGGATCGTATCGATCCCGTGACGGAGAGAAAAATCGAGCGTGGCATTCGCAGTTTCGGCGTCATCATGTTCTGAGCCAAGGACAAACATCCCGTGTATCTTGATGCCGTGCCTGTGAAATCCCTTGATCGCCGAGATTATCCCTTCCACGCTCTGGCGCTTGTTATATATTTTCAGGGTCGCGTCGCTCACGGACTCGAGGCCGAGACAGACAACTCTGCATCCGGCCCTCCTCATAGACTTAACCAACTCTTCATCCCTCCCCGCCTCGCAGCGTGCCTGGCAGGTCCACAAAAACCTCTTTTTCATCTCCGGGATCGATCGCATCAACACCAGCAGGCGTTTCCGGTCGGAGCAGAAATTGTCGTCGCAGAAAAATATCTCTCCCCGTATCGACTTCTCCAATTCCTTTACTATGCTCTGTGCGGAACGGAACCGGTACTTCTGCCCGAAAACCCGGGTAACCGAGCAGAAACTGCAGTCGGAAGGACACCCGCGGGAGGTGGAAACGGGCTGAACGCGCATGGAGCGCGGCAGGCCGCAGACGAGGGAGAAATCCGGTATTGGAAGGCTATCGAGGTCTTCCACGGCCACGCCTTCGACTATCGGCTCCGTGCGTCTTCCCTCAACGACATCCGCGATCACCGTTTCCGCCTCGCCGGTCACCACCTGCCTGCAAAAAGGCAGCGCCTCCCGGGGAAGAAGGCTGGCGTGAACGCCGCCGAAGATGACTTTCTCCCTCGGGAACAGACGGGCTATCTCATAGCCCCGCCTTGAGGTGGAAGAAAGTATGGAGATACCGATAAGGTCCGCTTCCAGACGCGAATAATCCGGGCGGCAGAAGTTCTCGTTGTAGATCCTTACCCGGTGCCCCCGCTGCTTCAGGATCGTCCCCAGATATATGGGACCCAGGAGCGGCATGTGCAAACGGCTGAAAAAGTTAGCGCTGCCTTGTCTGGGCTCGATGAATACTATGTCCATTGGCGTTTTTCAAGCTTTCTTTATAATTTACTTTTTCAGCTTTCGAAAGTAAATGGGCGAAGCACGCATTTTTCTGATTTTTTTCCACTGGTATGGCTGTTTCACCTGTTAATAAAAAAAGCCCTGACCGAATTAACGGTCAGGGCTTTACGCATTGAATCCCTCTATGTCCTTTTAACGCCCTTCGTTCCTGCGCTTGTTGAAACAATCCTTGCAGTATACGGGACGGTCCTCTCTCGGCTTAAAGGGGACTTCGCATTCTTTCTTGCAGTCAGCGCACGTGGCTTTATGCATTTCCTTGTTTCCGTAAGAACCCTGGTAACCCATTTTTACTCCTCGCTTATTGTGATACCGGCTGTTCGCCTGTATCCTGTTGCGTCGCTGTCTCTGCCTCGCTGGGCAGTTTTTTCTTTTCCAGCCTTCTTTGCAGCTTTTCTTCCCTCTTCTTTTTCTGCGCCAGCTCTCGCTGACGTTTTTTGAACGAATAGTTCTCTCTCATTTTTATTTCCCTCCGACTCTATATTATACACTGAATTCCCCAAAAACCGGGAAAAAAGATTCTTCAGGCCAGATCCTCAAGATACTCCCAGCGCTGATATGCCCTCTGGAGCTCCTCCGACAGCTCTTTCGACCTGTCCCTGGCCCTCTGGATCTCTTCAGGCTCTCTTTGATAAAAAGCAAGATCCGCCAGGAGGGCATAGATCCCTTTCTGCTCCGCTTCCAGTTTTTCAATACGTGCCGGCAAGCCGTCCAATTCACGCCTCTCTTTAAAAGAAAGCTTCCGCGGGACCTCCGGTTTACGTTTCTCCTGCCGGATCTCTTTAGGGACCTTTGTTTTCACTGCGGGCGGCGGCCCTGCCGGTTTTCTCTGGCTCAACCAATCGTCGTACCCTCCCGGATATTCGTTGACCTGCCCGTCGCCCTCGAGGACCATTGTAGACGTTACGACATTATTCAGGAAGCTACGGTCATGGCTGACCAGAAGCAGTGTCCCGGGGTACTCCAACAGCAGCTCCTCCAGCAGCTCAAGCGTCTCGATATCCAGATCGTTGGTGGGCTCGTCCATTACCAGGACATTCGAAGGCCTGGTAAAAAGCCGGGCAAGGAAAAGACGGTTGCGCTCTCCTCCTGAAAGGACTTTGACCGGAGTGCGGGCGCGGTCAGGGGTGAAGAGAAAATCCTGGAGATACCCGATGATATTCCTGGGCTTGCCGTTGATAAGGATCGTATCCGATTCGCCGCTTACGTTCTGGGCAACGGTCCTTTCTTCTTCCAGCTGTTCGCGGAACTGGTCGTAATACGCCACCTGCAGATTTGTTCCATGGCTTACTTTACCTTTGCAAGGAGCGAGTTTGCCCAGCAGAAGCCTCAGCAGCGTTGTCTTACCGCTGCCATTGGGACCGATCACACCGATCTTGTCGCCGCGCATGATCTGGGTGGTGAGATCCTTGATCAGGAGTCTCTCTCCGTACCAGAAACCGAGGTTGGAGACCTTGATCACGCGATGCCCCGAGGGGTCGACCTCCTGCGCGCGCATCCGCGCCTGTCCGATCTCCTTGCGCTGGGCTTTCTTCTCTTCCCTCAGCCGTTCCAGCGCCTTGACCCGGCCCTCATTGCGGCACCGCCGTGCCTTGACCCCCTGGCGTATCCAGACCTCTTCCTCGGCCAATTTCTTGTCGAAATGCCCCCACTCCGCCGCCTCTACATCCAGCGCCGCCTGTTTACGCCCCAGAAAAGTCTTATAATCGCATGACCAGCTGAAGATCCTCCCGCGGTCAAGTTCGATGATCCTCGTCGCCAGCCGCTCCATGAACATGCGATCATGCGTCACAAAGAAAACAGTCCCGGAATAATCGAGGATGAACTCTTCCAGCCACTGCATCGAATCGATGTCCAGGTGATTCGTCGGCTCATCGAGAAGGAGAAGATCGGGTTTGCATACCAGCGCCCTGGCCAGCAGCATCCGTCTCTTTTGCCCGCCTGATAACTCACGGCAATCCCTGTCCGGATCGAGTTTCATCCTGGCGATGGCCTCCTCGACCTGCCGGCTCACATCCCAGCTGCCGGTATGGTCAAGTTCGGCCTGCAGATCATCGAGTTCGCGCATCAATTCGGGGGTATGTTCGGTCTGCAGACGGTGGGCAAGTTGATGATGGCGGTTCAAAAGCCCGCCGCGCGGACCTAATCCCGAAAGGACATTCTCGAATACACTGCCGCTGATATCCGGAGCCACTTCCTGCGGCAGGAAAGCTACCTGGAGCCCTTTCTGCCAGGTCACCCTTCCTTCATCGACCTGCTGCTGCCCGGCCAGCACTTTCATTAAAGTGGTCTTGCCGGCGCCGTTTCGGCCGAGCAGCGCGACGCGCTCCCCGGCCTCTACATGAAGATCCAGGCCGTCGAAGATGCGCGGACCGCTGAAAGCAAGATTAACTTCCTGTAAACTGACAAGTGCCATAGACTTTATTCTACCATGCGGAAACCGGACGGGAAAATAAGTTTATCCGGCAGAACAAAACCACTGGCAAGATGGATTAAGCCGCGCCAGCGAGACATTCAGTATCAGCGCGAAGCTTACCCATGCGATATACGGGATGAGCAAAACGGCGGCAGTTCTTGAGATGAACCAGAACTTCCTGATAGTAAAGGCTATTGCCAGCCATAAAAGCGCTATGACCGTCAATCCCCCCCACATAGACCTGCCCCCGAAAAAGACGATCGACCAAAGGCAGTTAAGCGATAGTTGTAAAATAAATACACCTCAAGAAAGGCAGAGATTCCCATCAGGGCATAGAGGATCGTCCAAACCGGCGCGAAGCACCAGCCGGGCGGCAGTCGAAAGATACATCTGCCCGGAGATCATCTTCTCGTATTCATTCATGCAATCATTATAGAAGAAATAAATCATCTTAAAAAAGAAGTAACCCCATGGCAATTAAAGCAAGTGGAATTATAATGAACGTATGAAGTATTTCTTAACTTTCCTATTCTTTTTTTCCTGCCTCCAAAGTTCGCAGGCCGCTGTCAAGACTTCGGCTGTAGAGTATTCGCACGAAAAAACGGAGTTGGAAGGATATCTGGCTTATGACGATTCCCTTTCCGGACCTCGTCCGGGTATTTTATTGATGCATGACTGGTGGGGCATCGGGCAGTTTGAGAAACAGCGGGCGGAACAACTGGCGCAGGCGGGTTTCGTCGTATTCGTGGCCGACTTGTACGGAAAGGGAACTCATCCGAAAAATGAAACCGAGGCCATACGGAAAGAGGCAACCGGAAGGGATCATATACAATCGCTTCGTGATCGCGCCAATGCAGGTCTTGAACAGCTGAAGCTTTCGCCGCTCGTCAATCCTAAAAAAATAAGTGCTGTA